>NZ_BAABEM010000048.1:0-157769 GCF_039540155.1 Gibbsiella greigii
TCCTGGGTCATCGGCCACAGATCGGGCTGCACGCGCAGGGTATAGACCGCATAGCGAGTGCCGCCGATCTCTTCGCTGGAAACGGCGACGGCGGTGATTTTGCCGTTAAGGAAACGCGGCTCGGCGAGAAAACCCTGGGTAGGGATAACCAGGGTCAGCGGCTGGCCGAGCAGGGCCTTGCGATCCAGGCGCGGGTTGGTGCTCAACAAAGCCACGTTGAAATCAAAAGGTTCGGAAAGGGCTTCGGTGCCGTCCAGGGAATGGAACAGCAGTTGCCCGGTGCCCAGCGGGGTATAGGCGGAAATACGGTCCAGCATGCGGACATCCTCTGTAACAACGCCCGGCGCTGGGCGGTTAGGGCATGTTATAGCAACGCCTAAAAACTAACCGATAGGCCGAGATATTTTTGTATTGTTTAATTTCTTTTAAGAGTGCCACACTTTTTCTTGAGAAAAAACACTGGTATCACTAACCAAAAGCCGTAGTTTTCTCTTCAGCGATATCAGTGCTGTCCGTGATCGTTTTGCAGCCAACCGCTATTCATAAGGCGTTACGGCACCAGAAAGGCTTTGAACTGCGGGGTCATCACCGCGCTGAAGCCGCTATCGGTCTTGGTGATCAGATACACCGCCAGTCCTTTTTGCTGCGCCAGTTGCAGCGCCTTTTCCGGGCCGAGCACCATCAGCCCGGTGTCCCAGCCGTCGGCTTCCAGCGCGGTGGGTGCGATCACCGTGGCGGAAACCAGCTTATGCTCGATCGGCCGGCCGGTGCTGGGATCGATCACGTGGGAATAGCGTTTGCCGTTTTCCTCGAAATAGTTGCGGTAGCTGCCGGAAGTGCTGATGCCATAACCTTGCAGATCCACCAGCGCCTGCACCGCGTTTTCCTGGTCGGTGGGTTTTTGGATCGCCACCCGCCAGGGTTTGCCCTGGCCGTTCACCCCACGTGAAGAAACCGCGCCGCCCACGGAAACCAGGTAGTTGGTGATGCCCTTGCGCGCCATCAACTGCACCAGTTGATCCACACCGTAGCCTTCTCCCAGAGTGGAAAGGTCAACATACAGCGCCGGCAGATCTTTTTGCAGCCACTCGCCCTGGCTGTTGCCGATCAATTGCAGGTGCTGCAAACCCACAAGGCTTTTCGCCGCTTCAATTTGCTGTTGATCCGGGGTTTTCCACGGGTGTTTGTCCGGCCCGAAGCCCCACAGGTTAACCAATGGGCCGACGGTAATGTCCATCGCGCCGTGCGTGTCGCGGCCGATGCGCTGGGCCATCAGGATAATATCGGCCATGCCGCGCGGAATCGGCTGCGGCGCCGTGCTTGGGCTGTGGTTGAACCTGGAAAGTACGGAGCCGGGCCGATAGGTGGATATATCGTCGTTGGCCTGTTCCAGCAGCGCGTCGATCTCTTGCCGGAGCTGCTGCTGGCTTTCCGCCAGTTCGCCGCTGATTTTAACGCTGTAGAAAGTGCCCATGGTTTTACCTTCAATGGTGACCTGTGGGCGGGTTTGCGCGCTGTCGCAGGCGCTGAGCAAGGCCAGCGTGGCGCCCAGCAGCAAAACCCTGGCATAGATGTGAGCCATAGTGCATCCCTTAAAAACAGATAAGGGCGTTACAAATAGAGCAAAGCGCGGCAAATGAAAAGGCTGAAAGTAAAAAATCGCTGCCCGGGGCGCATCGCCAGCGGCAACAGGCCGGCGTTTATCAGGCAGTATTCCTAATCGTATTATTGCGAGCTTGTCTGAGCTTCCCCCAGATTATTCATAAGGTTATCATTGGAAAAAAACGATATGGGAAGCGGCTGATGAACATAGCAAGTATAGGTAAAGGGGTTATAGACGGTGTAGTATCAATCCCCGTCGATTTTTATTACGGTATTGAGCGCACTTTGGAAGACCTTAGTTTAAGCGACGGCGGGCAGATGTACCAGAGCCGTAATTTTGATGACGATAGCCGTTTATACCAAGGGCTGAAAAGGATTTGTGCTAATCGGACGGTCATTATCCAGATAACAGAAATCATCATTAATGATGCCCTAAGCCACCTTCCAGATAGCGCTGTCCAGAAAATACATGATGCAATAGCTCGTAAAGCGACTGCTGTTGGTTCCCGGCAGATAACACAATTAGCCATTGGTGGTATCATCGGCGCAAGGTTAGTTGATGGGATAGCTGCCGCTGCCATTAGCAGGTTGGCTATCCGTATAGGGACATCATTTTCTATCGGTGTTGTACTCACCCAAGGGTTAATTTCGCGAGCTGCTCAAGCCTCTCGCCGTTTACGCCATGAAAATCCAGGACTGTATCAAAAGCTTTGGGTGCAAAATTTCGACATGCTCTATTTTTTATTTGAAAAACCTCTTGAAAACTTCTTATCCATCAGTAAGTTAGCCAGAAGCAATCCCGCGCAATTGGAGAGCGTTATCAATGAAATCAACAATATGTGATAGGGTTTTGCGCGTTTTTTTTGATGCCCTGGGTGGGATAGTCATGGGTATCACCGCGTTCTGCGTGATTGGCGCTATCGTGCTTAACGAGGGTTCCATGCAATATATTATACCTGCCCTAGTATTTTTCATCGGTTGTTTTATTTTCTGGTTGATTCCCGATAAAGGAAAACGGAAAGGAAAATAAAGATTCATCAGCAACAAAGCTCGGTATAACCTTAGCTTTCCCTCTCTTCATGATGAGTAGGGCTATCATCTGTGGTCTGCCTTTAAACAACACAGGAGCTGTCAGCCATGGCTATCGTTTCATCTATTTTAGTTTTTCCGCCCGCCGATCCGGCACAACATCTGGCCTATTTGCAGGCCAAATTGAGTTACTACGCTGATGCCTGGGACGTGGCTGAAGATCTGCGCAACGGTGTGACAGAGATTGTAGTGATCGACACCCGTTCGCCGGAAAATTATCGGGCCGGGCATATTCCCGGCGCGCTGAGTTTGCCTCACCGGCAGATGAACGAAGCCCGCCTGGCGCAGTTGGATCCCAGCAAGGTATACGTCACGTATTGCGATGGCATAGGTTGCAACGGCTCCACCAAAGGCGCTTATAAGTTGGCGATGTACGGCCTCAAAGTGAAGGAGCTGATCGGCGGGCTGGATTTTTGGCTGCGCGACGGCCACCCGTTGGCCACGGGGGAGCTAGCGGGTGAATGGGGCGCACGGCCGGCCGGTGATTGCGGCTGTGGGTAAGGCTGGCGCTGCCTAGAACAGCAGCATCAGCGCACCGATGATGATCGCCAGCGCAACGATCGTGGGCACCAGCGGTTTGCGTGCGATAGCCTGCCACCAGCCAGGTGACGGCGGCGGGGTTGCGATATCTTCACTGCGGATCAGCGCCGCCGTTCCAGCCTTTTCCAGGCGCTGCGAAAACAGCAGGCCAATGGCGTCGTTGAGCTGATCCTGGGTTAACGCCGCGTTGGCGCGGCGGTTAAAGCGCGACAGGCAATAATCGCTGAGCAACTGCCGCTCCTGCCTGTCTGCCGGCTGTTTAAGCGCCGCCAGCAGGCCGTTCAGCGTCGGCGCGCTTTGCTGGCTGAGCGTGGTTTTCACCTGCAGGTATTGGCTGAGCAACTGGAAGTGGCGCGCCGGTAACGGTTCGTTGCTTTTGATGCCGACCAGATGGAAGATCGCTTGCCTGATTTTTGCCGGCGGTTCGCCGGTGGTTGCGCTCAGACGCGTCACTAACGGCGCCAGGCTCTGGTGTTCCGCCGGCAGCAAGGGGCGATCGGTGACGGTCGCCTGCTGCGGCGTGGGGATCGCCAGCGAACCGCTTTGCAACAGATCCAACACCTGTTGCAACTGCGCATCGTTGAGCTGGCTGAGCACCGTGCAGTTAAATTGCTGGCGAATATAGTCGCTGACGGCCACGCGGTTGTTGCCCTGGGGCAACAGTTCGGTCAGCTGTTGCAGCAGTTGGCGGCTGGCATGATTTTGCTGCGCCTGCGCCAGGCGGCTTTGCAGGCGCTGTTCCGCCGGCTGGAAATGGCGGGCCAGCAGTTCGCTGCCGTTGTCTAGCCCCAGATCGTGGCGCAGCGCGGCCCAGATTTCTGCGGATTTCACCGGGCTGAGCGCCATGATTTTGACGATCAGTTTTTCCAGCGTTGTGCGCTGTGCCGTAGAGAGCGGTTGATCACCGGCGTTTTGGCTACCCGGAGCAGAAGGACTGTCGGGGGCGTTAGTGGTGTCGGGCCCGCTCAAAGGTTGCATATTACCAGTCCTTCCCAGTGTAGAAAAAAAGTCATCCCCGCCGCATCGCGCAGGTACTTTAATGATACCTGCAAATAACGGTTATCAATACTGTTTCGGCGAGATTTCTTTCGCTGAAGACGGATGCGCCGCCCGCCTGCCTATATTTCAGCCAGCGCGGCGGCGGGCGGTCAGTCTTTACAGGTTTTCGCCTGTTCCGCCGGCTTTTTACGGCCGAGCGGGGTACGCAGGCGTTGGGAAAGTATTACCCCCAGCAGAGTGGCGCCGCCGCCGATCAGGTGGTAGCTGTGCAATTGCTCATGCAGGAACGCCACGGCGATCACCGCGGTAAACACCGGCGCCAGGTTCATAAAGATCGACGCGGTATTGGCGCCCATGCGCATCACGCCCTGGATCCACAGATAGGGCGCGGCGATTGAAGCCGGGATGCCGGCAAACAGCACCAACGGGATGTTCTCACGGGTGAGCCCGATATCCGGCGCCAGCAGGAAGTTGGGCAGCAACAGCACCACCCCGAACAGGATCTGCACATACAGCGCCTGCCAGTTCGGCATCGGGATCGCCCAGCGTTTGGTCAGCACCCCATACAGCGCGTATGATGCGGCGGCGGCGAACATCATCAGTTCGCCTTTGTCGATGCCGTGTTCCAGCAGTAATCCCGGTTGGCCGCCGCTCACCAGCCACACCAGGCCGCCCAGCGATAGCACGCTGCCAATCATCACGCCAAGGGTGGGCGCCACGTTCAGCAACCAGATGCTGATCAGGATGGTCAACAGCGGGATCAGAGAGACGATAATCCCCATAAAAAGCGCGCTGACGCTGTGCGCGGCATAGTAGGCCAGGCTTTGGTACAGCACCATGCCGAGCAGGCCAAGAATCAACAGTTTCCAGCCGTTGGCGCGCGCGGCGCGCCAATTGCGCAGCAGCCCCGGCAGCACCATTGGCGTCAGGGCAATTAGCGCCAGCAGCCAGCGGTAGAACGAGATGGCGGCCGGATCGATCGCGGTTGCGGAAAGCTTACTGACGATGGCGTTGACAGACCAGATGAACACCGCCAGCAACGGAAAAAGTGCGTTCATAATCTTGTATCTTCGAGTTTTACTGCGGATAACGTAGCGGGTAGTTTACGCGTGTCTGGTTTATTATATATAACGATAACCAGACAAATTGCGGCGTAAACAAGACAACCTACGGGCTAACACGATGGCCGAGATCCGTTACTTTCCCGCCGAGCATATTCTTGCTCCGCGCCCAGTGCAGTTTCGCTGCGAAGATTTCAACGCGCACACAGAATTTCAGCCGCACAGCCATAGCTGGGGGCAACTGATGTGGGTAAAAGCCGGGGTGATGGCGCTGAACATCGGCGGCCAGCGCTTTTTGGCGCCGCCGGAATTTGTGGTGTGGGCGCCGGCGGGGCTGGAGCACTCTTGCTACAACCGCAGGCAGGCGCAGTGCAGGATGGTGGATATCATGCAGCCGCTGTGCGCCGGGATGCCGGCCGAACCGTGCCTGGTTAACGTGACGCCGATCTTTCGCGCTATCGCCGAAGATTTTTACGCCCGCCGGCAATATGTGCCGCAAAGCCGGGAAGATTTGCGCCTTTGCCGGGTGCTGATCGATCAACTGCACCGTTCGCCGCAGCAACAGGCTTATCTGCCTGCTTCGCGGGACAAGTTTTTGGCGCCGGTGCTGCAGGCGCTGGAACGCTGCCCGGCGGACAATACGCCGCTGGCGCAGTGGGCGGCGCGGGTGTATACCACCGAGCGCACGCTTTCGCGCCGCTGCCAGCAGGAACTGGGCATGTCGTTTAGCGAATGGCGCCAGCGGCTGCGTTTTCTGTATGCCAGTTCATTACTTGAGCAGGGCAAAACCGTGCAGGAGGTTGCCCTGGAGGTGGGGTATAGCTCGGCGTCGGCGTTTATCGTGATGTTCCAGCAGATCGCCGGCACCACGCCGGAGCGTTTCCGCCGGGCATAACAACATTGGGTTTCCGCGCCATTCAGTGGCAAACTATTGCCAGACAAACACTGTTTTAACCCGCCGGAGAGCGAAGTGAAAATCCTGGTTGATGAAAATATGCCGTATGCGGCTGAGCTGTTCAGCCGTTTGGGGAAAGTGCGGGCGGTGCCCGGGCGCCCGATCCCACGTGATGCGCTGGCTGATGCCGACGCCCTGATGGTGCGTTCGGTGACCAAAGTTAATGAAGAACTGTTGGCCGGCACCCGCATCGGCTTTGTCGGCAGCGCCACCGCCGGCACCGATCACGTTGACGACGCCTGGTTGAAACAGGCTGGCATCGCCTTTTCCGCCGCGCCGGGCTGCAACGCCATTGCGGTGGTTGAATATGTGTTTTCTGCGCTGATGTTGCTGGCCGAGCGCGACGGTTTTCAACTGCGTGATAAAACGGTCGGCATCGTCGGGGTCGGCAACGTGGGCTCACGGCTGGATGCGCGCCTGAAGGCGCTGGGCGTGCGCACGCTGCTGTGCGATCCGCCGCGCGCCGCGCGTGGCGACGCCGGGGCGTTCTGGCCGCTGGAAAAACTGGTGGCGGAAGCCGATGTGTTGACCTTCCACACGCCGCTGAATAAATCTGGCCCGTATAACACCCTGCACCTGGCTGATGCCGAGCTGCTGGCGGCGTTGCCGGATAACCGGATCTTGATTAATGCCTGCCGCGGCCCGGTGGTCGACAATGCGGCGCTGTTGCAGGCGCTGGAGCAGGGCAAGAAATTGAGCACGGTGCTGGACGTCTGGGAGCCGGAGCCGGCGCTTTCTCTGCCGCTGTTGGCGCGGGTGGATATCGGTACCGCGCACATCGCCGGCTATTCGTTGGAAGGCAAAGCGCGCGGCACCACGCAGGTGTTTGAAGCCTTTAGCCAGTATCTTGATCGGCCGCAGCAGGTTGAGCTGGCGGCGCTGCTGCCGGTGCCGGCGTTCAGCGAAATCCGCCTGCACGGGCCGCTGGATGACGCGAAGTTAAAACGATTGATGCACTTGGTGTATGATGTGCGCCGCGATGATGCGCCGCTGCGTAAAGTGGCCGGTCAGCCTGGTGAGTTTGATCGCTTGCGCAAGCAGTATCAGGAGCGCCGTGAATGGTCATCGCTGCGCGTACGCTGTGATGACAGCGCCAGCGCCGAACTGTTGCGCCAACTGGGCTTCACCGTGCAATAAGTTGCCGTAGCGCGGCGTGGGGGGCCATCGGCAACCCGCGATAACATTTTTACTCTGCGGGCGTTGTATCGCCAACGCCTTCCACGCGGCGGTGTGGAAGGCCAGGGCGGTAACGCCCGTCTGTATTTGAACGACATACTCTGGAGAAAACCCAATGTCTGACGGCTGGAATATCGCTCTGCTCGGCGCCACGGGCGCAGTAGGGGAAGCGTTGCTGGAATTGTTGCAGGAACGCCAGTTCCCGGTGGGTGAACTCTATCCTTTGGCCAGTGAACGCAGCGCCGGTGAAACGGTGCGCTTCGACGGTAAATCCCTGCAGGTGCAGGATGCGGCGCAGTTTGACTGGTCGCAGGCCCAGTTGGCGTTTTTCGTCGCTGGCAGCGAAGCCTCGGCCCGCTATGCCGAAGATGCGGGCAACATGGGCTGCCTGGTGATCGACAGCAGCGGCCTGTTTGCGCTGGAGCCGGACGTGCCGCTGGTGGTGCCGGGGGTTAACCCGCAAGCGCTGGCCGATTACCGTAACCGAAATATCGTGGCGGTGGCCGACGGTATGGTGAGCCAGTTACTGACCGCCATCAAACCGCTGGTGGAGCAGGCCGGCCTTTCCCGTTTGCATGTCACCACGCTGATGTCCGTATCTTCACGCGGCAAGGCCGCGGTGGATGCGCTGGCAGGCCAAAGCGCGCGTCTGCTCAACGGCATCCCGGCGGAAGCCGGCATGTTCAGCAAACAGTTGGCGTTTAACCTGCTGCCGCTGCTGGCGGACGAGCAGGGCAGCGTGCGTGAAGAACGGCTGATTGTCGATCAGGCGCGCAAAGTGTTGCAGGACGATGGCCTGCCAATTTCGGTGAGCTGCGTGCAATCGCCGGTGTTTTACGGCCATGCTCAGGTGGTGCACCTTGAGGCGCTGCGCCCGCTGGCGGCGGAAGAAGCGCGCGCAGAGTATGCACAGGCGGCGGATATCCAACTGAGCGAGGAGGACGATTACCCCACTCAGGTGACGGAAGCCTCTGGCAGTGCCGTGTTAAGCATCGGCTGCCTGCGCAATGACTACGGCATCCCGGAGCTGCTGCAATTTTGGTCCGTGGCTGATAACGTGCGCTTTGGCGGCGCGCTGATGGCGATCGAAACCGCCGAACGCCTGTTGCAGGAGCAGTTGTACTGATGTCACAGGTAGCAACCCCACCGTACAAAATTGCGCTGGGTATTGAATATGATGGCAGCCGTTATTACGGCTGGCAGCGCCAACAGGAAGTGGACAGCATTCAGGGCTGTCTGGAAGCGGCCCTGAGCAAAGTCGCGGATGAGCCTATTGTGGTGTTTTGCGCCGGCCGCACCGATGCCGGGGTGCACGCCACCGGGCAGGTGGCGCACTTTGAAACCAACGTGCGCCGCAAAGATGCCGCCTGGACCATGGGGGTGAATACCCATCTGCCGCCGGACATCGCCGTGCGCTGGGTGGCCGATGTGCCGGCGGATTTCCACGCGCGCTTTAGCGCCACGGCGCGGCGTTATCGCTATATCATCTTCAACCACCGTTACCGCCCGGCCGTGCTGCAACAGGGCGTCACCCACTTTTATCATCCGCTGGATGCCGACCGTATGCACCGCGCCGCACAGGCATTGCTGGGGGAAAATGACTTCACCTCGTTCCGTGCCGTGCAGTGTCAATCACGCACCCCCTGGAGAAACGTAAAACACGTTAAAGTTTCGCGTCATGGGCAATATATCGTGGTAGATATCAAGGCGAATGCGTTTGTGCATCATATGGTTCGTAACATTGTCGGCAGCCTGCTGGAAATTGGCTGCGGCAACCAGGATGAAAACTGGATGGCTGAACTGTTGGCATTGAAGGATCGCAATCTGGCGGCAGCGACGGCGCGGGCAGGGGGGCTGTATTTGGTTTCCGTGGATTATCCTGCGCATTTTGCATTACCGCGGCCAACTCTGGGGCCGCTGTTTTTACCTGATGATTAAGCCTTGTTCCCTGATTAATCCGCCGGGTGGGTGGCTCGCCCGGTCATAAGAGAGAATCTATGGAAATTATTAAGTTCCTTATTGATTTTATTTTGCATATTGATGTGCATCTGGCTGAGCTGGTCGCGCAGTACGGCATGTGGGTGTACGCCATCCTGTTCCTGATCCTGTTCTGTGAAACCGGCCTGGTGGTGACGCCGTTTTTGCCGGGGGACTCTCTGCTGTTCGTCGCCGGCGCGTTGGCGGCACTGCCCAGTAACGATTTAAACGTGCACACCATGGTGCTGCTGATGGCGATTGCCGCCATCGTCGGCGATGCGGTGAATTACACCATCGGCCGGCTGTTTGGCGAAAAGCTGTTCAGCAACCCGGACTCGAAGATTTTCCGCCGCAGCTATCTGGAAAAAACGCATCAGTTTTATGAGAAGCACGGCGGGAAGACGATTATCCTGGCGCGTTTTGTGCCGATCGTGCGGACATTTGCACCATTTGTCGCAGGTATGGGGCATATGTCCTATCGCCATTTCGCCGCGTACAACGTGGCAGGGGCCTTGCTGTGGGTGCTGCTGTTTACCTACGCCGGCTACCTGTTTGGCGATTTGCCGGTGGTGCAAGAAAACCTGAAACTCTTGATTGTTGCTATTATCATTGTTTCGATTCTGCCGGGCGTGGTAGAAATTTGGCGCCATAAACGCGCCGCTGCACGCCAGCAAAAATAACAAAAACATCGCTTAACCTATCGGTTCGACCAGTTTTTTATCCACAGCGCCGGGCCGATATGGTTTAATGAGCGACATTCACAGGTCTGTTCCTGTGAACAATCCCGAAGCCTGCGTTGCGCGCTTGCCGCGTTTTGTCAGGCATTTTTCTTTGGGGGCGTTCACAGGGGGATTGCTAAAGCATGAACAGCAGATTGGCGTCTGCCAGGTTCAAACAGAAAGGTCATCGATGAGCTGGATTGAACGAATTCTTAACAAGAGCAATATTACACAAACCCGTAAGGCGAGCATTCCCGAGGGGGTTTGGACCAAATGCGATAGCTGCGGCCAGGTACTTTACCGCGCCGAGCTGGAGCGTAATCTGGAAGTTTGCCCGAAGTGCGATCACCATATGCGTTTGTCTGCGCGCGCACGCCTGCACACGTTGCTGGATGAAGGCTCTGAAGTTGAGTTGGGCAGCGAACTGGAACCGAAAGACGTTCTGAAGTTCAGGGATTCCAAAAAGTATAAAGACCGCCTGAGTGCGGCGCAGAAAGCGACCGGCGAGAAAGATGCGCTGGTGGTGATGAAAGGCACGCTCTACGGCATGCCGGTGGTTGCAGCGGCGTTTGAATTCGCCTTTATCGGCGGCTCCATGTCTTCAGTCGTTGGTGCGCGCTTTGTGCGTGCGGTTGAACAGGCGCTGGAAGACAACTGCCCGCTGGTGTGCTTCTCCGCCAGCGGTGGCGCACGTATGCAGGAAGCGCTGATGTCGCTGATGCAGATGGCGAAAACCAGCGCTGCGCTGGCCAAATTGCAGGAACGCGGCCTGCCGTATATCTCGGTGTTGACCGATCCGACCATGGGCGGCGTTTCCGCCAGCCTGGCCATGCTTGGCGATATCAACATCGCTGAGCCGAAGGCGCTGATTGGCTTTGCCGGGCCGCGCGTGATCGAACAAACCGTGCGTGAAAAACTGCCGCCTGGCTTCCAGCGCAGTGAGTTCCTGATCGAAAAAGGGGCCATCGATATGATCGTGCGCCGCCCCGAGCTGCGCCAGACGCTGGCCAGCATTCTTTCCAAGCTGACCAACCAGCTGCAGCCAAACTTTGGCGAAACGGCGCCGGTGGTTGCGCCGGACAGCCAGGCGGATGCCTAAATTCAGGCGGTAACACCGCGCCGGCTTAGGCCGCGCGGTGTGCAATTTGCCAGTGTTATGGTTTAGCGTTGGCTGGCAACGGAGAGCACCACCCTTAGCCGCTGTTGACGGTGGTGCGCTGATGAATTAATGACCCAATCAGTGATGGGACGCATGCAAAACCACCAAATCCCCCAAGCCACGTCGTCACTCAGCGCGTGGCTTTACTATCTGGAGCGTCTGCACAGTCAGGCCATCGAACTTGGGCTGGCACGCGTTCAGCGTGTTGCAACGCAGCTTGATCTTCTTTCTCCCGCCCCGACCGTATTCACCGTTGCAGGCACCAATGGCAAGGGCACTACCTGCCGTACGCTGGAGGCCATTTTGTTGGCCGCCGGCTTGAAGGTGGGGGTGTACAGCTCGCCGCACCTGATCCGCTACACCGAACGGGTGCGGATCCAGGGCCAGGAACTGAGCGAAGCCGAACATTGCCGCGCGTTCGCGGCGGTTGAAGCCGGGCGCGGCGAGACGTCGCTGACCTATTTCGAGTTTGGTACGCTGGCCGCGTTGCAGTTGTTCAAACAGGCGCGGCTCGACGTTGTGATCATGGAAGTGGGCCTGGGCGGCCGCCTGGATGCCACCAATATCGTCGATCCCGATGTGGCGGTGATCACCAGCATTGCGCTGGATCACACCGATTGGCTGGGCGATAACCGCGAGAGCATCGGCCGCGAGAAAGCCGGGATTTTCCGCGCCGGCAAACCGGCGGTGGTCGGCGAGCCGGATATGCCGGCCAGCATTGCCCAGGTGGCGCAATCGCTGGGGGCGAAGCTGTACCGCCGCGGCGAAGCCTGGTCATTCAGCGAGCAGGGCGAGCGCTGGCAGTGGCAGGGCGACGGCACGCTGTTGACCGATTTGCCGATGCCGAACGTGCCGCTGGCCAATGCGGCGACGGCGCTGGCTGCATTGCACTATGCGGCGCTGGAAGTGGACGAGCGTGCGATTTTCACCGGGCTGCAGCAGGCGCTGTTGCCAGGGCGTTTCCAGATCGTGCAGCAAGAGCCAATGTTGATCCTTGATGTGGCGCATAATCCGCATGCGGCCGGCTATCTGGCCAGCCGCCTGGCGCAACTGCCGCGTAATGGCGGCAAGGTGCGCGCCGTTGTGGGGATGCTGGCGGATAAAGACATCGCCGGCACTTTGGCCTGCCTGGCGCCTGAAGTGGATGAGTGGTACTGTGCGCCGTTGGAAGGCCCGCGTGGCGCAAGTGTTGATCTGCTGGCCCAGCATTTATCGCTGCCGCGGCAATTTGCCGATGTTGCAACTGCCTGGCGCCAGGCGATGCAGGACGCAGCAAAACAGGATATTGTGATCGTCTGTGGATCGTTCCACACCGTTGCGCACGTGATGGCGGCGTTAGACGAGATACGGGGAGAGTGAGTGGCAAGCAAATTTCAGAACCGTCTGGTCGGGACCGTGATACTGGTGGCGCTGGGGGTGATTATCCTGCCTGGGCTGCTGGACGGCAAAAAGAAACACTATCAGGATGAGTTTGCGGCTATCCCATTAGTGCCGAAACCCGGCGACGTAGAAGAATCCGACGTGGTGCCGCCGGTTAGCCAGCCTTTGCCGGCGCAGCCGCCGGAAGGTGCCGCTTCGCTGGTGGAACAGCAGGCGGCGAATGAAGCGGCCATGCAGCAGGCGGCCAATCAGGCGGCGCAGCAGCCTGTCGTTGCACCGCCGGCGGTGGCCGAAAGCAAACCGGCGCCGCAGCCGAAACCGAAGCCGGCCGAAGTGAAACCGGTGGAACCCAAGCCGATTGAACCGAAACCTAAGCCAGTGCCGAAGCCGGAAGTGAAGCCGGCGCCAAAACCGGTGGAGCAGCCTAAACCGGCAGAAACCAAACCGGCCGAAGAAAAAGCGCCGGCGGGGCAGGCTTACGTGGTGCAACTGGGGGCGCTGAAAAACGCGGCCAAAGTGAATGAGATCGTCGCTTCGCTGCGGTTATCCGGCCACCGCGCCTTTACCGTGCCGGCAACGCCGGTGCAGGGGCAGATCACCCGCATTTACGTTGGCCCGGATGCATCGCGGCAAAAACTGCAGGCGGCGCTGCCGGAGTTGAACTCGCTCAGCGGATTGAGTGGGCAGATCAAACCGTACGGCGTGCGCTAACGGCCAAGGGGCGGCCCTGTGCCGCCCCTGCGGCAAGCTCCGTGCGAGGGCGATCGCCTATCCCCGTGAGGCGGCTGGGAATTATTTCATCGCCGATTTTTATTTGCGGCGCTGGGGAAAATCCCCTACGCAAACGTTTTCTTTTTCTGTTAGAATTCGCCGCGATTGGACGCAGGGGCGATTCACTATTGGAATAGTTCATGGTCTGGATTGATTACGTCATTATTGCGCTGATTGGTTTTTCTGCTCTGGTCAGCCTGATCCGCGGTTTTGTCCGCGAAGCTTTGTCACTTGTGACTTGGGGATGTGCGTTTTTTGTTGCCAGCCATTTCTACCCATCTCTTGCCGTCTATTTCACGCGTTTTCAAGATGAACTGGTGCGAAATGGTATCGCGATTACTATCCTGTTTATCGCGACTCTGATCGTCGGGGCGATTGTTAACTATGTGATTAGCTCGTTGGTGGAAAAAACCGGGCTGTCAGGAACCGATCGGGTGCTGGGCATCTGTTTCGGGGCGCTGCGTGGGGTGCTTATCGTCGCGGCCATCCTGTTCTTTCTGGATACCTTTACCGACTTTTCACACAGTGAAGACTGGAAACAGTCACAGTTAATCCCGCAGTTCAGTTATATCATCAGGTGGTTTTTTGACTATCTGCAGAGCACGTCGAGTTTCTTACCGGCCCACTTACCGGGGCGGTAGCGGCTTAGAGGAAAAGACAACATGTGCGGTATTGTCGGTATCGCCGGTTTTATGCCGGTTAACCAGTCGATTTATGATGCATTGACGGTGCTTCAGCATCGTGGTCAGGATGCCGCAGGCATCGTCACTATCGATGCGCATAACGGGTTCCGTCTGCGTAAGGCAAACGGTCTGGTGAAAGACGTGTTTGAAGCACGTCATATGCAGCGTCTGCAGGGAAATATGGGGATCGGCCATGTGCGTTACCCCACGGCCGGCAGCTCCAGCGCCTCCGAGGCTCAGCCCTTCTACGTCAACTCGCCGTTCGGCATTACGCTGGCGCATAACGGTAATCTGACCAACGCTCACGAACTACGCCAGGCGCTGTTTGAAAACGGGCGCCGCCATGTCAACACCACCTCCGACTCCGAGATTCTACTGAACGTACTGGCCACCGAGTTGGACCGTTTCCCGCATTATCCGTTGGGCGCCGACGACATCTTTACCGCCGTGGCGGCCATGCATCAGCAACTGCGCGGCGCTTATGCCTGCGTGGCGATGATCATCGGCCATGGCTTGCTGGCGTTTCGCGATCCGCACGGCATTCGGCCGCTGGTGATTGGCAAACGCACGCTGGAAGACGGCCGTAACGAGTATATGGTTGCTTCCGAAAGCGTGGCACTGGATACCCTGGGCTTTGAGTTCCTGCGCGATGTGGCGCCGGGCGAAGCGGTGTACATCACGGAAAAGGGGCAGTTGTTCACCCGTCAGTGCGCGGAGAACCCGAAAACCAACCCTTGCCTGTTCGAATACGTTTACTTTGCCCGCCCGGACTCTTTCATGGACAAGATTTCGGTGTACAGCGCCCGCGTGCGCATGGGGCAGAAGTTGGGCGAGAAAATTGCCCGCGAATGGGAAGATTTGGATATTGACGTGGTGATCCCGATCCCGGAAACCTCTTGCGATATCGCGCTGGAGATCGCCCGTATCCTGAACAAGCCGTATCGCCAAGGGTTTGTAAAAAACCGCTACGTCGGCCGTACCTTCATCATGCCGGGGCAGCAGGCGCGCCGTAAATCCGTACGCCGCAAGCTGAATGCCAACCGCGCCGAGTTCCGCGACAAGAATGTGCTGCTGGTGGATGATTCCATCGTGCGCGGCACCACGTCAGAGCAAATCGTTGAAATGGCGCGCGACGCCGGCGCCAAACGGGTTTATCTGGCTTCTGCCGCACCGGAAATTCGTTTCCCTAACGTGTACGGTATCGACATGCCAAGCGCCAATGAACTGATCGCTCATGGCCGCGAAGTGGATGAAATCCGCCAGCTTATCGGCGCCGACGGGCTGATCTTCCAGAACCTGGAGGATTTGATTGCCGCGGTGAACGAAGAGAACCCGGATATCACCCAGTTTGAATGCTCGGTCTTCAACGGCATTTACGTGACGAAGGACGTCGATCAGGGCTATCTGGAGTACCTGGAGTCGTTGCGTAACGACGACGCCAAGGCGCTGCGCGGCCAGGCAGAAGCCGAAAACCTGGAAATGCATAACGAAGGTTAACTCTCCTGGCGGTTTGCCGGCGGTGATGGTGGGCGAGGTTCTCCTTGGGGGGCCTCGCCCTGTGTTTTTCAGCACCGGTACGGCGCTATTTTCTGCTGGCTAAAATGGTGCAGGCCGGTTTGCTAATGGTGCATCGCGCCGTTACGGCTTGCTTATTCGCCCGTATTGCGGCAAAGTCGCCCTGATTTATCCCCAAGGCAGAGGCCTGCTAATGAAACGACTCATCATCGGTATTTCTGGCGCCAGCGGCGCTATCTACGGCGTGCGTATGCTGCAGGTATTGCGTTCGGTTGACGATGTGGAAACCCACCTGGTGATGAGCAACGCCGCGCGCCAGACGCTGGCGTTGGAAACGCCGCTCAGCCTGCGTGACGTGCAGGCGTTGGCTGATGTGGTGCACGATACCCGCGATATCGGCGCCAGTATCTCTTCCGGCTCGTTCAAAACGCTCGGTATGGTGATTTTACCCTGCTCGATTAAAACGTTATCCGGCATTGTCAACAGCTATAGCGACGGTTTGCTGACCCGCGCCGCCGATGTGGTATTGAAAGAAAGCCGCCGTTTGGTGCTGTGCGTGCGTGAAACACCGCTGCATCTGGGGCATCTACGCCTGATGACGCAGGCGGCGGAAATGGGGGCGATCATCATGCCGCCGATGCCGGCGTTTTATCATCAACCCACCAGCGTAGAAGCGATCATCGATCAGACCGTCAACCGGGTGATCGACCAGTTCGATATTACCTTGCCGCACGATTTGTTTGCCCGCTGGCAGGGCAGCCATTAGCCGTTAATCCCCATATTGATACATTTATGCAACACTGCACCAATATGGTGCTTTTGCTGCACTTTAATGGATCATCGATTTTAACCCTGTTGTTTACGTGTTTAATTATTCGTCACGGGCCGGGCGCCGGCTGGAGCTGAACGTTCGAATTATGTGCTGATGGTAGCCATATTCGCATCCCATGGCGCTTGACACGCATCTTGTAGCCGGCAATGGCAAATGTGGCATGATTGCTGCAGTTAATACGGATGGATAGGGTAGGTTTTTATTCTGTGGTTAACCGTCACGCGTTATACGCGCCAGCTTTACCGGCCCACGTTGGCGGATAATGACAGCATGCCCAGGTGGCATCAAAAACAATTGAGGGTAATGTATGAAAAAGCGGGTTTTGATTCTTCCTCTGCTTATGGCCTGTGCGTTACACAGCGCATTCGCTGCGATTCCATCGCCATTAAAGATTGGTACCGATCCTACCTATGCGCCATTTGAATCGAAAAACGCGCAGGGGGAGTTGGTCGGCTTTGATATCGATCTGGCAAAAGAGTTGTGTAAACGCATAAAGACTCAATGCACTTTTGTGGAGAGCGATTTTGATGCATTGATCCCTTCCCTGAAAGCCAAGAAAATCGACGCCATTATTTCGTCGCTTTCCATCACTGAAAAGCGCCAGCAAGAGATCGACTTTACCGACAAATTGTATGCGGCCAACGCACGGCTGATCGCACCGAAAGGCTCAAGCATTCTGCCGACGATTGAATCACTCAAGGGCAAGAGCGTGGGGGTGCTGCAGGGCACCACTCAAGAAGCCTACGCCAATGCCTTGTGGCAGCCGAAAGGGGTGACGGTTGTGCCTTACCAGAATCAGGATCTGGTCTACGCCGATCTGGCTTCCGGGCGCATCGATGCGGCATTCCAGGATGAAGTGGCGGGCAGCGACGGCTTCCTGAAACAACCCCCAGGCAAGAACTATGCCTTCGCCGGCGAAGCGGTGAAAGACGATAAATTCTTTGGCGTCGGCACCGGTATGGGGCTGCGCAAAGGTGATACCGAACTGAAAACCGCGCTGGATAAAGCCTTCGCTGAAATGCGTAAAGACGGGACTTACGACACGATTGCGAAAAAATACTTCGATTTTGACGTCTACGGCGGTTAATCCATACGCCCTTATCAAAGGGTAACTACGGGGCCGTATACCGGCCCCTGCGGACTGCAAGCCTGTCTTGCAGCCAGGGAAGGCGTGCCTCTCTGGAAGTTCACGAATAATGACGACAGGGCCCAGTAATGCTGCAAGGCTATTCCCAAATTATCTATGAAGGCGCTTTGGTGACGCTGGAGCTGGCGATCAGTTCCGTGTTGCTGGCGGTGGCGATCGGTCTGATCGGCGCGGCCGGAAAACTGTCCCAAAACCGCATAATTTCCTCGCTGTTCGGCGCTTATACCACGTTGATCCGCGGTGTGCCGGATCTGGTGTTGATGCTGTTGATCTTCTATGGCCTGCAGATTGTTTTGAACAATATCACCGAGTTTTTCGGTGTTGCACAAATTGATATCGATCCCCTCGGCGCCGGTATTATTACCCTGGCCTTTATTTACGGCGCCTATTTCACCGAAACCTTCCGCGGCGCCTACCTGGCGGTACCACGCGGGCAGATTGAAGCGGCGACCGCCTATGGCTTCAGTGGCAGCCAAATATTCCGCCGTATCATGTTCCCGGCGATGATGCGCTACGCGCTGCCCGGGATCGGCAATAACTGGCAGGTGATCCTGAAAGCGACGGCGCTGGTGTCGATTCTCGGCCTGAATGATGTGGTGAAAGCCACGCAGTTGGCGGGCAAGGGCACTTATCAGCCGATGTTCTACGCGCTGGTGGCCGGTGCGGTTTATCTGTTTTTTACCACGGTATCCAACGGTGTGTTGCTGTGGCTTGAACGGCGTTATTCGCTGGGAGTGAAGAGGGCGGAGCTATGATCGAGATCCTGCAGCAATACTGGCAGTCGCTGCTATGGAGTGATGGCTACCGTTTTACCGGCGTGGCCGTTACCTTGTGGCTGCTGATTCTTTCCGTGGTGTTCGGCGGCCTGCTGGCGATACCGATGGCGGTGGGGCGGGTTTCCTCCATTGCGTGGATACGCCTGCCGGTGTGGTTTTACACCTATGTGTTCCGCGGCACGCCGCTGTATGTGCAACTGCTGGTGTTTTATTCCGGCATGTACAGCCTGGAGATCGTGCGCGGCAGCGAGTTCCTCAATGCGTTTTTCCGCAGCGGGCTTAACTGCACCATTCTGGCGCTGACGCTTAACACTTGCGCCTATACCACCGAAATCTTTGCCGGCGCGATCCGTGCCGTGCCCTATGGCGAAATTGAAGCGGCCGAGGCCTATGGTTTTTCACGCTTCAAACTGTACCGCTGTATCATTCTGCCTTCGGCGCTGCGCACCGCATTACCGGCTTACAGCAATGAAGTGATTTTGATGCTGCACTCCACCGCACTGGCCTTTACCGCCACCGTGCCGGATCTGCTGAAGATCGCGCGTGATATCAACTCGGCCACTTACCAACCGTTCTATGCCTTCGGCATTGCGGCGGTGCTGTATTTGGTGATTTCTTATGCGCTTGTCAGCCTGTTCCGCAAGGCGGAAAAACGCTGGATGGTACACATTAAACAACATTGATGAATGACGGGAACAACGCTATGTCTGATAAAAAATTGGCCGTCACGGAGTTGCATAAGCACTATGGCGAACACGAAGTATTGAAAGGGGTTTCACTGGCGGCGAACGCGGGGGACGTGATCAGCATTATCGGCTCCTCCGGTTCTGGCAAAAGTACTTTCCTGCGTTGCATCAACTTCCTGGAAAAGCCCAGCGAAGGCTCCATTAGCCTGAATAATGAAGATATTCGCATGGTGCGGGATAAAGACGGGCAGCTTAAGGTGTTTGATAAAAAACAGCTGCAGTTGTTGCGCACCCGCCTGACGATGGTCTTCCAGCATTTTAACCTGTGGAGCCATATGACGGTGTTGGAGAACGTGATGGAAGCGCCGATCCAGGTGCTGGGGTTGAACAAGGCGGAGGCGCGCGAGCGTGCCATACGCTATCTGGACAAAGTAGGGATCGACGAGCGTGCGCGCGGCAAATATCCGGTGCATCTTTCCGGTGGCCAACAGCAACGCGTATCCATCGCCCGCGCGCTGGCGATGGAGCCAGAGGTGTTGCTGTTTGATGAACCGACTTCAGCGCTGGATCCTGAACTGGTGGGCGAGGTGCTGCGCATCATGCAGAAACTGGCCGAAGAGGGGAAAACCATGGTGGTGGTGACGCACGAAATGGAGTTTGCGCGCCATGTTTCCAGCCATGTGATTTTCCTGCACCAAGGGGTTATCGAAGAACAGGGGCCGCCGGATGAGCTGTTTGGCAACCCGAAAAGCCCCCGCCTGCAGCAGTTCCTTTCCGGCGCGTTGAAATAAGCCGCCGTGAGCCGCGCCCGCACCCTGTGTGCGGCGCGGCGCTTATTTGCCGTTAATTACGTTCTCCAGCGCCGGCGCCAGTTCGCTGTAGCGGAAGCTGAACCCCGCCTGTTCCAAGCGTTTCGGGATGGCGTGCTGCCCGCCGAGCACCAGGACTGCCGCTTCACCCATCATTATCTTCATGGCGAAGGCCGGCACGCGCAGAAACGCCGGGCGGTTGACCACCCTGGCAAGCTGGGCGGTAAACTGTTCGTTTTGCACCGGATTGGGCGCCACCATGTTGAATGGCCCCTGCAGGTTAGCGTCAGCCAGCAGGAAGAGAATGCCGTTGACCATATCGTCAAGATGGATCCAAGGCAGGTATTGGCTACCATCGCCTATCGGCCCGCCGAGGCCCAAGCGAAACGGGGGCAGCATTTTCGCCAGCGCGCCGCCGTTGGCGGCCAGCACCACGCCGGTGCGCAGCAGGCAGACCCGCGTTTCGCTGCTTTGCGCCCTTAAGGCTAAGGCTTCCCAACGTTGGCATAGCTGGTGGGTGAATTCGTCATGCGCCGGGGTGTCTTCGGTGACGACCGTCTGGCCCTGATCGCCGTAATAGCCGACGGCGGAGCCGGAAATCAGCACCTGCGGGGGCCGGCGGCTGGCGTGGCACAGGGCTGCCAACCGCTCGGTCAGCGCCCAGCGGCTTTGGCATAGCCGTTCCTTCTGGGTATTGCTCCAGCGTTTGTTGGCGATCGGTTCGCCAGCCAGGTTAATGACGGCGTCAATGCCGTCGAGATCGCGCTGTTCCGCCAGCGAGGGCCAGTAGCCGGCTTGCTCGCCAAACAGCTTGCGCGCCCGCTTTACGCTGCGCGTCAATACGGTGATGCTATGCCCCTGAGTGAGCAGGCGCTGCGTCAGTGTGCTGCCTATCAGCCCTGTTGCGCCGGTAATCAGGATATGCATGGAGATCTCCCTTTGGCTGTGCCCCGCGAAGGGCAGGGTAACGCTGCGCTGCCAGGCTTGCCGCGGAACAACGGGTTTTTAGCCCCGGCGATAGCTCATGGTCATGGAAACCGAATCGGCGTAGCGCAGCGCCAGCAATTTGTCTATTTCTACTTCAGCATAGGTCACCCACGGGTGCTGTTTCACTATATCAAGCACATCCTGGGTTAATTTTTCCAGGAGCGCGAAGCGGTTATCTTCCACATGCCGGATAATGGCTTTGGTAATGGTGCGGTAATTGAGGGCGTCGGCAATGTCTTCGCTGTTGCGGGCTTTATCGGCGGGGTAGTGGATCGCCACATTGATCAGAACATCCTGGCGGTTATTGATCTCTTCTTCCTTGATGCCGACAAATGTGCGTAAACGTAGATTTTTTATACGAATAATGGCGTCGGGTTGGTTAAATGACATCACTAATTCTCCGTGAGCTGGTTGTCTTCGCCCAGAATACACGGAAAGTAGGGAAAATATAATGCAAGGTGCCGGCGATGAGCCGCCGCCGGCAGCTTATCCCCCCGTCAGGCCTGGTCAGCCTTCTGATAGGCGCGTTGGGTCGCCGGGCGGTTGCCGATACGCTCATACCAGTTGCGCACCGCCGGGTAGTCCGCCAGATCGATACGTTGGCGGGCATGTGCCGCGGCCCAGGGGTAGGTGGCGATATCCGCGATGCTGTAATTGTCGCCCCCCAGGTAAGGGTGCTTTTGCAGCTCTGCTTCCAGCACGCCGTACAGGCGTTTGGTTTCCAACTGGTAGCGCTCGATGGCATAGGGAACCGGCTGCGGCGCATAGTGGGTGAAGTGGTGATTTTGCCCAAGCATGGGGCCAAAGCCGGCCACCTGCCAGAACAGCCACTGCAGCGTGGCGGCCCGTTCGCGCAGGCTTTTGCTCAACAGTTTGCCGGTTTTTTCTGCCAGATAGAGCAGGATCTCGCCGGATTCGAACAGGCTGATCGGCGCGCCGCCGTCGACCGGGCTAAGATCGACGATCGCCGGGATTTTATTGTTGGGCGAGATGGCGAGAAACTCGGGCTTGAACTGATCGCCAGCGCTGATATTCACATGGTGAATACGGTAGGGCAAGCCAACCTCTTCCAGGAACAGGGTTATCTTATGGCCGTTGGGCGTCGGTGCGTAATACAGGTCAATCATGTAGTGATACTCCTTGTAAAACATCGTCATAAGATGAAACATGGGCCGGTTGGCGCCACAAGGGTAATCAGCCGCCGCATGCCGTCTGTGAACCTGAAGGATCAAACCGCCGGCAATACCAGCCTGCGCGCGGCTGAGTGAAATGGTTCTCAATCACGCGGCTTAGGATATCAGTTCAGCGTAGGCGATCGCGAGTTGCTTGATCCAGATTTAGGAAAATCCGCCGGGCTTCGCTAACGTAAACCAAGCGGCGGCGGCCGGCGCCGTTACGCCGAGGTAGCGCCGCCTGGCGGCGCTAACATCACTAATCACTTCGCGACATCAGGAATGGGTATGAAACTGTTATTTGCTTCCGATCTGCACGGCTCACTGTCCGCCACGGAACGTGTGTTGGAACGTTTTGAAGAACATGACGCCGACTGGCTGATCCTGCTTGGCGATTTTCTTAATCATGGGCCGCGCAATGCGCTGCCGGACAACTATCAACCGGCGCAGGTTGCTGAACAATTGAATGGCTATAGCGACAAGATTATCGCCGTTCGCGGGAATTGCGATAGCGAAGTCGATCAGATGCTGCTTTCGTTCCCGATCACCGCCCCTTGGCAGCAAGTGCTGTTGCAAAAAAGACGATTGTTTTTGACCCACGGTCACCTTTATCATCCCTCTGCGTTGCCGCCGCTATCGGCCGGCGACGTATTGGCTTATGGCCATACGCACTTGCCGCAGGCAGAACGGCAGGGCGATATCTTTTGTTTTAATCCTGGCTCGGTCAGCATACCGAAAGGCGGTTTTCCCGCCAGCTACGGGCTGCTGGATGAAGACACTTTGCGGGTAGTGTCTCTGCACGAGGGCAAGACGGTTGCAGAGGTGTCATTATCCCATTAATTTATACCCTCGATATTCGGGTTGCAGGGCAAAACGCCCAGGCGCTGTTGAACGGCGCATGCAGCTTGCAGTATGGCGGGTATTTGCATAATAAGAATCTATGAATAACACTCATTGATCAACCAGTGCGCGGAATTCATCGTGCCAACACAGAAGGTTTTAGAGGATGGCGGAACAGGGTCAGGCTGCAGATATTGAGTGGGTTGATATTGTCAACGAGCAAAATGAAGTGATTGCTCAAGCCAGTCGCCAGCAAATGCGTGCAGAGCGGCTGCGTCATCGTGCGACCTATATCGTGGTGCATGACGGGATGGGGAAAATACTGGTGCAGCGCCGCACCGAAACCAAAGACTTCTATCCGGGCTGGCTGGATGCAACCGCCGGCGGTGTGGTGCAAAGCGGCGAAAACGTCCTGGAGTCGGCCCGCCGTGAAGCGGAAGAAGAGCTGGGTATCGCCGGTGTGCCGTTTGCCGAGCATGGCCTGTTCTACTTCGAGGAAGCGCAGTGCCGGGTGTGGGGCGCGCTGTTTAGCTGCGTTTCGCACGGGCCGTTCGCGCTGCAGGAAGAAGAAGTTGCCGAAGTGTGCTGGCTGAAGCCGGAGGAAATTACCGCGCGTTGCGATGAGTTTACGCCAGACTCGCTGAAAGCGCTGTCGCTGTGGCTGACGCGCAACAATGGGCAGGCTTACGGCAAGCCGCTGGCGCGGGAGGCAGCGCCAGAAGAAGGGGATGATCAGCCCTGATCGTCTGCCAGAGTAAACCGCAACACCGGCCAAATGGCCGGTGTTGCGCATTCTAACAGCTACTACGCCGGCAGAGCGTGGAAGGCAGCGATCCTTCCGGTTGCCAGGCTTCATCATTCAAACGCGCCAGCAAGGCCTTGCCGGCCTGAATACCGATCTCTTTGTGCGGCACGGTCATGGTCGTCAGCGGCGGCTGGCAAACCTGGCTGGCGTCGCTGTTGCCGAAGCCGACGATCGCCAATTGATCCGGCACTTTTATGTGCCGCCGCTGGCACTCGTACAGCGCGCCGCAGGCCAGCTCGTCGGCGGCGCAGACCAGCGCATCCAGTTCTGGCCAGGCAAGCAGGAACTCGGGCAGTTGCTGTGCGCCGATGCTAAAGCTGGCCGGCTGCGCGGCGTTGATCACCCGGTGCGGCGACATGTGATTGTGCAGCAGCGCTTTGTGCCAGCCTTGCAGGTGCTGCTGGAAAATCCACTGTTCCTGATTGGCGCACAGCAGCCCAACGTTTTGGTAACCGCTGGCGATGACCGTTTGCGTCAGTTGATACATGGCCGCCACATAATCAATGCCGATATTCATATCAATCGGATCTTCGCGTATCGCACCAATTTCAACGACCGGGATATTGGCGACTTTCAGTGCGTTGCGGGTATTTTGCGAATGTTCGACGCTCAACAACACCGCGGCGGCCAGATTATACGACAATAGCGTCTCCAGCAGTTTTTCCTCCCGCTCAAGGCGGTGCTGTGATTCCGCCAACATGATCTGATAGCCCGCCGGCTGCAATACGTGCTGTAGGCCGGCGAACATGCTGGCGCAGCCGAATTCAGACAGGCTGGGCACTACCATGGCTACGGTATAGGAAGATGCGGATGCCAGCGAACTGGCCGCCAGGTTAGGCAAATAGCCCAACTCGTTGATGGCCGCCTCGATTTTTTCTCGTAGTTTATCGGAGACTTGTTCCGGGGTGCGCAGCGCCCGGGAAACGGTCATGGTGCCGACGCCGGCCAGTTGGGCGACGTCGGCCAGTGTGACCTTTCCGGTACTGCGCCGTTTTTTACCGATCGACATGTGTAATCCTGACTAAACCGCGCATCGTGCGCATAAACGGTGGACGATTTCCCTGCGGCGCTGCCGGGTAGGAATATTGCGGAACCCGCCGCATTTTCAGCTTATTCTAACCCGTGGCCCTGTGGGGCGTGATAAAAAAACTGTGCGCCGCGTAGCACTGAGCGGCGTAGAACGCTGGCGCCATTGCGGCATAGCCGGCGCAAGGCGCGCAAGACACAACAGGATATATCGTTTATTTGATAGCGCTATCACAAAATTCTATTATAAAAACTTGGTAGCGCTATCTTTGTGATGGTAGTCACGGCTGGTGATCAGTGCGTTGATTAAAGTTTTATCAGGTTGTGGCAGCCAACGGCGCTGGCCATGAAAATTTGCGCCACCGCTGGCGCCTGGTTTCCTAACCTACACAGATGTTCGGTTCCTTATTGGATGGCAAGGAGGGAGCGTGCTGAACGACTGGCTAAATAATGACACGATCCAACTGTGTGACCGCGTCGATGGCTGGCAACAGGCGGTGGCATTGAGCGCGCAGCCGCTGCTGCAGCGCGGGGCGATCACGCCGGATTACGTCACGGCGATTCTCCAGCAACATCGTCTGCTGGGGCCTTATTTTGTGTTGGCGCCCGGTATCGCCATGCCGCATGCCCGGCCGGAAGCAGGGGCGAAAGCGCTGGGGCTATCGTTATTAAAAATACACCAGGGGGTAAATTTTCACTCTGCGGATAATGATCCCGTCTATGTGGTGGTGATGTTGGCCGCGCCGGACAGCAATAGCCATATCGAGATTATTGCACAGCTTGCTGAACTATTTTCAAACAACGCGGCGATGGATGAATTATTCAACGCTAAAGATAAACAGCAAATTGAGGATATTATTTCCCACTATTAATACTTGTATTTTTCATGACGGTCTCCTTTATTTAACCGGGAACTATTCCGGCGGGGATCCCTTACATAAAAATCAGGCGGGTGAATATCATGAAAATAATGGCTATTTGTGGCTCCGGCCTCGGCAGCAGTTTTATGGTTGAAATGAATATAAAGAAAGTGTTGAAGAAACTGGGCGTAGAAGCCGAGGTGGAACATTCCGATTTATCTTCGGCCACGCCCGGTGCAGCCGATATTTTTGTGATGGCGAAAGATATCGCCGGTAGCGCCAGCGTTGCGCAAGAGCAACTGGTGGTGATCACCAATATTATTGATATCAATGAGCTGGAAACCAAGCTGCGTGCGTATTTTGAAGCACACTCTATTCTGTAACCAAAATAATTCGAGTTGCAGGGCAAAAACGCAAAAGCGTTTTGAACAACGCTAGCGCTGGCCCCGAAAGGGTGAGGCCGAATGGCTGAATCACGCGGCAAGGGAAGAAATCCCGATGAGCTTACACAGGTAAGTGATTCGGGTAACTGAGCGCAGCCAACATACCTGCAACTTGGCGTGTGACGGGTAATTAATCAGACTCAATGGCGAGGTGGATATGTTTATCCAGGAAACGCTTAAATTCGTGGTTGATATATTAAAGGTGCCCTCCGTACTGGTGGGTATTATTGCCCTTATCGGTTTGCTGGCACAACGGAAATCATTTTCTGATATCGTGAAGGGGACGGTAAAAACCATTCTTGGTTTTATTGTATTGGGCGGCGGCGCTACCGTATTGGTCAGTTCACTGAATCCGCTTGGCGGTATGTTCGAACATGCCTTCAATATTCAGGGGATCATTCCCAATAATGAAGCGATCGTCTCTATCGCCCTTGAAAAGTATGGTGCCTCCACGGCGTTGATTATGGCCTTCGGTATGGTGGCGAATATTGTGGTGGCGCGCTTTACTCGGCTGAAATATATATTTCTTACCGGCCACCATACTTTTTATATGGCCTGCATGATTGGCATTATCCTGACTGTCGCCGGGTTTGAGGGTTTTGCTCTGGTATTCACCGGTGCATTGTCGCTGGGGCTAGTGATGGCGTTCTTTCCAGCGATTGCGCAGCGCTATATGCGCCGTATCACCGGCAATGACGACATCGCTTTCGGCCATTTCGGCACCCTGGGCTATGTGCTATCAGGGTGGATTGGGGCGCGGATCGGCAAAAACTCGCGCTCGACTGAAGAGATGAACCTGCCTAAAAACCTGAGCTTCCTGCGCGACAGTTCGATTTCCATTTCGATAACGATGATCATTATCTACCTGATTATGGCGATCTGCGCCGGCCAGGATTATGTGGAAAGCCAGCTTAGCGCCGGGCAAAACTATCTGGTGTATTCGATCATCCAGGCCATTACCTTCGCCGCCGGGGTGTTCATCATCCTGCAAGGGGTGCGGTTGATTCTGGCCGAGATCGTCCCGGCCTTTACCGGTTTTTCGGAAAAGCTGGTGCCGAATGCGCGCCCGGCGCTGGATTGCCCGGTGGTTTACCCCTATGCGCCGAATGCGGTGCTGATTGGCTTCCTGTTTAGCTTTCTCGGCGGGTTGGTCGGGCTGTTTCTGCTTGGGCAAATGAAAATGGTGTTGATTTTGCCTGGCGTGGTGCCGCACTTCTTTACCGGCGCCACGGCTGGTGTGTTCGGCAATGCTACCGGCGGGCGCCGCGGCGCTATGTTGGGCGCGTTTGCCAACGGTTTGCTGATCACCTTCCTGCCGGTGCTGCTGTTGCCGGTGCTGGGCGCACTCGGCTTTGCCAATACCACCTTCTCCGATGCCGATTTCGGTGTGGTAGGCATTGTGCTGGGGAATATGGCGCGCTTCATGTCTAAAGAAATGATCATGGTGGCGATCGTGGCCATCTTTGCGCTGTTGGTCGCGCACAACTTCCTGGGCAAACGCGGAGGCGGTGCGGCTGCCAACGGCGTTGAAAAAGAGTGAGGGCGTTATGATGAGTTCTGTAACGGCAAATATCGAAGCAATGCGCGAACTGGCGCGCGTGATACGCCTGGAAACGTTGAAGGCGCTGACCGGGCTGGGGTTTGGCCACTATGGCGGGTGTATGTCGGTGGTGGAAACCCTGGCGGTGTTATATGGCGGGGTGATGCGCATCAATCCGGCGCAGCCGGGTTGGCCCGCGCGTGATGATTTTGTGCTGTCGAAAGGGCATGCCGGCCCGGCGCTCTACAGCACGCTGGCGATCAAGGGCTATTTCCCGCGGGAGATGCTGAAAACCCTCAATCAGAACGGCACCCGGCTGCCCAGCCACCCGGATCGCCTGCGCACGCCCGGTGTGGATGCGACCACCGGCTCGCTGGGGCAGGGGGTGTCGATTGCCGCTGGAATGGCGCTGTCGCATCGCCTGGCCGGGCGCGATAACCGGGTATTCAGCATCCTTGGCGATGGCGAGCTGAACGAGGGGCAGTGTTGGGAGGCGTTCCAGTTCATTGCTCACCATAACCTCAATAATCTGACGCTGTTTATTGATTACAACAAACAGCAGTTGGATGGCGATTTGGACGAAGTGATCAAACCTTTCGATCTGGCCGCCAAATTCCGCGCCTTTGGCTTTGAGGTTTCCACCGTGAAAGGCGACGATATTATCGCTATTCACGCTGTGGCGGCGCCGGTGCGCGGCGGGGAGCAGCGGCCGCTGATGGTGATCCTCGACAGCATCAAGGGGCAGGGCGTGCCCTACCTGGAACAGATGAAGAACTCGCACCACCTGCGCCTGACGCCGGAGATTAAGCGGGAGATCGAAAAAACCATCGCTGAACTGGAGGCCGCTCATGGATAACGTCGTTACGCCGTTGGAAAAAGACAGCATAGAGATGCGTAAGGTGTACGCCGGCGAAGTGCGCCGGCAAATAGAAGCCGGCCAGCCGATCATTGCGCTGGAGGCCGATCTGATGAGCTCCATGGCGATGGACGGCGTGCAGCGGGATTACCCGCAGCACGTGATTAACTGCGGCATTATGGAAGCGAACGTGATTGGCGTTGCCGCCGGCTTGTCGTTGACCGGGCGCGTGCCGTTCGTTCATACCTTCACGGCGTTCGCCAGCCGCCGCTGTTTTGATCAACTGTTTATGTCTCTGGACTACCAGCGCAACAACGTCAAGGTGATTGCCTCGGATGCCGGCGTGACCGCCTGCCATAACGGCGGCACCCATATGTCTTTCGAAGACATGGGTATCGTGCGTGGGTTGGCGAATTCCGTGGTGCTGGAGGTGACGGACGCCACCATGTTTAAAGACATCTTGCAGCAGCTCATGGCGCTGGAGGGGTTTTACTGGGTGCGTACCATTCGCAAGCAGGCAACGCGTATCTATCAAGACGGGGCCCGTTTTACCCTCGGCAAGGGGAACCTGCTGCGCGATGGCAGCGATATTACGCTGATTGCCAACGGCATCATGGTGGCGGAAGCGCTGCAGGCGGCGCAGATACTGGCGCAAAACGGCATCAGTGCGGCGGTGATCGATATGTTCACCTTGAAACCAATCGATCGGAACATTATCCAGACCTATGCAGCGAAAACCGGGCGTATCGTGACCTGTGAAAACCACAGTATTCATAACGGCCTGGGATCGGCGGTGGCGGAAGTGTTGGTGGAAACCTGCCCGGTGCCGATGCGGCGGGTGGGGGTGAAAGAGCGTTATGGCCAGGTGGGAACGCAGGACTTCCTGCAACAGGAGTATGGTTTGACCGCGGAGCACATCGTTGAGGCGGCCAACCAACTGTTGCCAGGCTAAGCCCGGCATTGGTGTAAACCGCCCTCTCCCTGCGGGAAGAGGGCGGCTTGCAGCCCTTACGCTTTGGCTGCCAGTTTTTCTGCCTGTGCGGCTTGAATCGCCGTCAGCGCCACGGTATAGACGATGTCGTCAACCAGTGCGCCACGGGACAGGTCGTTAACCGGCTTGCGCATACCCTGCAGCATCGGCCCGATAGACACCAGGTTTGCTGAGCGCTGTACCGCTTTGTAGGTGGTATTACCGGTGTTCAGATCCGGGAAGATGAACACGGTAGCCTGGCCTGCAACCGGTGAGTTCGGCGCTTTGGATTTGGCAACGTCGGCCATGATTGCGGCGTCATACTGCAGTGGGCCGTCGATGATCAGATCCGGGCGTTTTTCCTGCGCCAGGCGGGTGGCTTCGCGCACTTTATCAACGTCGCTGCCGGCGCCGGAGTTGCCGGTAGAGTAAGAGATCATCGCTACACGTGGCTCGATACCGAACGCTGCGGCGGAATCTGCAGACTGGATCGCAATTTCAGACAGCTGTTCGGCGGTCGGATCTGGGTTGATCGCGCAGTCGCCGTAGACCAGCACCTGATCCGGCAGCAGCATGAAGAACACGGAAGACACCAGCGAGCTGCCCGGCGCGGTTTTGATCAACTGCAGCGGTGGGCGGATGGTGTTGGCGGTGGTGTGAACCGCGCCGGATACCAGGCCGTCCACTTCGCTTTTTTCCAGCATCAGGGTGCCGAGCACCACGTTGTCTTCCAGTTGCTCGCGGGCAACCACTTCGGTCATGCCCTTGCTCTTGCGCAGTTCAACCAGGCGCGGCACGTAGTTTTCACGCACCTGTACCGGATCGACAATCTCAATCCCTTTGCCCAGTTCAACGCCTTGCGCGGCGGCGACGCGCTGAATTTCATCCGGGTTGCCCAGCAGCACGCAGTGGGCGATGCCACGTTCGGCGCAGATGGCGGCCGCTTTCACGGTGCGTGGTTCGTCGCCTTCCGGCAGGACGATGCGTTTGCCGGCCTGGCGCGCCAGTTCGGTCAGCTCGTAACGGAATGCCGGTGGTGACAGGCGGCGTGAACGCTCAGAGGTGGCGGTCAGCGTGTCGATCCAGGCGCTGCTGATGTGGCTGGCCACGTAGTTCTGGACTTTCTCAACGCGCTGATGATCATCCGGCGGCACTTCCAGGTTGAAGCTTTGCAGGCTCAGCGAGGTTTGCCAGGTGTTGGTGTCGACCATTAGCACCGGCAGGCCGGTTTCAAAGGCGCGTTCACAGAGTTTTTTGATGGCGCCGTCGATTTCGTAGCCGCCCGTCAGCAGCAGTGCGCCGATCTCAACGCCGTTCATCGCCGCCAGACAGGCGGAAACCAGCACGTCCGGGCGGTCTGCAGAGGTTACCAGCAGGGAACCGGGGCGGAAGTGTTCCAGCATGTGTGGGATGCTGCGCGCGCAGAACGTCACGGACTTCACGCGGCGGGTCATGATGTCGCCTTCGTTGATCACGCGCGCATTCAGGTGGCGTGCCATATCAATCGCGCGGGTGGCGATCAGATCGAAGCTCCACGGGATGCAGCCCAGCACCGGCAGCGGGCTGTTAGCGAACAGTTGCGCGGGATCGACGTTGGCCACGTTGGCCTTGCTGGAATCATCGAAGATTTCAGACAGATCGGGGCGGGTGCGGCCCTGTTCGTCAACCGGCGCGTTCAGTTTGTTGATGATAACGCCGGTGATGTTTTTGTTTTTGCTGCCGCCAAAGCTGCTGCGCGCCAGTTCGATGCGCTCGGTCAGCTGTGCCGGGGAGTCATTGCCCAACGCCAGCACGAAGACGATTTCGGCATTCAGGGTTTTGGCGATTTCATAGTTCAGCGCGTTGGCGAACTGGTGTTTACGGGTCGGCACCAGGCCTTCGATCAGCACCACTTCGGCGTCTTTGGTGTTCTCGTGGTAGCGCGCTACGATCTCTTCCATCAACTCGTCCTGCTGGTTGCTGCTCAGCAGGCTTTCAACGTAGCTCATGCGCAGCGGTTCGGCCGCTGGGATGCTGGAGTTGCTGCGGATGATGGTGGTGGTTTGATCAAGCGTATCGGCGCCGCTGCGTGGCTGCGCGATAGGTTTGAATACGCTCAGACGAACGCCTTTTTGCTCCATGGAGCGAATGACGCCCAGGCTGACGCTGGTCAGGCCGACGCTGGTGCCGGTAGGGATCAACATGATTATACGTGACACAGAATAGTCCTCTTCACGGGTTTATTCGGCATGGCTACGCGGGGAAAAAACGCCCACCGGCCAATGCAAGTCCTGAAACAGCACCGCCAGCGGTTTGAGGCGGCTGGCGGTGCTGGGGGATTAAGCGGTCAGACGGTTGGCGTCTTGCGCGATGACCAATTCTTCATTGGTCGGGATGACCAGCGCCAGGCGGCTGCCATCTTTGGTGATCGCACCAGCGTTGCCGAAGCGGGCCGCCATGTTGCGTTCGTGGTCCACTTCAAAGCCCATCAGGCCCAGTTTGTTCAGCGTCAGTTCGCGCACCATACCGGCGTTTTCACCTATACCGCCGGTGAAGATGACCGCATCCAGGCGGCCTTCCATCAGCGCGCCATAGGCACCGATGTATTTGGCCAGACGGTGGCAGAAGACATCCATCGCACGCTTAGCGTCTTCTTTGCTGGCGTAGTTGTCTTCAACGTAACGGCAATCGCTGGTGACTTCGGTCAGGCCCAGCAGGCCGGATTCTTTGGTCAGCAGCTTGTTGATCTGGTCGATGCTCATGCCCAGCGTGTCGTGCAGGTGGAAGATGATTGCCGGATCGATATCGCCGCTGCGGGTACCCATCACCAGGCCTTCCAGCGGGGTCAGCCCCATGGAGGTATCAACACACTTACCGTTGCGCACAGCCGTAACCGAACCGCCGTTGCCGAGGTGACAAGTGATCAGGTTAACCTCTTCAACCGGCTTGTTCAGCATTTTCGCGGCTTCCTGAGTCACGTAGAAGTGACTGGTGCCGTGAGCGCCGTAACGGCGCACGCCGTGTTCGCGGTATAGGCTGTAAGGCAGAGCATACAGGTAAGATTCTTCCGGCATGGTTTGATGGAACGCGGTGTCGAACACGGCAACGTTCTTATCGGCCAGTTTAGGGAAAGATTTCAGCGCTTCGGCAATGCCGATCAGGTGAGCTGGGTTGTGCAGTGGTGCAAAAGGTACGGAATCTTTGATACCCTGAAGCACTTCGTCATTGATCACCGCAGAGGCCGTGAATTTTTCACCGCCGTGCACGATACGGTGACCGATAGCCGTCAGATTGGCGGACAGCTCAGGTTTTTGGGCCAGGATCGTGTTAACAATGAAGTTGAGCGCTTCGCTGTGTGCCGCACCGGCACCCAATGCCGCTTCCTGCTTGCTACCGTCCATTTTCCACTTGATGCGGGCTTCTGGCAGGTGGAAACACTCGGCCAAGCCAGAGAGGTGTTCTTCACCGTTGGTTGCATCAATAATGGCGAACTTCAGGGAAGAACTGCCGCAGTTAAGAACCAGTACTAGCTTACTCGACATGGAAGTACCTACTTAATAGTTTGTGTTGTTAAAGGGAGACCCAAAACAATGGTGAATAAACCGTCAATCAGACAACAAGCGTAGCGCAGAGTGCCGTTGACATTTATGATTAACATCATGTGGGTGAAGCAAAGCACATGATGATGGAAAAACCGGAGATTTCTCTGCGGTTTAAATAATCTACGTTTTTATTGGGCTAAACGTTGGCGATAAAAAAGCCATCTTTTAACCGGCCAAAAGGCCGGCTTAGCATACCGATAGCCTGCGGCAAACACAAAATAAATTTAAAGCTTCAAATTTTTTAGTAGTGACGCAGACTGAACAGACATTTTTAACCGTGAAATTGAGGTAGCCATGACAAGTAAACCGTCCGGTTCTGTAAGCTGGTTTCAGGTATTCCAGCGCGGGCAGCACTACATGAAAACCTGGCCGGCGGATAAGCGTCTGGCGCCTGTCTTTCCGGAAAATCGCGTTTCGCGCGCGACGCAGTTTGCCGTGCGCTTCATGCCGCCGCTGGCGATCTTTACCCTGACCTGGCAGATTGCCCTCGGCGGGCAACTGGGCCCGGCCATCGCCACCGCATTGTTCGCCTGTAGCCTGCCGATGCAGGGGCTGTGGTGGTTGGGGCGCCGCGCGATCACGCCGCTGCCGCCAACGTTGCTGCAATGGTTCCATGAGGTGCGCAATAAGCTGGCCGAAGCCGGGCAAGCCGTGGCGCCGATCGAAGGGCCGCCGACCTATCAATCGCTGGCGGATTTGCTCAAGCGTGCGTTTAAACAGTTGGATAAAACCTTCCTCGATGACCTTTGAGATCAAAACAGGCTGTTTCTTCGAACAGTCTGTTTATTGATCTTGCCCAAGAACCCCACGTTAAATCAAAAAATGAGCGAGTTGTCATTTCCCCTTTTCTTGCGCTGTGCGATGCTTGCGCCATTATTCAGCACCGAGGAAAAAATGATGGAAATGACGAATGCCCAGCGCCTGATTCTGTCTAATCAGTACAAAATGATGTCGATGCTTGATCCAGACAATGCGGAGCGCTATCGCCGCTTGCAAACCATTATTGAACGCGGTTTTGGCTTACAGTTGCGTGAGCTGGATCGGGATTTTGGTGAAATGAGCGAAGAGGTGTGCCGTACGATTATCAATATTATGGAAATGCACCATGCGCTTCAGGTTTCATGGGAAAACCTCAAGGATAAACAGGGTGTTGAACCGCGTCGTTTGGAATTCCTCGGTTTTGATGCGGCCACGGAGGCACGTTATTTGAGCTACGTGCGTTTTCTGGTCAACACAGAAGGGCGTTATACTCACTTTGATTCCGGCAGCCACGGCTTTAATGCCCAAACCAAGATGTGGGAAAAATACCAGCGCATGCTGGCCATTTGGCTTTCTTGCCCACGCCAGTATCACTTGAGCGCTGTGGAGATCGCGCAAATCATCAATGCCTGAGTATACAAAGAGGTTTTCTGTGGAGTGTAAGGGTTTTCTATTTGATCTTGATGGAACGTTGGTGGATTCATTACCTGTTGTAGAGCGCGCCTGGAGCAATTGGGCCAAAGGCCGCGGCCTTGATGTGCAGGAGGTGTTGGGTTTTATTCATGGTAAACAGGCGATCACGTCGCTGCGCCATTTTATGCCGGGCGCCAGCGAAGCGGAAATTCAGCATGAACACGCGGTGCTTGAGCAGGTGGAAGCGCAGGATACCGATGGCGTCCATGCGTTGCCGGGGGCGGCAGCGCTGCTGGCGCGTTTGAATACGCTTGATATCCCGTGGGCGATCGTCACCTCCGGCTCGGTTCCCGTCGCCACTTCGCGGCTGGCCGCCAGCGGGCTGCCGCGCCCGGCGGTGTTTATCACCGCAGAGCAGGTGCAGCGCGGCAAACCAGAGCCAGATCCCTATCTGCTGGGCGCTAAACGGCTGGGCCTGGCGCCGCAGGCGTGTGTGGTGGTGGAAGACGCTGCGGCCGGTATCCTTTCCGGGCTGGCGGCCGGCTGCCAGGTGATCGCGGTGAATGCGCCGGCGGACGCGCCAAAGTTGGATCAGGTCGCGCTGGCGTTGTCTTCGCTGGCGCAGTTACAGGTTGGCAAGCTGGCGCAGGGCGCGCGTATCGATGTGGCGCGCTGAGCAGCGCTTATCGGCAATCTGTAGACAAATTGATTGTACCCCGCATTTGCGGGGTTTTTTTATGCTATTTTTTAGGCCTTTGGATCACGATCATATGGGTACGCTGTGAACGGTGAATTACTGTGGGTATTGAGTTTATTGCTGGTGGCCATTGTATTGTTCACCACGAATAAACTACGTATGGACGTGGTGGCGTTATTGGTTATCGTCGCTTTTGTGCTGAGCGGCACATTGACCTTGCAGGAGGCCATGGCGGGTTTTAGCGATCCCAACGTGATTCTGATCGCGGCCCTGTTCGTGATTGGTGAGGGGCTGGTGCGTACCGGCGTGGCTTACCAGGTGGGGGACTGGCTGGTCAAGGTGGCCGGCAGCAGCGAAACCAAAATGCTGGCGTTGTTGATGGCGACGGTGGCGGGCCTGGGGGCGTTTATGAGCTCTACTGGCGTGGTGGCGATCTTCATCCCGGTGGTGTTGAGCGTCGCGGCGCGGATGAAAACTGCGCCCGGCAGGTTGATGATGCCGTTGAGCTTTGCCGGCCTGATCAGCGGCATGATGACGCTGGTGGCAACGCCGCCGAATATGGTGGTGAACAGTGAGCTGGTGCGTGAAGGTGCCCACGGCTTTGGTTTTTTCGATTTTACGCCGGTGGGCGTGCTGGTGCTGCTGTTGGGTATCGGCTATATGCTGATAGCGCGCCGTTGGCTGGGCAATGATGATGGGGAAAGCACGCGCGTAACCTGGCAGCGGCGCACCTTTCGCGATTTGATCCGTGATTACAAGCTGAGCGGCCGTGCGCGCCGTTTGGCGATCCGCAGCGGTTCGCCGCTGGTCGGCCATTCGCTGGATGAACTGCACCTGCGCGCTCGCTATGGGGCGAACGTAGTCGGGATCGAACGCTGGAAGCGCTTTCGGCGTGTGATGATCAGCGCTTCCGGCAGTACTGAACTGCGCGAGCGCGACGTGTTGCTGATCGATATGTCGGACAGCGATGTCGATCTGCGCCAGTTCTGTAGCGAACAATTGTTGGAGCCGATGGTGCTGCGTGGGGATTACTTTTCCGAGCAGGCGCGCAATGTGGGCATGGCGGAGGTATCGCTGATCCCGGATTCTGCCCTGTTGGGCAAAAGCCTGCGCGAAGCGGTATTCCGCACCCGCTACGATCTGAATGTGGTGGGCATTCGCCGCAACGGCGAGGCGCTGGCGGGCAAACTGGTGGATGAGCCGTTGCAGTTTGGCGATATTTTGCTGGTGATTGGCGACTGGCGGGCGATCCGCCAACTGCAGGCCGAAACCCACGACTTTATCGTGCTCAACCTGCCGGCGGAAGTGGACGAAGTCGCGCCGGCCATCACCCAGGCGCCGCATGCCTTGTTTTGCCTGGCGCTGATGGTGGCGATGATGCTGACCGATGAAATCCCCAACCCGATTGCGGCGCTGATCGCCTGTTTACTGATGGGGCAGTTCCGCTGCATTGATATGGAGAGCGCCTATAAATCCATCCACTGGCCCAGCGTGATCCTGATCGTGGGGATGATGCCCTTTGCCCAGGCGCTGCAAAAAACCGGCGGGGTGGATCTGATCGTCCATGGGCTGATGGACGTGGCCGGCAGCATGGGGCCGCGGGTGATGCTGGTGTGCCTGTTTGTGCTGTGCGCCACCATTGGCCTGTTTATCTCCAACACCGCCACGGCGGTGTTGATGGCGCCGATCGCCATTGCCGCCGCGCGGGAAATGGGCGTCTCCCCGTATCCGTTCGCCATGATTATCGCCATTGCGGCATCGGCGGCATTTATGACGCCGGTTTCCTCGCCGGTCAACACCTTGGTGCTGGGGCCGGGCAACTACAAGTTCGGTGATTTTGTGCGAATGGGCGTGCCTTTTACCCTGTTGGTGATGCTGGTCAGCGTGGTGGTGGTGCCGTGGCTGTACGGCTTTTAACGGCTGGCCCGGCGGCGTGCCGGGCAGAAGGTGGGTTACAGCGGCGAATCCAGGCTGATTTCGTCCAGCGAGAGGCTGAAGCTTGGGATGAACACCGCCATGAAGTAATCCATTTCCGGGCTGTTGCGCTGCTGTAAGGTTTTCTCCAGGCGCGCTTTGGCCAGTTTGAATTCATTATTGCCGGCAGACAGTTCCTCCAGGCACTTCAGGTAGGCGCACAGCGCATCCGCTTGCTTGACCAGATATTGTTCATCTTCGGTGTAATAGCTGGTGTCGAGGATCGGCCGGAAATCATCCTGAAATTCCGCCGGGATCATATCCAGCAGCTTTTGCTGGGCGATTTTTTCGATCTTCTTATATTCATGGGCAATCTGCGGGTTGTAGTACTTGATCGGCGTGGGCATGTCGCCGGTGAGCACTTCACTGGCATCGTGGTACATCGCCAGCAGCGCCACGCGCTCCGCGTTCAGGTTGCCATTAAACTTACGATTTTTAATCACCGTCAACGCATGGGCGACGAAGGCCACCTGCAGGCTGTGCTCGGAGACATTTTCGGTACGTACGTTACGCATCAGCGGCCAGCGGCTAATCAGTTTCAGGCGTGACAGGTGGGCAAAGAAATGGCTCTGGCTCATGGTGCTCTCTTTATAACGGCAAGTGAGAGCTACATTGTGGGCAGTAGGGGCGGGTTATGCAAATCCTGCGGTGCGATCGGGCTCGGATAAGGGGCGCAGTGCCTGCGCCCCTGTGCGGAGTTATAGCTGGCGGTAGTGTTCCAGGAAACGCCCCAGTTTGCCGACGGCCATTTCCAGATCGTCAACGCGCGGCAGGGTGACAATGCGTACGTGATCCGGGTAAGGCCAGTTGAAGGCGCTGCCCTGCACCAGCAGCACTTTCTCCTGCAGCAGCAGATCCAGCACCATTTTCTGGTCGTCGTGGATGTTAAAGCGCTTGGCATCGATACGCGGGAACATATACAGCGCCCCCTGGGGTTTCACGCACGAGACACCGGGGATGTCGTTAAGCAATTCCCAAGTGCGGTTGCGCTGTTCATACAGGCGGCCGCCTGGCTGAATGAATTCGCTGATGCTCTGATAGCCGCCCAGCGCCGTCTGGATGGCGTGCTGCATCGGGACGTTGGCGCACAGGCGCATTGAGGCCAGCATTTCCAGCCCTTCAATGTAACCTTTGGCGTGTTTTTTCGGCCCGTTGAGCACCATCCAGCCCTGACGGAAGCCCGCGACGCGATAGGTCTTGGACAGCCCGTTAAAGGTGACGGTGAGTAAATCCGGCGCCAATGCGGCGATCGAGTGGTGTTCCGCTTCATCGTAGAGGATCTTGTCGTAGATCTCGTCGGCGAAGATGATCAGGTTGTGCTCGCGGGCAATATCGACGATCTGTTCCAGCAGCGCCTTGCTGTAAACCGCGCCGGTTGGGTTGTTCGGGTTGATGATCACGATGCCGCGGGTACGTGGGGTGATCTTGCTGCGGATATCGTCCAGATCGGGGAACCAGCCGGCCTGTTCATCGCACAGATAGTGCACTGCATTGCCGCTGGAAAGCGAAACCGCGGCGGTCCACAGCGGATAATCGGGCGCCGGCACCAGCATCTCGTCACCACTGTTGAGCAGCGCTTGCATCGACTGGACGATCAATTCAGAAACGCCGTTGCCGATATAGATATCTTCCACGGTCACTTCACGCATGCCACGCGCCTGGTAGTGCTGCATGATCGCCTTACGGGCGGAATACAGCCCCTTGGAATCGCAGTAGCCCTGCGCCGTAGGCAGGTTGCGGATCACGTCGACCAAGATTTCATCCGGGGCTTCAAAGCCGAAAGGCGCGGGGTTGCCGATGTTCAGTTTGAGGACTTTGTTGCCTTCTTCTTCAAGGCGTTTTGCTTCTTTAAGCACCGGACCGCGAATGTCATAACAAACGTTGTCCAGTTTGCTGGATTTCTCAATGGGGGACATAGAATGTTGAGCCTTATTACTGGAAGCGGGGGCTCCTACCGTGGAACTCCGCAATCCGCACAATGTACTCCTGCCGCCGGTGCTTTTGAAGAGTTCCAAGTACCTTCGACGTAAAAAATCTGCCAAAAGGGCGACTGTAGCGATGATACGTCTGAATGAATTTATTTTATGGTTATAATCACCAATCTTACGCCGTTTTTTAGTTGTTTTCTGCGGCGTTGCTGGTATGGCGGGCTGGCAGCGGCGGTATAGTCCTCGCTGGCAAAGTATGAGAGAATGCTTAATTACATTAATATAATTTAACTATTTAGAGTTATATTAATTGCGGTAGATGCTATCGTACGCCGGGGCGTAAACGGTTATTTATTGCGTCGGCGGCGGTTGGCCGGCCGTTAGGGCGATTTCTTGCCTGTTGTCGCTGCCTGAAGAATCTCTGTCGGTGCGGCGATTATCCGGTTTTTGGCGCGGTTGAGCACGAATAGCGTGGAAAAATGGGCAGACATCTACGTAAAATCCTTTTGATAACGTATTGTTAATGGTTTTGAGCGTGTATGTATCGGCATTTGATAAGTAATATCGATATGTTTTAGCGTAAAAGGCGATGGAGGTAACGAAATATAAGTAATTTTTTTGCCCTCCACTTATGAGTGGGGTACTGTCATATCTGGCACCGTCCTTTTAAACGGTGTCTTAGAAATACACCAGGGTAGTTTTATAAATTAATAGAATTCAAAAAGTGAAGAATACACTATGACAAATGCAAATCGTCCGATACTTAATCTCGACCTCGATCTGCTAAGGACATTTGTGGCTGTTGCTGATTTAAATACTTTTGCCGCCGCGGCCGTCGCCGTGTGCCGAACTCAGTCAGCAGTCAGTCAACAAATGCAGCGGTTAGAGCAATTGGTTGGCAAGGAACTGTTTGCCCGCCATGGCCGTAACAAGTTGTTGACCGAACACGGCATTCAGCTTCTTGGTTATGCCAGGAAAATCCTGCGCTTTAACGATGAAGCCTGTGCCTCATTGATGTACAACAATATCAAGGGTGTCCTGACGATTGGCGCGTCTGATGATACTGCCGATACCATCCTGCCTTTTTTGCTCAGCCGCGTGACGTCTGTCTATCCCAAGCTGGCGATTGATGTGCGGGTGAAACGCAGCCCGTTTATGATCGATATGCTGAAAACCGGTGAGGTTGATCTGGCCATCACCACCGTTGATGCCGAAGGGCACCCACATATTGTGCTGCGCACGTCGCCGACGCTGTGGTATTGCTCTGCGGATTACCGCTATCAACAAGGCGAGCCGATTCCGCTGGTCGTGCTTGATGAACCCAGCCCGTTCCGCGCTATGGCGATCAAGCATCTGGATGAAGCCGGCATCCCTTGGCGCATCGCCTATGTGGCCTCTACGCTTTCTGCCGTGCGAGCGGCGTGCAAGGCTGGCCTGGGCGTAACGGCCCGGCCGATCGAAATGATGAGCCCAGATCTGCGCGTGCTGGGTTCCTCCGAAGGGTTGCCGCCGTTGCCGGATACGCAGTATGTATTGTGCAAGGACACGCAGTGTGAGAATGAACTGGCAATGGCCATTTTCCGCGCGGTGCAAAATGGTAACGATAGCTATAGCTTCACCAGTGCCGACGCGGGCAACAAGGATGATAGCGGCGCCGCCGATGCGCAGGAGTAACACCCGATTTATTTTCTGGTAACACATTGCCGTGATTACGCGAATGCCAGCCGGGGTAAAACCGGCTGGCATTTTTTATGCCTATAACCCCATTTCCCGCCTGCCGTCTGCCTGCCCGCAAAATTCCCCGTCCGTGGTGTTAATCGCCTGTTCCTTTTGTTTTTCATTCATGAGACAAGCAAGTAAAATCCTAGAGTTAATGTGGTTATTTTGCTATTTTCATTCGCGGCATCGCGTTGGGCGAAAATTGATAAGCATTGCCAATGCCTTGTACGGCAAAGGCTGTTTTTTTGCTGGAAACGTGTCTTGGATCAAAAAAATACCCCTAGGTAGTGAGTGGAAACACCGGAGTTTCCTGAGAAAATGTTAGACTAAAACCTGAATATTAATGTTGGTTTATTACCGTTGGCTGCTATACGGCCGTTGACTGACACGATTTAGCCTAACCAAGACGCATTAAGTGTTAATAAATTGCTATATATGTGAATTAACGTGAGGAATCTTTTGTTAAAGTTGACAAAAGGTTATAAAAAGGAGTAAAAAAACCACATTAAAATCACTGTCTAATGTGATCTAAATGCAGTTTTTTATTGTGGTTATTTATCCTTCCCTTGAATCGATGCGGTGCGCTAGCTGCCAGCCATAAGAGCAGGATGTCTGACACCGCTTTTGATGAGTAAGCAAAGAGTATGTCAACAACCACTGAAGTTATCGCCCATCACTGGGCGTTTGCCGTATTTCTTGTCGTAGCTATCGGGCTATGCGGCCTCATGCTGCTGGGGGCATTTTTCCTCGGCGGAAGAGCCAGGGCCCGTGCCAAAAACACCCCTTATGAATCAGGGATCGACTCCGTCGGGTCGGCGCGTTTGCGCCTTTCCGCCAAGTTTTACCTGGTCGCCATGTTCTTCGTTATTTTCGACGTTGAAGCCTTATACCTGTACGCCTGGTCGGTCTCTATCCGTGAGAGCGGCTGGTTGGGTTTTGTCGAAGCCACCATCTTCATTCTGGTGCTTTTGGCCGGGCTGTTTTATCTGGTGCGCATCGGCGCGCTGGACTGGACGCCGGCGCGTTCCAAGCGTCAGGTCAAGCCAGGCACCATTACTAACACCAACAGTCATCCGCAGTAACAGCGAGGCATTAACATGGACTATACGCTCACCCGCATAGACCCGAACGGTGAGAATGACCGTTACCCCCTGCAAAAGCAGGAGATCGTCAGCGATCCTCTGGAGCAACAGGTTCACCGTACGGTTTACATGGGTAAACTCGAGCATGCGTTGCACGACATGGTGAACTGGGGGCGTAAAAACTCTCTTTGGCCTTATAACTTCGGCCTTTCTTGTTGCTATGTGGAAATGGTGACCTCCTTTACTGCCGTTCACGACGTGGCGCGCTTCGGCGCTGAAGTGCTGCGCGCCTCTCCGCGCCAGGCGGACTTCATGGTGGTGGCCGGTACCTGCTTTACCAAGATGGCGCCGGTTATTCAGCGCCTGTATGAGCAGATGCTGGAGCCGAAATGGGTGATCTCCATGGGCGCTTGCGCCAACTCCGGCGGCATGTACGACATTTATTCCGTGGTGCAGGGCGTCGACAAATTCCTGCCGGTTGACGTGTATATCCCCGGTTGCCCGCCGCGCCCGGAGGCCTATATGCAGGCGCTGCTGCTGCTGCAGGAATCTATCGGTAAAGAACGCCGCCCGTTGTCATGGGTGGTCGGCGATCAGGGCGTGTACCGCGCCAATATGCAGTCTGAAAGGGAACGTAAGCACGGCGAACGTATCGCGGTGACTAACCTTCGCACGCCCGACGAGATTTAAGCGTGCGGATGAATGCCGACCTTGTTGCGCTGGTTCGGTAACCAAGAGCAGTTAAGCTTGCAATAAAAATGACCATTTAACGTGGTGAAAAAATTATGACAGATTTAACGACGCATGACGCCCAAACTGCCCGGCCTGTATGGGAAACCCGCGATCATCTTGATGATCCTGTGATTGGCGAACTGCGCAACCGTTTTGGGCCGGAAGCCTTTACTGTTCAGCCCACCCGCACCGGCATACCCGTGGTATGGGTGAAAGTTGAACAGCTGCTGGAAGTAATGACGTTTTTAAGAAAACTGCCGAAGCCGTACGTTATGCTGTTCGATCTGCACGGCATGGACGAGCGCCTGCGTACCCACCGCCAGGGCTTGCCGGCGGCGGACTTCTCCGTTTTCTATCATTTGATCTCCATCGATCGCAACCGCGACATCATGCTGAAAGTGGCGCTGTCGGAAAAGCATCTGCATGTGCCCACCGTGACCCAAATCTTCCCCAACGCCAACTGGTATGAGCGTGAAACCTGGGAGATGTTTGGCATTACCTTTGACGGCCACCCGCACCTGACGCGCATCATGATGCCGAAGACCTGGGAAGGCCATCCGTTACGCAAAGACTACCCGGCGCGTGCCACGGAATTCGATCCCTTTGTGTTGACCAAACAGAAAGAAGATCTGGAAATGGAGGCCTTGACCTTCAAACCGGAAGAGTGGGGCATGAAGCGCGGCACCGAGAACGAGGATTTTATGTTCCTTAACCTCGGCCCTAACCACCCGTCCTCGCACGGCGCGTTCCGAATCATCCTCCAGTTGGACGGTGAAGACATCGTCGACTGCGTGCCGGATATCGGCTACCACCACCGCGGCGCGGAGAAAATGGGCGAGCGCCAGTCGTGGCACAGCTACATTCCCTATACCGATCGCATCGAATACCTGGGCGGCTGCGTCAACGAAATGCCGTACGTGCTGGCGGTTGAGAAGCTGGCCGGTATCGTGGTGCCGGATCGCGTCAACACCATTCGCGTGATGTTGTCGGAGTTGTTCCGTATCAACAGCCACTTGCTGTACATCAGCACCTTTATCCAGGATGTCGGCGCAATGACCCCGGTGTTCTTCGCCTTTACCGATCGCCAGAAAATCTACGATCTGGTGGAAGCGATCACCGGGTTCCGTATGCACCCGGCCTGGTTCCGTATCGGCGGCGTGGCGCACGATCTGCCGAAAGGCTGGGATCGCCTGCTGCGTGATTTCCTCGATTGGATGCCGAAGCGCCTGGATTCCTACGTGAAGGCGGCGTTGCAGAACAGCATTCTCAAGGGCCGTTCCATCGGCGTGGCTTCCTACAACGCCCAAGAGGCGTTGGCCTGGGGCGTGACAGGCGCTGGCCTGCGCGCGACCGGTATTTCCTTCGACGTGCGCAAATGGCGGCCTTATTCCGGCTATGAAAACTTCGATTTTGACGTACCGATCGGCGACGGCAACAGCGATTGCTACACCCGCGTCATGTTGAAAGTGGAAGAGCTGCGCCAAAGCCTGCGTATTCTTGAACAGTGCCTGAACAACATGCCGGAAGGGCCGTTCAAGGCCGATCATCCGTTGACGACGCCGCCGCCGAAAGAGCGCACGCTGCAGCACATTGAAACGCTGATTACCCACTTCCTGCAGGTTTCCTGGGGGCCGGTGATGCCGGCGAACGAATCATTCCAGATGGTTGAAGCCACGAAAGGGATCAACAGCTACTACCTGACCAGCGACGGCAGCACCATGAGCTATCGCACCCGGGTACGCACGCCGAGCTTTGCGCATTTGCAGCAAATCCCAGCGGTGATCCGCGGCAGCCTGGTTTCCGACCTGATCGTTTATCTGGGTAGTATCGATTTTGTCATGTCAGATGTGGACCGCTAACTATGCACTCTCAAAAAGACACTCACGTGAGTCACGATGCGCCAGAGCCGATTGATGCCGCGCCTTTGCCGCACGGCGCCGAGGCCTTTGAGCTGAGCGCTGAAGAACGTGATGCGATAGAGCAGGAAAAGCACCATTACGAAGATCCGCGCGCCGCGTCGATTGAAGCCTTGAAGATCGTGCAGAAAAAACACGGTTGGGTGCCGGACGGCGCGATATACGCCATCGCCGATGTGCTGGGTATCCCGGCCAGCGATGTCGAAGGCGTGGCCACGTTTTATAGCCAGATTTTCCGCCAGCCGGTGGGGCGCCACGTCATTCGCTACTGCGACAGCGTGGTTTGCCACATCAACGGTTATCAGGGCATTCAGGCCGCGCTGGAGAAAAAGCTCAACATCAAGCCAGGGCAAACCACCTTTGACGGCCGGTTTACGCTGCTGCCGACCTGCTGCCTGGGGAACTGCGACAAAGGCCCGAATATGATGATCGATGAGGATACCCATGCTCATCTGACGCCGGAAAACGTGGTCGAACTATTGGAGCGGTATAAATGATTGATATCAAACGTACTGCCGAAATGCACCCGCTGACCTGGCGGCTGCGCGACGATCACCAGCCGGTGTGGTTGGATGAGTACCGCAGCAAAAACGGTTATGCCGGGGCGGAAAAAGCGCTCAAGGGCCTGGCGCCGGAAGAGATCGTCAATCAGGTGAAAGACGCCGGCCTGAAAGGCCGCGGTGGCGCAGGGTTCTCCACCGGCCTGAAATGGAGCCTGATGCCGAAAGACGAATCCATGAACATCCGTTACCTGCTGTGTAACGCTGATGAAATGGAGCCGGGCACCTATAAAGACCGTCTGCTGATGGAGCAACTGCCGCACCTGTTAGTGGAAGGTATGTTGATCTCCGCCTTCGCGCTGAAGGCCTACCGCGGCTACATCTTCCTGCGCGGTGAATACGTGCAGGCGGCTAAACACCTGCGCCGTGCCATCGCCGAAGCCACCGAAGCGGGCTTCCTAGGCAAAAACATCTTGGGCAGCGGCTTTGATCTGGAGCTGTTTGTGCACACCGGCGCCGGCCGTTACATCTGCGGCGAAGAAACCGCGCTGATCAACTCGCTGGAAGGGCGCCGCGCCAACCCGCGCTCCAAACCGCCGTTCCCGGCCTCTGCCGGCGTGTGGGGCAAACCGACCTGCGTCAACAACGTAGAAACCCTGTGCAACGTGCCGGCTATCCTGGCCAACGGCGTGGAGTGGTACCAGGGGATTTCCGCCGGCAAAAGCAACGATGCCGGTACCAAGCTGATGGGGTTCTCCGGCCGGGTGAAAAACCCCGGCGTCTGGGAACTGCCGTTTGGCACCACAGCGCGCGAAATTCTGGAAGATTACGCCGGCGGCATGCGTGACGGCCTGAAGTTCAAAGCCTGGCAGCCGGGCGGCGCCGGCACCGACTTCCTGACGGCGGATCACCTCGATTTACCAATGGATTTCGAGCACATCGGCAAAGCCGGCAGCCGTCTGGGGACGGCGTTGGCCATGGCGGTGGATCACGAAATCGGCATGGTATCGCTGGTGCGTAATCTGGAAGAGTTTTTCGCCCGTGAATCCTGCGGCTGGTGTACGCCGTGCCGCGACGGCCTGCCGTGGAGCGTCAAGATCCTGCGGGCGCTGGAAAAAGGCGAAGGGCAACCCGGGGATATCGAAACCCTTGAGCAGCTTTGCCGCTTCCTGGGCCCGGGCAAAACCTTCTGCGCCCACGCGCCAGGTGCCGTAGAGCCACTGCAAAGCGCAATTAAATATTTCCGTGACGAGTTTGAAGCGGGTATCGCCGTGCAGCACTTTAGCAATGCACATGCGATCGGCGGTATTCAGCCGAACAACTTGCTGAAGCAACGCTGGTAAACAGCCGCTTCCGGGCGCGCTGAGCGCGCCTTGCACGGCCGAATTTTTGATTAACGCCTGTCGTAAGGCAGGCCACTTGGAAGCATGCTGACTATGGCTACGATTCATGTAGACGGCAAAGAATACGATGTCGACGGAGCAGACAACCTGTTGCAGGCTTGTCTCTCTCTCGGCCTTGATATTCCTTACTTTTGCTGGCACCCGGCGCTCGGCAGCGTCGGCGCTTGCCGCCAATGTGCGGTGAAGCAATATCAAAACGCGGAAGATACGCGCGGCCGTTTGGTGATGTCCTGTATGACGCCGGCAGCCGATGGCACCTTTATTTCCATCGACGATGCCGAAGCGAAACAGTTCCGTGAAAGCGTGGTTGAGTGGCTGATGACCAACCACCCGCACGATTGCCCGGTGTGTGAAGAGGGCGGCAACTGCCACCTGCAGGATATGACGGTGATGACCGGGCACAGTTTCCGCCGTTATCGCTTTACCAAACGCACCCACCAGAACCAGGAACTGGGGCCGTTCATTTCCCATGAAATGAACCGTTGTATCGCCTGTTACCGCTGCGTGCGCTATTACAAAGATTATGCCGACGGCACGGATTTTGGCGTTTACGGCGCCCACGACAACGTCTACTTCGGCCGCCCGGAAAGCGGCGTGCTGGAAAGCGAATTTTCCGGCAACCTGGTGGAAGTGTGCCCGACCGGCGTGTTCACCGACAAAACCCATTCCGAACGCTACAACCGCAAGTGGGACATGCAGTTTGCGCCTAGCATCTGCCAGCAGTGCAGCATCGGCTGCAATACCAGCCCGGGCGAGCGCTATGGCGAGTTGCGCCGCATCGAAAACCGCTACAACGGCAGCGTTAACCACTACTTCCTGTGCGATCGCGGGCGTTTCGGTTACGGCTACGTCAACCTGAAAGACCGCCCGCGCCAGCCGCAGCAGCGCCGCGGCGAAGATTGGATCACGCTGAACGCCGAGCAGGCGATGCAGGGGGCAGCAGACATTCTGCGCCAGGCGAAGAAGACCATCGGTATCGGCTCGCCGCGCGCTAGCCTGGAAAGCAACTTCGCGCTGCGTGAACTGGTCGGGGCGGAAAACTTCTACACCGGTATCGCCAGCGCCGAACAGCGCCGGCTGGCGCTGATGCTGAACGTGCTGCAAAACAGCGGCGTTTATACCCCAGCCCTGCGCGAAATCGAAAGCTACGACGCCGTGCTGATCCTGGGCGAAGATCTGACCCAAACCGGCGCGCGCATCGCGCTGGCGGTTCGCCAGGCAGTGAAAGGCAAAGCCCGGGCGATGGCGGCGGCGCAGCGCGTCGCCGACTGGCAGATTGCGGCGGTGCAGAACATCGGCCAGCACGCCAAACACCCGCTGTTCGTCACCAACGTGGATAACACCCGTCTGGACGACATTGCGGCCTGGAACTACCGGGCGCCGGTGGATGAGCAGGCCCGGCTGGGCTTCGCCATCGCCCATGCGCTGGATTCGGCGGCACCGGCCGTCAGCGATCTGGCCGCCGGGTTGGACAAGAAAATCGACGTTATCGTGCAGGCGCTGGCCGGTGCGCAGAAACCGCTGATCGTGACCGGCAGCAACGCCGGCAGCGAAGCGATTATCGAAGCCGCCGCCAATATTGCCAAAGCGCTGAAAGGGCGCGGGGTTGATGTTGGCATCACCTTCGTCGCCAGCGCCGCCAACAGTATGGGCCTGGCTATGATGGGCGGCGGGGCGCTTGACGACGCGTTGGCGCTGCTGGCCGACGGCCGCGCCGATACGGCGATCGTGATGGAAAACGATCTGTACCGCCATGCGCCAAGGGCAAAGGTGGATGCCGCGTTGGCGCAGGTCAATAACCTGATCGTGGTCGATCATCAACGCACCGCTATTATGGAAAAGGCCGATTTAATCCTGTCTGCGGCCAGCTTTGCCGAAAGCGACGGCACCCTGATTAACCAGGAAGGCCGCGCTCAACGCTTCTTCCAGGTGTACGATCCCGCCTACTACGACGATGCCGGGAAAAACGTGCACAGCATCATGCTGGAAAGCTGGCGCTGGCTGCACTCGCTGCATTCCACCTATACCAGCCGCCAGGTCGACTGGACGCAGCTCGATCATGTGATCGATGCCTGCGCCGAGGCGCTGCCGCAGTTGAAAGGTATTGTAGATGCCGCGCCGGACGCCACGTTCCGTATTCGCGGCCAGAAGTTGGCGCGTTCACCGCACCGTTACAGCGGCCGCACGGCGATGCGCGCGAATATCAGCGTGCACGAGCCGCGCCAGCCGCAGGATAAAGACACGATGTTTGCTTTCTCGATGGAAGGGAACAACAGCCCGCTGGCCGATCGCCAGCAGATCCCATTCGCCTGGGCGCCAGGTTGGAACTCACCGCAAGCCTGGAACAAATTCCAGGCCGAAGTGGGCGGCAAGCTGCTCCATGGCGATCCAGGCGTGCGGCTGATTGAAGCGGGGGAGGGCAGCCTGGATTACTTCACCCAGGTGCCGGCCGCTTTCAACGCCGAGGGTTGGCGCGTGGCGCCGTATTACCACCTGTTCGGCAGCGACGAAATGTCGCAGCGTTCACCGGTGATTCAGCAGCGTATGCCGCAGGCCTACGTGGCGGTTAATCCGGCGGATGCGGCACAACTGGGCGTTAACGCCGGCGCGATGGTGGAATTTAACTGTGCCGGCCAGCAATTGCGCCTGCCGGTACGCCTGAGCGAAGGCTTGGCGCCGGGCCAGCTTGGCCTGCCGCTGGGGCTGCCGGGGATCCCGCCGGTGCTGGTGGGGACGAAGGTTGAAAATCTGCGGGAGGCGGCACGATGAGCTGGTTAACCCCTGAGGTGATCGCCATTCTGATCGCCATCCTGAAAGCGGTAGTCATTCTGTTGGTCGTGGTGACCTGCGGGGCATTCATGAGCTTTGGCGAACGCCGTCTGCTCGGTCTGTTCCAGAACCGTTACGGGCCAAACCGTGTCGGTTGGGGCGGTTCCCTGCAGCTGGTCGCCGACATGATCAAAATGTTCTTCAAAGAGGATTGGGTGCCGGCGTTCTCTGACCGGGTGATTTTCACCCTGGCGCCGATGATCGCCTTCACCTCGTTGTTGCTGTCGTTTGCCATTGTGCCGGTCAGCCCGACCTGGGCGGTGTCCGATCTTAACATCGGTATTTTGTTCTTCCTGATGATGGCGGGCCTGGCGGTGTATGCCGTGCTGTTTGCCGGCTGGTCAAGCAACAACAAATACTCGTTGTTGGGGGCAATGCGTGCTTCGGCGCAAACCCTGAGCTATGAGGTGTTCATCGGGCTGTCGCTGATGGGCGTGGTGGCGCAGGCCGGTTCCTTCAATATGCAGGCGATCGTGGAATCACAGGCGCACCTGTGGAATGTGATCCCGCAGTTCTTCGGCTTTCTGACCTTTGCCATCGCCGGTGTTGCGGTGTGCCACCGCCACCCGTTCGACCAACCGGAAGCGGAACAGGAGCTGGCGGACGGTTACCATATTGAATATTCCGGCATGAAGTTCGGCCTGTTCTTCGTCGGGGAATACATCGGTATCGTGACCGTTTCAGCCCTGATTGTGACGCTGTTCTTTGGCGGCTGGCATGGCCCGTTCCTGCCGCCGTTTATCTGGTTTGCGCTGAAAACAGCGTTCTTCATGATGATGTTCATTCTGATCCGCGCCGCGCTGCCGCGCCCGCGCTATGACCAGGTGATGGCCTTCGGCTGGAAGATCTGCCTGCCGCTGACGCTGCTGAACCTGCTGGCGACCGCCGCGGTCATTTTGTATAACGCGAATTAAAGGGGTGAATGAACCATGACATTGAAAGAGTTAGTGGTTGGTTTCGCCACCCAGGTGCGCAGCATTTGGATGATTGGCCTGCATGCCTTTGCCAAACGTGAAACCCGCATGTATCCGGAAGAGCCGGTTTATCTGCCGCCGCGTTACCGCGGCCGTATCGTGCTCACGCGCGATCCGGACGGCGAGGAGCGATGCGTTGCCTGTAACCTGTGTGCGGTAGCGTGCCCGGTAGGCTGTATCTCGCTGCAAAAGGCCGAGATGAAAGACGGCCGCTGGTATCCGGAATTTTTCCGCATCAACTTCTCACGCTGCATTTTCTGCGGGCTGTGCGAGGAAGCTTGCCCGACGACGGCAATCCAGCTCACGCCGGATTTTGAGATGGGGGAATTCAAACGCCAGGATCTGGTGTATGAAAAGACGGATTTGTTGATCTCGGGTCCGGGTAAATATCCGGAATATAACTTCTACCGGATGGCCGGTATGGCGATTGACGGCAAAGCCAAAGGCGAAGCCGAAAACGAAGCCAAGCCGATTGACGTCAAAGGTCTATTGCCCTAAGGAGCAAGCTGAGCATGGAAATTGCCTTTTATCTGGCAGGTCTGATTGCGGTTCTCGCGACGCTTCGCGTGATTACGCATACCAACCCTGTGCATGCGCTGCTGTACCTGATCGTTTCATTACTGGCGATTGCGGCAGTCTTTTTCTCGCTGGGCGCCTATTTTGCCGGCGCGCTGGAAATCATCGTCTACGCGGGCGCCATTATGGTGCTGTTCGTGTTCGTGGTGATGATGCTGAACCTGGGCAGTGCGGTGCAGCAGCAGGAACGCGAATGGCTGCGGCCGGTGGTCTGGATTGGCCCCGGCGTGCTGTCGCTGTTGCTGTTGGCGGTATTGATTGTGGCAATTCGCAGCGTGTCCGATCAGGGCATCAGCGGCGATATGGTGGATGCCAAAGCGGTGGGGATCAGCCTGTTCGGCCCTTACGTGCTGGCGGTAGAGCTGGCCTCAATGCTGCTGTTGGCGGGGCTGGTCGTTGCCTTCCACATTGGCCGTGAACACAAACCGGGCGAGGTATTGAGCAATGCCACCGCCGGTGGCGAAATGGCGAGAAGAAAATCGGAGGAACAAGCATGATCCCTCTCCAACATGGTTTGATCCTGGCGGCGATTCTGTTTGTGCTTGGGCTGACCGGGCTGCTGGTGCGCCGTAACCTGCTGTTTATGTTGATCAGCCTTGAAGTGATGATTAACGCTGCGGCGTTGGCGTTTATCGTGGCGGGGAGCTACTGGGGCCAGGCGGACGGGCAGGTGATGTATATCCTGGCGATCAGCCTGGCGGCGGCCGAAGCCAGCATTGGCCTGGCGCTGCTGCTGCAGCTTTACCGTCGCCGTCACACCCTGAATATTGATACAGTCAGTGAGATGCGCGGATGAACCTATTATATTTAACTATTCTGCTACCGCTGATCGGGTTTCTGCTGTTGGCATTTTCCCGCGGCCGCTGGTCAGAAAACACATCGGCGACCATCGGCGTGGGTTCCGTCGGCCTGGCGGCGCTGGTAACGGTGTTTGTGGCCATCGGTTTTCTCGGTCAACAAGCCACCGGCGCGCAGGTGTTCGAGCAAAGCCTGTGGAACTGGATGGCGGTCGGCGACTTCAATATCGGCTTTAACCTGGCGCTGGATGGCCTGTCGCTGACGATGCTGGGGGTAGTGACCGGCGTCGGCTTCTTCATCCACATGTTCGCTTCCTGGTACATGCGCGGCGAAGAAGGCTACTCGCGTTTCTTTGCCTACACCAACCTGTTTATCGCCAGCATGGTAGTGTTGGTACTGGCGGATAACCTGTTGCTGATGTACCTGGGCTGGGAAGGCGTGGGCCTGTGCAGCTACCTGTTGATCGGCTTCTATTACAAAGATCCGCACAACGGCGCGGCGGCCATGAAGGCGTTTATCGTCACCCGCGTTGGCGACGTGTTTCTGGCCTTCGCACTGTTCATTCTCTACCACGAACTGGGCACGCTGAACTTCCGTGAGCTGATGGTGCTGGCGCCGCAAAAACTGGCGGTGGGCGATCCGGCCATCACCTGGGCGGCGCTGCTGCTGCTGGGCGGGGCGGTGGGTAAATCTGCCCAGTTGCCGCTGCAAACCTGGCTGGCGGACGCGATGGCTGGCCCAACGCCGGTGTCCGCGTTGATCCACGCCGCCACCATGGTGACCGCGGGCGTTTACCTGATCGCTCGTACGCACGGCCTGTTCCTGATGGCGCCGGAAGTGCTGCATTTGGTGGGGATCGTCGGGGCGGTGACCTTGCTGCTGGCCGGCTTTGCTGCGCTGGTGCAAACCGACATCAAACGCGTGCTTGCCTATTCCACCATGAGCCAGATCGGCTATATGTTCCTGGCGCTGGGCGTGCAGGCGTGGGACGCGGCGATTTTCCACCTGATGACGCACGCGTTCTTCAAAGCGCTGCTGTTCCTGTCTTCCGGTTCGGTGATCCTGGCCTGCCATCACGAGCAGAACATCTTCAAAATGGGCGGCCTGCGCAAGAGCATTCCGCTGGTCTACGTGTGTTTCCTGGTGGGGGGCGCGGCGCTGTCGGCGCTGCCGCTGATTACCGCCGGCTTCTTCAGTAAGGATGAAATTTTGGCGGGGGCGATGGCCAACGGCCATATCAACCTGATGCTGGCGGGGCTGATCGGTGCGTTTATGACGTCGCTGTACACCTTCCGGATGATTTTCATCGTGTTCCATGGCGAAGAAAAAATCAAAGCGCACGCGGGGCGGGGGATTACCCACCACCTGCCGCTGCTGGTTCTGCTGGTGTTGTCTACCTTTGTCGGGGCGCTGATTGTGCCGCCATTGCAAGGGGTGCTGCCGGAAACGGCCGAGCTGGCGCACGGTTCTATGCTGACGTTGGAAATCACCTCCGGCATCGTCGCCATTATCGGCATCGTGCTGGCGGCCGTCTTGTGGCTGGGCAAACGTAGCCTGGTCAATAGCGTGGCGGCTAGCGCTCCGGGCCGTTTCTTCTCCGTCTGGTGGTTCCATGCCTGGGGCTTTGACTGGCTGTACGACAAACTGTTCGTCAGGCCGTATCTGGGGATCGCCCGTTTGCTGCAGCGCGATCCGTTGGATCGCCTGATGAATCTGCCGGCCGTATTCTGCCGCTTTGGGAATCGTGGCCTGACGGTATCTGAGAATGGTCAGGTGCGGTGGTATATCGCATCGATGGGTGTGGGTGCAGTGGTCGTCTTGGCGCTGTTGATTTGGGTTTAACGAATAATTTAAACAAACGCATTTTGGGTTTGGCCCTTGGTGAGCAGGGGCCTGATACAGACTTTAGATTATTCAGATAAGGGACACAAAACGCCATGCTATTACCTTGGCTAATTCTTCTCCCCTTTATTGGTGGCCTGCTGTGCTGGCAGTGCGAGCGCTTTGGCACGAAGACGCCACGCTGGATCGCCTTGATTGCCATGGGGCTGACACTGGTGCTCTCGCTGCTGCTGTGGCTGCAGGGCGGCTATACGTTGACCACGCCGCAGGGTATTCCGCAGTGGCAGGAAACATTTGTTCTGCCGTGGATCCCGCGCTTTGGTATTTCCATTCATCTGGCGCTGGACGGTCTGTCGCTGCTGATGGTGGTCTTGACCGGGCTTTTGGGCGTGCTGGCGATCCTGTGCTCCTGGAATGAGATCCAGAAATACCAGGGGTTCTTCCACCTAAACTTGCTGTGGATCCTGGGCGGCGTCATCGGCGTGTTTCTTGCCATCGACATGTTCCTGTTCTTCTTCTTCTGGGAAATGATGCTGGTGCCGATGTACTTCCTGATTGCCCTGTGGGGCCATAAGGCATCGGACGGTAAAACACGCATTAGCGCCGCGACCAAATTCTTCATCTATACCCAGGCCAGCGGCTTGGTGATGCTGATTGCCATTTTGGGCCTGGTGTTTGTGCACTATAACAACACCGGCGTGTGGACCTTCAACTATGAGGACCTGCTGAGCACGCCGATGTCGCACCATGTGGAATACCTGCTGATGCTGGGTTTCTTCATCGCCTTTGCGGTGAAAATGCCGGTTGTGCCGTTGCACGGTTGGCTGCCGGACGCCCACAGCCAGGCGCCAACCGCCGGCTCGGTCGACCTGGCGGGGATCCTGCTGAAAACTGCGGCCTACGGCCTGTTGCGCTTCAGCCTGCCGCTGTTCCCGAACGCATCCCATGAGTTTGCGCCGATCGCCATGTGGCTGGGCGTGGTGGGGATTTTCTACGGCGCCTGGATGGCCTTTGCCCAAACCGACATCAAACGCCTGATTGCCTACACCTCGGTTTCCCACATGGGGTTTGTGCTGATCGCCATCTACACTGGCAGCCAACTGGCCTATCAGGGCGCGGTGATCCAAATGATTGCCCACGGCCTGTCGGCGGCCGGGATGTTCATTATCTGTGGCCAGCTTTACGAGCGCTTGCACACCCGCGACATGCGCCAAATGGGCGGGCTATGGGGCCGTATCAAGTATCTGCCGGCGCTATCGCTGTTCTTCGCCGTGGCAACGCTGGGGATGCCGGGCACCGGTAACTTCGTCGGTGAGTTCATGATCCTGTTTGGCAGCTTCCAGGTTGTGCCGGTCATTACCGTGATATCTACCTTTGGCTTGGTGTTCGCTTCGGTTTATTCGCTGATCATGATGCAGCGTGCCTACTATGGCGCGCCGAAATCCGAACAGCCGTTGCCGGGCATGACCGCGCGGGAATTGTTCATCATTCTGCTGCTGGCGGTATTGTTGGTGCTGCTCGGGTTCTTCCCGCAGCCGATTCTGGATACTTCGGCCACGGCGATGAGCAACGTGCAACATTGGTTTGGTTCGTCAGTTTCTGCAATTTCAACAACAAGGCCGTAATTCGCCATGACAATAACTCCTCAACAACTGATCGCACTATTACCGCTGTTGATCGTCGGATTGACGGTGGTGGTTGTGATGCTAAGCATTGCGTGGCGACGCGACCACTTTATCAACGCCACGCTGGCAGTGGTTGGCCTCAACCTGGCGCTGCTTTCACTTTACTTTGTCGGCCAGGCAGGCCCGATGGACGTGACCCCGCTGCTGCGGGTTGACGGTTATTCCATGCTCTACACCTGTTTGGTGCTGATGGCCAGCCTGGCAACCTGCACCTTCGCCTACCCGTGGCTGGTGGGGTATCCGGACAACCGTGAAGAGTTCTACCTGTTGGTGCTGATTGCCGCGATGGGCGGTATTCTGCTGGCGAGTGCCAATCACTTGGCTTCGCTGTTCATTGGTATCGAGCTGATTTCGCTGCCGCTGTTCGGGCTGGTGGGCTATGCCTACCGCCAGAAGCGTTCGCTGGAAGCGGCCATCAAATACATGCTGCTGTCTGCGGCGGCGTCCAGCTTCCTGTTGTTCGGTATGGCGCTGCTGTATGCGGAATCCGGCGATTTGTCGCTGGCGATGCTGGGCAAAAGCCTGAGCGAGAACATGCTGCACCAGCCGTTGATTCTGGCGGGGATGGGCATGATGATCGTCGGCCTGGGCTTTAAGCTGTCGTTGGTGCCATTCCAACTGTGGACGCCCGATGTGTATCAGGGGGCGCCGGCGCCGGTTTCCACCTTCCTGGCGACCGCCAGCAAGATCGCCATTTTTGCGGTGGTGATGCGTCTGTTCCTGTACGCGCCGGCGGCGAATAGCGAGGCGTTGCGGATGGTGCTGGCGATCATTGCCTTCTGCTCGATCCTGTTCGGCAACCTGATGGCGATCAGCCAGACCAACATCAAGCGCTTGCTAGGTTACTCCTCCATTGCGCATCTGGGCTATCTGTTGGTGGCGCTGGTGGCGGTGCAAACCCATCAGCTGTCGCTGGAAACCGTCGGCGTCTATCTGGCCGGTTATCTCTTCAGCAGCCTGGGGGCCTTTGGTGTGGTCAGCCTGATGTCCAGCCCGTACCGTGGCCCGGACGCCGATTCCCTGTTCGCTTATCGCGGGCTATTCTGGCACAAGCCGGTGCTGTCGGCAGTCATGACGGTGATGATGCTGTCGTTGGCAGGGATCCCGATGACGCTGGGCTTTATCGGTAAGTTCTTTGTTATCGCCACCGGCGTAAGCGCACACCAGTGGTGGTTGACCGGTGCCGTGGTGGTGGGCAGTGCGATCGGCCTGTATTATTACTTGCGAGTTACGGTGAGCCTGTACCTTAGCGCACCGGAAACCCCAGTGCGTGATACGCCAAACAATTGGGCGTTGACCGCCGGTGGCGTCGTGGTGCTGATCTCCGCGGCGCTGGTGCTGTTTTTGGGGCTCTACCCGCAGCCGCTGATTAGCCTGGTTCAGTTGGCGCAGCCGATGTTCTGATCGCCGCCGCCAATTCAAGCGTAACGTGCCAGCCTGGTTCTACCGGCTGGCATTTTTTATGCCGAAAGTGACGGGGAAAACGGCGGTTGGCCTGCCAACGGATATTGTGTTCTGCACCGAATGGCGCGAAGATGCAGGTGTTGTTTGCCTGGCTGATGCCTCATGCCGCGCGTGGTGCTCGGAGGCATCTGTGCCCCGTTATCATAAATAAAAAATGCCTGCTTGGGTGGTATTTAAGGGAAATCATGGTTGCGTTATGGATGGTGGTCGCCAGCGCGTTTTTCGCGCTAATGGGCGCCAGCATTAAATTAGCCTCGGCTAAAGTCGGTTTCTTCGAAATCATTTTCTACCGTTCGTTTATCAATGTCATGATCGTCGCGGCGCTGATCAAGATAAAGAATATCGGCTTTCGCACCCGCAAGTTGGGGCTGCACATGCAACGCGCGGCAATCGGTAATGTGGCGATGTATTGCGGGTTTTATGCGCTGATTCACCTACCGATCGCCACCGCCACGACGTTGGGCTATACCAACCCCATTTTCCAGTCGGTGATCACCTTTATCACCGCGAAGGGGCAGTTGACGGGCAAACTGCTCTTTTCGGTATTGCTTGGCTTTCTCGGTATCATTGTGCTGCTGCGGCCGGATATGCCGCACGGCGAATATGCCGCTACCCTTGTCGGTCTGTCATCCGGCCTGTTGACTGCGTTGGCCTATTTTAACGTCGGGAAACTGGTGCGCAGCGGCGAGCCTGAACTGCGCGTGGTATTTTATTTTTCGTTAGTCGGCACGCTGGTTGGCGTGGCGATGGCGACCACGGTTGGCTTTTCCCCCCTTGATGCCGGCACCTTCCTCTGTGTGTGCGCCATTGGTTTGTTTGGCAGCTTGGCGCAAATTAGCATGACGCGCGCCTACGGCAGCGGTAACCCCGTGATCGTCAGCATCTTGTCGTACAGCACGATTATTTTCTCTACGCTATTGGGGTATCTGATCTTTGACGAAAGTCTGTCTTATATCGCGGCGGCGGGTATGGCGCTGATTATATTGTCGGGGGCATTGGCTATTTTAAGGCGGGCTCCGGCCAGGAAGGCCAAAACCATCACCATAAAGCAGTGAGACAGAGCGTGTGAAAGTAATGTCGGTCAAGGGGAGGATTTAATATTTCGAATAAAGAATGAAATGTATGGCATGTTTTTGAGATTAATCTTAACTGCATGCTGTTATATCTCTTTATTCTATTATTCTCATATTTTTCAATTTGTTAGTGTGTTAAAAAATAGCGTATGCGGTAAATGATGTAAAAGCCGCTACGTTACTTTTCTGGCAGTGTATACTCCATAATCAAAACCTGACCCTTTCCCTTTTTCGGTATATTCCTGGCGCTTACAATACATTCTGTTGTTATTTTTAAAGGATACGGGAATGTTAAATACTATTGCGCAAATTGCTATTTTAGTGGTTCTTGTTGTGAGTGTTTATTTAATTTTGGGGCTTTATGTGCGTGGAATAACGGCACTATCAAAAAAAATACTCCAACGCCGTCTGAGTTCGGGGGAAATGAGCGATAAGAAAGTTACAAAATTTTACCATTCTTATAAAAAGAAAAAAGATCAGCGCCTGGTACCCATTCTGATCTTCGGTATTTTTTATAAATCCTTCGTGAGGATGCAGGGCGAATTTTATGCGCTCTACCGTGCCGAGATGGAAAAAAGGCAATTGCCGCTGTAATGTTTGTTCGCGCTGTTTTTTTGTGCGCTGTGGAGAGTGATCCTAAATTGTACGGTATCTCTTAGTTCGTTCTCTTATATTGTTATTCTGTATTGGTTCATCTGTTGGGCTGGCCTTTTTCCGTCTTAGTCGCCAAAATAAGTTCATACGTTATTGATTGTACTGATTTGGCGATTAAATGTGCAGCGTGGTTGCCTGATTAGCTGGTCTTTCCCGTCGGGATGCATTAATGAATCACCGTGATGCATTTCTGGTGATGTTTTGCCTTATACCCGGGCAGTAAGATAACTGTGTTCCCTTATTAGAAATTCCTTTCCGGGTGACACATTTATTTAAGGTTGGTGCCTTATTGTTTCGGGAGAGAATCGATGCCGGCAGGTATTGCTGTTGAAAAGGCCGTAAAAATAGGGCCGCGTACGTCGCATTTTGCGGTATTGCTGTTTTTGGCCTTGGCGTTAATGGCCGCATTGCTTAACAGCAGCGCGCCGTCGCCGTTGTATCCGCTTTACCAACGGGAACTGGGGCTTTCGTCGGTTAGCCTGACGGTTATTTATGGCGCCTATGCCGCCGGTGTGCTCATTTCACTGTTTGGTGTGGGCAACCTGGCGGGCAGGGTAAAAGACCTGCGTATCATGATTGTGCCGGCGCTGCTGGCCGTGTTGGGCGGCGCTTTGTTGTTCGCCATGGCGGATTCGTTGATGCTGCTGCTGATGGCGCGTTTGTTGGCCGGCATTGGCACCGGGGCGCTGACCGGTGCCGCCAATATCGCATTGATGCGCTTTGGCCCGCAGGACGGGGGCAAAATGGCGGCGTTGATCGCCACCTTATCGTTTACCGCCGGCCTGGCGCTGGGGCCGATTTTCAGCGGCATTGCGTTGCAAACCGGTTTTTATACCACCTCGCTGCCGTTTGCTATCATTATGGTGATCGCGGCGGTGGCGCTGGTAGGCGTGGTGTTGCGCTGGCCGTCTGTGCCTGCCGCAGCGGTGGTGAATACGGCGGCAACGCATAAATCACTGCCTGCTCGCGGGGCGCTGGCAGAGGGGCTGCGAGTCACCGGCGGTAAGTTTTTCCTGTGTGCCGGCGCACTGTTTTTCTGCTGGGTGCTGGCAGCCAGTATGCTGGTGATCGGGCCCAGCGTGGCGGAAACGTTGTTGGGCATGCATAGCCGCGGGGTGTTTGGCTATGTGATTGCGGTGTATCTGGTGATTGCCGGCATCAGCCAATTGCTGAGCCGCCGGGTGAATGCCCGTTACTCGCTGATGCTCGGCTGCCTGGCGCAGGCGCTGTCGGTAGGGGTGTTCGCCATTGCGCTGGCGTTTCACTCACTGGGCATGGCGGCAGTGGGGATGGCGATCGCCGGTTATGCCTACGGCGCGGTTTTTGTCGGCAGCGCGATGCTGGTGAACCTGATATCCCCCGCGGCAAGCCATGCGCGGCTGGTATCGTTGTTTTACGTGATTGCTTACATCGCCAACTGGGTGCCTATCTTGTTGGGGGTGGTTATTGACCATGTCAGCCTGAGTTTGGCGGTCAATCTGCTATTTTTGGTTAATGCCGTAGTGTGTTTGGGGTTGGGCCTGTGGGCGATGCGCGCGGATTTTCCGCGCTGGTAACCCCGCGCAGTATGGCGAGCGGTTTCCCTGGTGTTGTTGTGTATCATTTTCAGCGTGCTTGCACGCTGTTTTTTTTGCGCGCAGCAACCATCCTCAAGGCACCGGCAGGGCGTAAGCTAAGCGACTGAGACGCTATCGCATCTTTACCCTGTGGGAGGCGATATTTTCGTTACACGGCATTGGCTGGGGGCATTATGGATCCGTTATTTTCGTTGGAAAACAAAAGAATACTTATCACCGGTTCTTCACGCGGCATCGGTTTTCTGCTGGCTAAAGGGCTGGGGCAGCGCGGCGCGCAGATCCTGGTGAACGCCACCCGGGTGGAAAGCGCCGAGCGTGCGGTGAACGCCCTGCGCAGCGAGGGCTTGCAGGCCGAAGCGGTGGCGTTCGACGTTACCGATTCGCAGGCTATCCACCAGGCGATTGCACAGGTTGAGGCGGATCTTGGCCCGATCGACGTGCTGATCAATAACGCTGGCATACAACGCCGCCACCCGTTTATCGATTTCCCGGAAAGCGAATGGGACGAAATCATCGCGGTTAATCAGAAGGCGGTATTCGTGGTGTCGCAGGCGGTCGCGCGCCATATGGTGCAGCGCCGGCGCGGCAAGATAATTAACATCGGTTCGATGCAAAGCGAGCTTGGGCGCGACACCATCACGCCGTATGCGGCGTCAAAAGGCGCGGTGAAAATGCTGACGCGCGGCATGTGCGTGGAACTGGCGCGTTACAATATTCAGGTGAACGGCATCGCGCCGGGGTATTTCAAAACGGAAATGACGCAGGCGCTGGCGGACGATCCGGCATTTACCGGCTGGCTGACCAAACGCACGCCGGCGGCCCGTTGGGGCGATCCGGCGGAACTGATCGGTGCGGCGGTGTTCCTGGCCTCCGGCGCGGCTGATTTTGTTAACGGCCAACTGCTGTTTGTCGACGGCGGGATGTCTGTCGCCGTATAGCGTCTGGCGTTCAACCCGGTGTGCCAAAAGTCTCATGGCGGCGAACGGGGTTTGTTCCTATAGTTAGGGGCAGGGTGAATTTTCTAACGGCGGAGGAAACGAAAATGTCGAAAAATACGGACGACGATCAAACGACCCTTGATGACGATCTGAAAATGCTGTCGGACACGCTGGAAGAGGTGTTGGCGTATTCCGGCGATCGTGCCGATCAGGCCTATGTCGATATCAAATCCCATGCCGAGGAGGCGCTGCAAGAGGTAAGAGCACGGCTGGAGAGCGTCTCGGAATCGTACTGCGCGCGTGCAAAAGATGCCGCTTTACGTGCGGATTTCTACGTGCATGAGAAGCCTTGGCAAAGCGTCGGCATCGGCGCCACCGTGGGGTTGGTGTTCGGCCTGTTGCTGGCGCGCCGCTAGCGCGAAGCGGGCAGGGCGTGTGCCGCGCCCTGTTTCTTTCTCTGCATCTCCACACATTTCCCTCTCTTTTATCTGCTTCCTGCGCTACGTTTGCCGCTAAACTCGCTAACTGTCCAAGCGAACTGTTTATGTCTCCCGAAATCACGGCCTTGCATGGAGAAGCCATTCGCTTGCGTGTAAGGTACCTGTGATTTATTTGTTCATTTTTGGTTGCAATTCTGGGCGCACGGGCACTCACCGAGATATTAACCTTGATCTTTCAGGGTAAGAAGCCGCCATTGCGCTTTAAGGATATACGGCGTTTTTGCGCCAGCGCAAAAGTCGTGTTGAAAACTACTCATATAATTTGATCATTGCGTTGGCGTGATTAATGCCAGAGAAATAATTCTGTTAACGGATTTGTGAGCGGACTATGTCGACAAGTGTTTTTAATCGCCGCTGGGCGGCGTTGTTATTGGAAGCGCTGTCTCGGCATGGGGTGCGGCATGTCTGCATTGCCCCCGGATCGCGTTCCACGCCGTTGACGCTTGCGGCGGCGGCCAACCCCGCCTTTATTTGCCATACCCATTTTGACGAGCGCGGCCTGGGCCATTTGGCACTCGGCTTGGCTAAGGCAGCGCAAGAGCCCGTTGCGGTAATCGTTACCTCCGGCACGGCGGCTGCCAACCTGTATCCCGCCATCATTGAAGCCAGCCTCACCGGCGAACGCCTGGTTTGCCTGACGGCCGATCGCCCGCCAGAGTTGATCGACTGCGGCGCCAACCAGGCGATCCGCCAGCACGGCCTGTATGCCGGCCACCCGGCGCAGGCGATAGACTTGCCGCGCCCCACCCCGGATATTCCGGCGCGCTGGCTGGTTGCTACCGTGGACAACGCCATGGCGAACCTGGCCCATGGCGTCCTGCATATCAATTGCCCGTTCGCCGAGCCGTTGTACGGCGGCGGCGAACAACACTATGCGGCCTGGTCGGCTGAATTAGGCAATTGGTGGCACGATCGTCGCCCCTGGCTATGCGCCCCGGCCACGCCGAGCGTGGCGAAGCAGCCTGACTGGCATTTTTGGCGCCAGAAACGCGGGGTGATTGTGGCCGGGCGCATCAGCGCAGAAGAAGGTGTGCAACTGGCGGCCTGGGCAGCGATGCTGGGGTGGCCGCTGATTGGCGATGTGCTGTCGCAAACCGGGCAGCCGTTGCCGTGTGCCGATTTGTGGCTGGCGCGCCCGCAAGCCAAAGGCATCCTGGCCAACGCCCAGTTGGTGATCCAGTTTGGCGCCAGCCTGACGGGCAAACGCGTGCTGCAATGGCAGGCGCAGTGCCAGCCGCAAGAATACTGGCTGGTGGACGCGCTGCCTGGGCAGCGTGATCCCGCCCAGCATCGCGGCCGGCGGATTTGTTGCCCAGTGGGGCAATGGCTTGATGCGCATCCGGCGCAGTTACGTTCCCCCTGGGCCGACGGTCTGGCCGCCATCGCGGCGCAAACCCACGAGCTGGTGACCGGCTATCTGCGCGATCGCTTTGGTGAAGCGCTGTTGGCACATCGCCTGGCGCAACTGCTGCCGGAAAACGGCCAGCTGTTTCTGGGCAACAGCCTGGTGGTGCGGTTGGTTGATGCGTTGGCGCAGTTGCCGCCGGGCTACCCGGTGTTCAGCAATCGCGGCGCCAGCGGCATTGACGGGCTGCTTTCCACAACGGCTGGGGTGCAGCGCGCCACGGCCAAGCCCACGCTGGCGGTGGTGGGCGATCTTTCCGCGCTGTATGACTTGAATGCGCTGGCGCTACTGCGCCACTGCTCGGCGCCGACGGTGCTGATCGTCGTGAACAATAACGGGGGCCAGATATTTTCGTTATTGCCCACCCCGGAAATGGAGCGCCAGCGCTTCTACTGCATGCCGCAGGACGTGGCGTTTAGCCACGCGGCGGCGATGTTCCAGATTAACTATGCCTGCCCGGCCGACTGGCAACAGTTACGCCAGGCGGTGGAGCAGGGCTGGCGCCACAGCGGCGCTACGCTGATTGAATTACAGGTGCCGCCGAGCGATGGCGCAGAGGCGGTGCAATACCTGATACAACAAATGGTGGCAGGCTGATGCTGGCAGCAAAAGTATTGCAAAGCGGTGAGGGCGATCGCCCCTGGCTGGTGTGGTTACATGGTTTTCTTGGGAATAACAATGAGTGGCGGGTGATCGCCGGGCACTGCCCGCAGTGGCCGTCGCTGGCGATCGATCTGCCTGGCCATGGCGATTCGGCTAACCAGCACTGTACCGGGCTTGACGACGTCAGTCGGCAAATCAATGCGGTGCTGGCGCTTTACCGTATTGAAAAGTACTGGCTGGTGGGCTATTCGCTCGGCGGGCGCATTGCGATGTACCATGCCTGCCAGGGCAACCACAGTGGTTTGCAGGGTGTGGTGATTGAAGGCGGCAACCCCGGTTTAGGCAGTGAAAGCCAGCGCGAGCAGCGCAGCGCCCATGATGCCGCCTGGGCCAGCCGTTTTCGCCATGAACCCATTACCCGCGTGCTGGCCGATTGGTATCAGCAGCCGGTGTTTGCCGATCTCAGTACCGTGCATCGCGAAGCGCTGATTGCCGTACGGGCGGTTAACGACGGCCCCGCGGTGGCAGACATGCTCGAAGCCACATCGCTCGGGCGCCAGCCTTACCTGGGCGATCAACTGCGCCAACTGCCGGTGCCGCTGCGCGTACTCTGTGGCGACAGCGATCATAAATTTCAGGCGTTGGTGCGCGAAGCCGGGTTGCCGTTGGGCATTGTGCCGCAGGCTGGGCACAACGCCCACCTGGGCAACCCGCAGGATTTCGTCGCCCAATTGCATCATTTTCTCGATAACCCCGTTTGAAGGAACAGAACATGCTCTACCCAGATGAACAACAGCTTTACGCGCCGATTGAATGGCAAGACTGCAGCGGTGATTTCGAGGATATCCTGTATCACAAATCCAGCGACGGGATTGCCAAAATCACCATCAACCGCCCGCAGGTGCGTAATGCTTTTCGCCCGTTGACGGTGAAAGAGATGCTGGAAGCGTTGGCCAACGCCCGCTATGACGACGGCATTGGCACCATTATTCTTACCGGCGCCGGCGAGAAAGCGTTCTGCTCCGGCGGCGATCAGAAAGTGCGCGGCGATTACGGCGGTTACAAAGACGCCAGCGGCGTCCACCATCTGAACGTGCTTGATTTCCAGCGCCAAATCCGCACCTGCCCGAAACCGATCGTGGCGATGGTGGCGGGCTATTCCATCGGCGGCGGCCATGTGCTGCATATGATGTGCGATCTGACCATCGCCGCCGACAACGCCATTTTTGGCCAGACCGGGCCGAAAGTCGGCTCGTTCGATGGCGGCTGGGGCGCTTCTTACATGGCGCGCATCGTCGGCCAGAAAAAAGCGCGCGAAATCTGGTTCCTGTGCCGCCAATATGATGCCGCGCAGGCACTGGATATGGGGCTGGTGAACACCGTGGTGCCGCTGGCGGATCTGGAAAAAGAAACCGTGCGCTGGTGCCGTGAAATGCTGCAAAACAGCCCGATGGCATTGCGCTGCCTGAAGGCGGCGCTGAACGCCGACTGTGACGGGCAGGCCGGTTTGCAAGAGCTGGCGGGCAACGCCACCATGCTGTTTTACATGACCGACGAAGGCCAGGAGGGGCGCAACGCATTCAATGAAAAACGCCAGCCTGACTTCAGCAAATTCAAGCGTAATCCTTGATGGATAAGCTAACCCGCAACGCGGCGCTATACCGTTACCAACTGCCGATGGAAGCCGGCGTGGTGCTGCGCAACCAACGGCTGAAAACCCGCGACGGCCTGCTGTTGCACCTGCGGCAGGGCGAGCAGGAAGGTTGGGGAGAGATCGCGCCGCTGCCGGGCTTTAGCCAGGAAACGCTGGCCGAGGCGCAAAGCGCGCTGCTGGCGTGGCTGCCGGTTTGGCTCGGCGACGGGCAACCGGCGGAAAGCGGCCTGCCGGCGGTGGCGTTCGGCACCAGTTGCGCGCTGGCGGAGCTAAGCGGGGCGTTGCCGCCGCAGGCGGATTATCTCACGGCGCCGTTATGCACCGGCGATCCCGATGCGCTGTTCGCGCTGCTGGCGGCGCTGCCGGGGGAGAAGATCGCCAAAGTGAAGGTCGGGCTGTATGAAGCGGTGCGTGACGGCATGATCGTTAATATGCTGCTGGAAGCGCTGCCGGACCTGAAACTGCGGCTGGATGCCAACCGCAGTTGGCCGCTGGCCAAGGCGCAAGGCTTCGCTAAATACGTCAATCCCGCCTGGCGCGCTCGCATCGCCTTCCTGGAAGAGCCGTGCAAAACCCGCGATGAGTCGCGCGCCTTTGCGCAGGCGACCGGGATCGCCATAGCCTGGGATGAAAGCGTGCGAGATGCCGATTTCGTCGTGCAGGCCGAGCCTGGCGTCGCGGCGATTGTGATCAAGCCGACGCTGATCGGCAGCCTGGCACGTTGCCGCGCGCTGGTAACGCAGGCGCATCAGGCCGGGCTGACGGCGGTGATCAGCTCCAGTATAGAATCCAGCCTGGGGCTGACCCAACTGGCGCGGCTGGCCCAGTGGCTGACGCCCGGCACTGTGCCGGGCCTGGACACATTGCATTTGATGCAGGCACAGCTGCTGCGCCCGTGGCCCGGCAGCGCATTGCCCGTGCAGGGCGAGGCCGAGCTGGAGTGCGTATGGCGCAACTGACCGACTGGCCGTGGCGCTATTGGGCGCAGCGCCGGCCGCGGGCCACGGCGTTGCTGGTGGGCCAACAGGCCGTCAGTTGGCACGCTTTGCAACAACAGGTGGCACAGCTGGCAGCGGCATTCCGGCAGCAGGGGGTTAACCCCGGCGTCGGCGTGGCGTTGTGCGGCAAAAACAGCTACCCGCTGTTGTTGGCCTATCTGGCGCTGTTGCAGTGCGGCGGCCGGCTGCTGCCGCTAAACCCGGCGTTGCCGCCGGCGCTGCTGGCCACGCTGCTGCCGGCATTGAATATTTCTTTGGCCTATTGCCCAGACGGCACGCCGTTATTGCCTGATTCAATACGGCCGTTGGCGCCGCGGTCAACGGCCGTATCCCCGCCGCCGCTGGCGTGGGCGGCCGATCGTTTAGCCACTCTGACGCTGACCTCCGGCTCCAATGGGCTGCCGAAAGCCGCGGCGCACAGCTATCAAGGGCATCTGGCCAGTGCGCAAGGGGTACTGCGGCTGATGAACTTCCGGGCGCAGGACAGCTGGTTGTTGTCGCTGCCGCTGTTCCACGTTTCTGGGCAGGGGATCGTCTGGCGCTGGCTGGCGGCGGGCGCCCGGCTGGTGGTGCGTGATCGGCTGCCGCTGGCCGATGCGCTGGCTGGCTGCAGCCATGCGTCGCTGGTGCCAACCCAGCTCTGGCGTTTGCTGGCTGAACCCCGTCGCGTGCCGGGGTTAACCGATGTGTTGTTGGGCGGCGCCATGATCCCGGTGGAGCTGACCGAACGGGCAGAGGCGGCGGGCATCCGCTGCTGGTGCGGCTATGGCCTGACTGAGCTGGCGTCAACCGTCTGCGGCAAACGTGCCGATGCGCTGCCGGGCGTCGGGCTGCCGCTGTATGGCCGTGAGATCAGACTGGTGGATCAGGAAGTGTGGGTACGCGGCGCCAGCCTGGCGCTGGGGTATTGGCGCGATGGTGCGCTGCAGTCGATTGCCGATGGTCAAGGCTGGTTCCACACCCGCGATCGCGGCGTGATGGCCGAGGGCGAACTGCGCATCCTTGGGCGGCTGGATAACCTGTTTTTCAGCGGCGGTGAGGGCGTACAGCCGGAAGACGTGGAGCGTGTGCTGGCGGCCCATCCACAGATAGAACAGGTGTTTGTGGTGCCGGTGGACGATGCGGAGTTTGGTCAGCGCCCGGTGGCGGTGTTTGAAGGGGATACGGCGCTGTCTTTGCCGGCGCTATTGGCATGGGCGCAGGATAAATTGGCGAATTTCCAGCGGCCGGTGGCCTTATTGCCGCTGCCGGCGCAGCTGAAAACCGGCGGGATTAAAATCGCCCGGCGGCAGGTGCAAGCCTGGGCGGAGGGGGCACTGCAAAGCGGGTAACGCTGCGGTGGCTAGGGTGCCTGTAGGATTAACACCATTAAAACCATAAACGCCATAAAAAGCATAACCTTTTGATTTACATTGTGTTACTGAAATTTTCCCCGCCTGGGAGGAAAGTGTAGGCGCGATCACAGTGGCAGATGATAAACAGATGTTAATTATTTAATAATAAATTAACAGGAGCTGCCAGTATGTTAGCAAAACACACCCGGCCTGCCGCCGCCCGGCAGGGGAATGCCAAAAATATTTTCCGCGTTACCAGCGGCAACTTTCTTGAAATGTATGATTTCATGGTGTTTGGCTACTATGCCAGCGCCATTGCCGGCACCTTTTTTCCCGGCTCTAATCCGTTTGCTTCGCTGATGTTAACCCTGATGACCTTCGGCGCCGGCTTCCTGATGCGCCCGTTGGGTGCCATGGTGCTGGGGGCCTATATCGATCACCATGGCCGGCGCAAGGGGCTGCTGATCACCCTGGGGTTGATGGCCATCGGTACGCTGACCATCGCCTGTGTGCCCGGCTATCACAGCATTGGCGTATTAGCGCCGATACTGGTGTTGGTTGGGCGTTTGCTGCAGGGCTTCTCCGCCGGGGTGGAACTGGGCGGCGTTTCCGTTTATCTGTCGGAAATCGCGCCGGAAGGGAAAAAGGGCTTCTATGTTAGCTGGCAGTCCGCCAGCCAGCAGATTGCGGTGGTGTTCGCCGCATTGCTCGGGGTGGTGCTGAACCATTGGCTGGGGAAAACCATCATGTCGGATTGGGGCTGGCGCATTCCGTTCTTCGTCGGCTGCATGATTGTGCCATTCCTGTTTTGGATCCGCCGGATGCTGGAAGAAACCGACGCATTCCGCCAGCGCCGCCATCACCCGTCGATGGGGGAAATCACCCGCTCGGTGGCCAGCAACTGGCCGATTGTGCTGGTGGGGATGATGATGGTGGTGACCACCACCGTGGCTTTTTACATGATCACTGCCTTCACGCCGACTTACGGCAAAACCGTTTTGCAGTTCAGCGAGCAACAAAGCTTTATCGTGACGCTGTGCGTGGGATTGTCCAACCTGTTCTGGCTGCCAGTGATGGGCAGCGTCTCGGATAAGGTGGGGCGCCGGCCGCTGTTGCTGTTGTTCACTGCGCTGATCTTGCTGACTGCCTACCCGGTGTTGAGCTGGCTGGTGAGCGCGCCGAGCTTTATCCACCTGCTGGAAGCGGAGCTGTGGTTATCGTTCCTCTATGCCAGCTATAACTCGGCGATGGTGGTGGCGTTAACGGAGGTGATGCCGGCGGAAGTGCGCGCCACCGGGTTCTCCATGGCCTACAGCCTGGCGACCGCGCTGTTTGGCGGCTTTACGCCGGCCATCGCCAGCTATCTGATCCACGCGACCGGCAATAAGGCGATGCCGGGCGTATGGCTATCGATCGCGGCGCTGTGCGGGTTGGTCGCCGCACTGCTGCTGCCGGTATTGCAGCGGCAACGTCAACGCCAGCATGGCCAACTGCCCGCCGGTTCGCCAATTCGCTAACCCGCGTATCGCGGCGTTTAAACGTATAACGCCCCAGCCGTATGGCCGGGGGCGTTTTATTATGGCGCGTTTACGCACCGGGGATTATCGCCTTATGAAAGGCCCAGCGCTTTGGCAACGCCAGCGCCGTAGTCGGGGTGTACTTTGGTGAACAGTTCAATTTGGCGGCGCTGGATGGCTTCCGGCACTTGCGACAGCTCACAGGCAATGCGGGTGAACATGCGCTGGTGTTCTTCGGCGCTCAGCAGGTTGAACAGAGCGCGCGGTTGGCTGAAGTAGTCCTCGTCTTCACGGTGGTTCCAGTGGTCGGCCGCGCCTTCAATGCTCAACGGCGGTTCGCTGAAATCTGGCTGCTCCTGGAACACGCCGAAGCTGTTCGGTTCGTAGGTGGCGCCGTTGCCGCTGTTGCCGTCAACGCGCATCGCGCCGTCGCGGTGATAGTTGTGGAACGGACATTTTGCGGCGTTGACCGGGATCTGATGATGGTTGACGCCCAGGCGGTAGCGGTGTGCGTCACCATACGAGAACAGGCGGCCCTGCAACATTTTATCCGGCGAGAAGCTGATGCCCGGCACCACGTTGGCCGGGTTCATCGCGACCTGTTCCACTTCGGAGAAGTAGTTGTCCGGGTTGCGGTTCAGTTCAAAGAAGCCGACGTCAATCAATGGGTAGTCCGCATGCGGCCATACTTTGGTCAGATCGAACGGGTTGTACGGGGTCTGCGAGGCTTCATGTTCCGGCATGATCTGGATTTGCAGGTTCCAGCGCGGGTGGTCGCCGCGTTCAATGGCGTCGAACAGATCGCGCTGTGAGCTTTCACGGTCTTTGGCGACGATGGCCTCGGCCTCTTCATCCATCAGGTTTTCGATGCCTTGTTGGCAACGGAAGTGGAATTTTACCCAGAAACGTTCGTTGTTGGCATTGATAAAGCTGTAGGTGTGGCTGCCAAAGCCGTGCATATGGCGATAGGATTTGGGCAACCCGCGGTCGCTGAAATCAATGGTCAACTGGTGCAGGGCTTCCGGCAGATGGGAAAAAAAGTCCCATTTGTATACCGGGTTACGCAGGTTGGTACGCGGATCGCGTTTTACCACGTGGTTCAGATCCGGGAACTTCAGCGGATCGCGCAGGTAGAATACCGGGGTGTCGTTACCCACCAGATCCCAGTTGCCTTCTTCGGTGTAGAACTTCATGGCGAACCCACGGATGTCGCGTTCGGCATCGGCGGCGCCGCGTTCACCGGCGACGGTGGAGAAGCGCACGAACATCTCGGTTTTTTTGCCGATTTCTGCGAATATTTTCGCACGGGTATAACGGGTAATGTCATGGGTGACGGTGAAGGTGCCGTAAGCGCCGGAACCTTTGGCGTGCATGCGGCGTTCCGGGATCACTTCGCGGTCGAAGTGGGCCAGTTTTTCCAGGAACCAAACGTCCTGCAGCAGCATCGGGCCGCGTTTTCCGGCGGTAATAACATTATTATTATCCACCACCGGCGCGCCGGCGACGGTGGTCAGTCCTTTCTTGCTCATCAGTTGCTCCTTACTTTTCACAGTGAAATCGTTAACGTGATCGGGTGGCCGGGTTGTGTCCCGTAATACCTTGTAGCGCCGTTAAGGCAATGGCTTGCTTTCCTTATCGCCGGTTTAAATTTTCCCTATTAGTTGTAGACCTATTATTTGCCGGCAGCAAATAGGCGTGGGTTATCATTGCCGACGTGTGCCCGGATTGATGATAAGGTGCAAAAAACATACCGCCGCCCTGGCGGCGACGTCAGGGCGGCGTGAAGAGCAAAGCGGGAAGGGGGTTAGCCGGCGGCGGGCAGCAGGCCAGCGGCGATGCCCAGTTGAATGGCGATCACCAACACGCCGCAGGCAAACACTAACGCCAGAGCAGGGCGGCCGCCACGTACCCGGTAGGCAGTTTGGTGCTGTTGGCGGGTTTTCCAGGCCAGCAAAGCGGGCAACAGTAAAGCCAGCACCGAGAGCGCAATGGCGGCGTAGCCCAGCGCCAGCACGAAGCCGCGCGGATAAAACAAGGCGAAGGCCAGCGGCGGCAAAAAGGTGATAAGCCCGGTCTGCAGGCGGCCATGCGGGGTATTCCTGCGTTTGCATAGATCGGCCAGGAAATCGAACAGCCCTAATGCTACGCCCAGGAACGAGGTCGCCAGCGCCAGATCGGCGAACAGGTGTACCGCCAATTCTACCTGTGTGGAAGCCACCACATCGCGCACGGCCTGCAACAGCCCGTTCAGCCCCGCCTGCTGCGCCAGTATGCCGACAAACGTTTGTGAGCTGATGCTGCCGAGCGTGGCCAATTGCCAGAAAATATAGGCAAGCAGTGGGATTGCGCTGCCGGTGATAAACACCCAGCGCAGCCGGCGGATATTGCCGCCCATATAATTCACCACGCTGGGCACGCTGCCGTGGAAACCAAACGCGGTAAGGATCACCGGGATTGCCGAGAGCGTCAGGCCTTGCTCCAGCGGCAGCGTCAGCAGGTTGGCCTGGTGAATACTGGGCAACATTAACCCCAGCATCACCATCAGCAGCAACATTTTGGCGCTGAACAGAATACGGTTGAACAGATCGACGGAATGTGTGCCGATGCACACCACGCTGCCCGCCACCAGGGTAAACAGCGCAACCCCAAAGGCAGCTGGCACGTTGCGGGCTGTCCATTGGCTGATGCTGGCGGCCAGCAATTCGCCGGCGCCGCTCATGTAGGCCGCGGTGAGGGCATACATCAGGAACATCATGCTGAAACTGGTTAGCCATTGGCCGCCGCTGCCGAGATAACGCCGCGCCAGCGTACCCAGGCCGGTTTCCGCCGGGTGGTGTTGGTACACCTCCACCAATAGCAGTGCGGTGTAGCACATCAGCAGCCACAGCCCGATCAGCAGCGCCAGGGTGACGCCGAACCCGACGCCGGCCGCCGCCAGCGGCATCGCCAGCATACCGGCGCCGATAGTGGTGCCGGCCACGATAAAAATACTACCAAGGGTGCGATTCTTCACGTTTTTCTCTACCGTCGCCTATTTTGGCAACATAATCAGTAACTCATTTGCAGGGCGGCAGAATAGAGGAATGATTATTTTCTGTCAAACCGACGTTACATAGCGTGTAAATTTATATTTACGATTGAGGGGGTGACGGATTTGGCAGCCGTGAAGGGTACGTGACGGGTGAAAAGTTGTTTACAGCCATCTATAGTGGGTAAAACAAAAAATGCGGGAGAAAGCAATGTTAAGGGTGGAGATGTTAAGCACTGGCGATGAAGTGCTGTATGGGCAAATTATCGATACCAACGCGGCCTGGCTGGCGGATTACCTGTTCCAACAGGGCTTACCGATGAGCGGGCGTGAAACGGTGGGGGATAATTTGTCTTCGCTGGTGGAAACGCTGCAGGAGCGCAGCCACGTCGCGGACGTGCTGATTGTTAACGGCGGCCTGGGGCCGACCAGTGACGATCTCAGCGCGCTGGCGGCGGCTAACGCCTGTGGCGTGGCGTTGGTCGAGCACCCTGAATGGCTGGCGCGCATGACCGCCTATTTTGCCGAACGCGGGCGCCCGATGGCGGCGTCCAATCGTAAACAGGCGCAGATCCCGGCCAATGCGGAGATGCTTGATAACCGTGTCGGCACCGCCTGTGGTTTTGCGTTGACGTTGAATAAGTGCCTGATGTTCTTCACCCCCGGCGTGCCGTCGGAATTTAAGGTGATGGTGGAGGAACAGATTGTGCCGCGCCTGCGCCAGCGTTTTACCTTGCCCGAGCCGCCGCTGTGCCTGCGTTTAACCACCTTTGGCACTTCGGAAAGCGATCTGGCCGCCCAGTTGGACGGCATGGCGTTGCCGGCAGGCGTGGTGCTCGGTTACCGCTCATCCAGCCCAATTATTGAGCTGAAGTTGACTGGGCCGGCGGTGCAGCGGGCGGCGATGGAAACCGCATGGGAGCGGGTGCGCGCTGTCGCGGGCGATAACACTATCTTCGAAGGCACCATTGGCCTGCCGGGGCTGTTGGCGCAAACGCTACAACAGCGCGGGCTGCACCTGGCGCTCAGCGAGCAATTCAGCGCCGGCCTCATCAATTTGCAGTTGCAAACCGCCGGTGCGCCGCTGGCGGGCGGCGAGCTGTTGCCCAGCCATTGCATTGAAGATTTGCCCACGGTGCTGGCGCGCGCCCGCTCTTTGGCGCAGCTTGCCGGTGCGCCGCTGGCGTTGGCAATCGGCGCGATGGTCGACGAACGGATCAATATCGCGTTGTATACGCCGCAGGGCGAATTTGCCCAGACGGTACAATATCGCGCTGCGCGCCACGGGTTGAGCTTGCGCCAGGAATCGGTGGCGATGTTGGCGCTGGACATGCTGCGCCGGTGGTTGCAAGGGGGCCAAGTGTGCGGCAACTATGGCTGGCTGGATGTGGTTGAGCGTATCGGCTAACGGCGGGAAGGGATTCGGCAAGCCCCGCGTCGGGAGACGGGCGGGGCGTGCGGGGGCGTTTCAGATTTCCAGTTCGATATCCGCCAGCGGCATGCAGCAGCAGGGCAGGATCTCACCGTCATTGATAAACGCCAGCGGCTGCTGGCGATAGGCGACCTGGCCTTTCACCAGCTTCAGCCGGCAAGAACCGCAGTACCCGGAGCGGCATTGGTATTCCACCTGAACATTATGCCGCTCCAGCGCATCAAGCAGGCTGTGTTCGCTGTCCGGGCAGGCCAACTGCGTGCCGGTGGCGCGCAGCGTTACGGTTGACGTTGCCATAATAGTAAAGGCATCCCTCCCTGGGCGAGTGTTACAGTTCGAAATCGCTCAGATCGTCGGCATTGACTTCGGAATCGATCTGGCCGACCAGATAAGAGCTCACCTCGACTTCCTGCGGGGCAACCTGCACGTTGTCGGAAACCAGCCAGGCGTTGATCCACGGGATCGGGTTGGAACGGGTTTCGAACGGCAGGCTCAGGCCAACCGCCTGCATGCGGATGTTGGTGATGTACTCCACATACTGGCAAAGGATCTCTTTGTTCAGGCCGATCATTGAGCCGCCGCTGAACAGATATTCAGCCCACTCTTTTTCCTGCTGTGCCGCTTTCAGGAACAGATCGTAGCACTCTTGCTGGCATTCAACGGCGATCTCCGCCATTTCCGGGTCATCGCTGCCGGAGCGCATCAGATTCAGCATATGCTGGGTGCCGGTCAGGTGCAGGGCTTCGTCGCGGGCGATCAGCTTGATGATTTTGGCGTTGCCTTCCATCAGTTCGCGCTCGGCAAAGGCGAATGAGCAGGCGAAGCTGACGTAGAAGCGGATCGCTTCCAGCGCATTGACGCTCATCAGGCACAGATAAAGCTGCTTTTTCAGCGAGCGCAGGTCAACCGTGACGGTTTTACCGTTCACCTGATGGGTGCCTTCCCCCAGCAGATGGTAATAGCCGGTCATTTCGATCAGATCATCATAGTAGCCGGAGATATCTTTCGCACGCTTGAGGATCTCTTGGTTGGTGACGATGTCGTCGAACACCAGCGCCGGATCGTTGACGATATTGCGGATAATGTGGGTGTAGGAACGGGAGTGGATGGTTTCCGAGAACGACCAGGTTTCCACCCAGGTTTCCAGCTCCGGGATGGAAATCAGCGGCAGCAGTGCCACGTTCGGGCTGCGGCCTTGGATGGAGTCCAGCAGCGTCTGGTATTTCAGGTTGCTGATGAAAATGTGTTTTTCATGATCCGGCAGCGCCTGATAGTCGATGCGATCGCGTGAGACGTCCACTTCTTCCGGGCGCCAGAAGAAGGAGAGCTGTTTTTCGATCAGCTTTTCAAAGATTTCATGTTTTTGCTGGTCGAAACGCGCCACGTTGACTGACTGGCCGAAAAACATCGGCTCAAGCAGTTGATCGTTCTTGTTTTGCGAAAAAGTGGTGTATGCCATAAGCCTTAATCCTTTGCTGCCCCACGCAGAGAGGCCGGAGTGATCCGGCCCTGATGAGGAAAACGCGAAAGGGCCGCATGACCACGGCCCGCCGCATGAATGTTAAATTTTGCAGGCGCCGCCTTCACAGTCGTCATCGCCGCCCTGTACCGGCAGCAAGTCTTCCTGAATATCCTCAGCACCGTCACGGGTATTCTGATAGTACAGTGTTTTAACACCGAACTTATAGGCGGTGAGCAGATCTTTCAGCAGTTGCTTCATCGGCACTTTGGTGCTTGGGAAGCGAGCCGGATCGTAGTTGGTGTTGGCAGAGATCGACTGATCGATAAACTTCTGCATCAGGCCAACCAGCTGCAGGTAGCCGTCATTGTTCGGCATTTCCCACAGCAGCTCATAGGCCTCTTTCAGGCGTTCATATTCCGGCACCACCTGGCGCAGAATGCCGTCCTTCGAGGCTTTGATGCTGATGTGGCCGCGCGGTGGCTCAATACCGTTGGTGGCGTTGGAAATCTGTGACGACGTTTCCGACGGCATCAGCGCAGACAGGGTCGAGTTGCGCAGGCCGGTTTCTTTGATTTCTTTGCGCAGCGTTTCCCAATCGTAATGCAGCGGCTCGTCGCAGATGGCGTTCAAGTCTTTTTTATAGGTGTCGATTGGCAAGATGCCTTGCGCATAGGTGGTTTCGTTGAACCACGGGCAAGCACCCTGTTCCTGAGCCAGACGGTTGGACGCCTTCAGCAGATAGTACTGGATGGCCTCGAAGGTTTTGTGGGTCAGGGCGTTGGCGCTGCCGTCGGAGTAGCGCACGCCGTTTTTCGCCAGGTAGTAGGCGAAGTTGATGACGCCGATCCCCAGGGTACGGCGCCCCATTGCGCCACGGCGGGCCGCCGGGATTGGATAGTCCTGGTAATCGAGCAGGGCGTCGAGCGCACGCACGGCGAGGGTGGCCAGCTCTTCCAGATCGTCCAGGCTGTCAATTGCGCCCAGATTGAACGCCGACAGGGTACACAGCGCGATTTCGCCGTTTTCGTCGTTGACGTCTTCCAGCGGCTTGGTCGGCAGGGCGATCTCCAGGCACAGGTTAGACTGGCGCACCGGGGCGATCTGCGGATCAAACGGGCTGTGGGTATTGCAGTGGTCGACGTTTTGAATGTAGATACGGCCGGTAGAGGCGCGTTCCTGCATCATCAGCGAGAACAGCTCCACGGCCTTCACGCGTTTTTGGCGGATGCTGCTGTCTTGCTCATACTGGGTGTACAAACGTTCGAATTCGTCCTGGTCGGCGAAGAAAGCGTCGTACAGCCCCGGCACGTCGGATGGGCTGAACAGGGTAATGTCGCCGCCTTTGATCAGGCGCTGGTACATCAGGCGGTTCAACTGCACGCCGTAGTCCATGTGGCGCACGCGGTTGCCTTCCACGCCGCGGTTGTTTTTCAACACCAGCAGGCTTTCGACTTCCAGGTGCCACATTGGGTAGAACAGGGTGGCGGCACCACCGCGCACGCCGCCCTGGGAGCAGGATTTCACCGCGGTCTGGAAGTGTTTATAGAACGGGATACAGCCGGTGTGGAAAGCTTCACCGCCGCGGATCGGGCTGCCCAGCGCGCGAATACGGCCGGCGTTGATGCCGATGCCGGCGCGTTGGGAGACGTATTTCACGATCGCGCTGGAGGTCGCGTTAATCGAATCCAGGCTGTCGCCGCATTCGATCAGCACACAGGAGCTGAACTGGCGGGTAGGGGTGCGTACGCCGGACATAATCGGCGTCGGCAGCGAGATCTTGAAGGTCGAGATCGCATCGTAGAAACGTTTGACGTAATCCAGACGGGTTGCGCGCGGGTAGCCGGAGAACAGGCAGGCCGCCACCAGAATGTACAGGAACTGCGCGCTCTCGTAGATTTCGCCGGTAACGCGGTTCTGCGCCAGGTACTTCCCTTCCAGTTGCTTGACGGCGGCATAGGAGAAGTTCATGTCACGCCAGTGATCGATAAAACCGTCCATCTGCTCGAACTCTTCAGCGCTGTAGTCTTCCAGCAGATGCTTATCGTATTTGCCCATCTCGACCATGCGGGTCACGTGCGCATGCAGCTTCGGCGGCTCGAACTTGCCGTAGGCTTTTTTACGCAGGTGGAAGATGGCCAGGCGCGCGGCCAGGTATTGGTAATCCGGCGCATCGCGCGAGATCAGATCGGCCGCCGCCTTGATGATGGTTTCATGGATATCGGCGGTCTTGATGCCGTCGTAAAACTGAATATGGGAACGCAATGCTACTTGAGAAACCGAGACGTTATTTAAACCTTCTGCGGCCCAGTCGATGACCCGGTGAATTTTATCAAGATTGATGCGCTCTTTGCGGCCATCGCGCTTAGTAACAAGTAGACTCTGGTTCATATGCTGTTTTCCGTATAATGTCTGCCAGGCAGAAGTGTAGTCGCTCTGCTCAGTATGTAAACACTATATATAGGGGTTATATGTGGTAGAGGCGTCAAGATAGTGAGAAAAAAGGGCCTTGGCAAGTGAACAGAAACGGCCTGTTTTGTGGATAACTTGGGGGCAAAATGTTAAGGCCGGTCCGCAATGCGCGCCGCGTCTGGCATGGCGCTGTTGTCAATAAGCAGGATAGGATTTTGCTGATTTGCTAAAAAACATGATCGTTTGCCGCTTTCTTAAACATTAGAAAAAAACGGCATATTGATCTGGTTTAATATTATAAAAAAACTGCTGCCCACCGTTTTTTCCCCGACGGTGCTGAAGATGCCCGCCGGCACGAGGTTTAGTGCGGGATGCGCTGTTCCATTTGCTCTCGCGTCAGGCTTTGCAGAAACAGTGCGCCGCCGGGCTGAAACAGCGGCGCTGTGTCTAACCCGCCGACCACCACCGGCACAAAGCCCGCCGCTTTCACCAATTCGGCAACGCTGGCCAGTGCCGCCGGATCGTCGCCCGCCAGCGGCACGGCGATGCGCGGGGCGCTGCGGTTCGATTCAGCGGCTAACGCGGCCGCGGCCAGCGCGTTTAACCCCCGCACCAGCCGCGTGCCGGGGAACAACCGAGCGCTGTATACTCCGCTGCCCATTTGCAATGCCTGTTCCCCGATAGCACCATCGCGCCCTGGATAGGGGTTGGTGACGTCCAATACCACCTTATGCGCCAAGGTGGCCGCCAGGCTTTTACCCAATTCGGGCAGTGCGCCATAGGGCACCGCCAACACCACGATTTCACCATAGTGCGCCACCTGCTGCGCGGTTCCGGCCTGGGCGCGGGCGCCCAGTTCGGTCACCAGCGGCTGCAGCTCTTGCGGATGGCGTGAGGCAAGCAGCACCGAATAGCCGGCGTTCACCCACAGCCGGCCAAGCGTCGCGCCCATTTGCCCGGCACCGATGATGCCAATGCGTGGCAGGGGTTCCGCTCTCGCACCGGCGCAGGCAAACACCACCAACAGGCAGGACAACAGTAACCGGATAAGGTAGCGCGGCATTTTCACGGTGATTTGCGCCAGAACTGTAATAACGGCCCCTGTGGGCCGGATACCGGATCGCTGTGCGGGAAAGGCAGGTTGGCGATACGTTCAAGCATGGCCGGGGTTGGCGCCGCCCGACATAAATCCCAACGTTGCTGCGGCGGATAGGCGCCGACCACGACAAAATCACTGCTGCTGCTGAGTTTGCAATGGCCGGTGCCGGCGGGCAGCACCGCGACATCGCCGGCACGCACGCTGATCTCATGGCCGCCTGGCCCACCCAACATCAGGCGGGCGCTGCCGCCGGCAAAGCCCAGCACTTCGTGGGCGGTGCTGTGGTAGTGGTGGAAGGCATAAACGCCGGCCACCCATTGCGGCGGCCAGCCGGTGCGGCCGAACAACGCCTGCGCGTTTGCGATGGTATCCTGGCCGGGCAATACCTGGCGATACAGCAGTACCGGCAAATGGGGGTTATTGGGCACCCAGCCGTTGCGTTCCAGCCGCAGCTGTTCCGCCCCTGGGGCCGCGCGCGCCAGCAGCACCGGCGCGGCGATCGCCAGGCTGGAGACGAACTGCAAAAAATAACGGCGGGAAACGGTTGCCATATCGATCTCCTGCGGCACGTTTTCCCCGGCGGGCACCGGGGGAAAACGTGTGATGGGTTTATTTACTATAGACCCCATCGGCAAGGATATGAGGAGCGTTAACCTTGGTGCTGGGTGTGTACCATATAGTTGACGTCCACGTTGCGGCCAAGCTTGAAGCGATCGGTGATCGGGTTGTAATGCAGGCCGATCATGTGTTTTTCCCGCAGCGGGGTGCTGTCGATCCAGCCGATCAGCTCAGACGGGCGAATAAACTTTTTATGATCGTGCGTGCCCTGCGGCACCATCTTGAGAATATATTCGGCGCCGATCACCGCCATCAGCCAGGCTTTGGTATTGCGGTTGATGGTGGAGAAGAACACATGGCCGCCCGGTTTCACCAGGTGAGCGCAGGCGCGCACCACCGAGGCCGGATCCGGCACGTGCTCCAGCATTTCCATGCAGGTCACCAGATCGTATTGTTGCGGGTTGGCATGGGCATGGCTTTCCACTGTTTCCTGGGTATAGGTGACGTTGACACCACTTTCCAATGCGTGCAGGCGCGCCACCTGCAGCGGCTCCGCGCCCATATCCAGGCCGGTGACCCGCGCGCCTTCCTGCGCCATACTCTCGGCCAGGATGCCGCCGCCGCAGCCGACGTCGAGCACGGTCTTGCCGAAGATGCCGCCGGCGCGCTGCATGATGTACGCCAGGCGCAGCGGGTTAATGCGGTGCAGCGGTTTGAATTCCCCTTCCAAATCCCACCAGCGCGAGGCCACGGCCTCAAACTTGGCGATTTCCTGTTGGTCGACGTTTTGCGCTTGGCTGGATGTCTCTACATTCATGGGTGTGCTCTGGCTCCTGTTCCTGTTGTGAAGAGTATACATGTTCTGGCTCGCCGCTGTCCCCAGCCTGTGCCGCAAGGCACAAGCCGGCGGGGAAGAAACGGTTCTTTACTGCGTAATTTTCCTGTAAAGCGCGCTTTGTGATATAGTTTTACACCTTTGCCACTATGGCATGCGGGCAGATGAATCATTAGTAGAGGGATAGCAGCTCCATGAGCGACCTTGCCAGAGAAATCACACCGGTAAACATCGAAGAAGAGCTGAAAAGCTCGTATCTGGATTACGCGATGTCCGTTATCGTCGGACGTGCGTTGCCAGATGTTCGTGATGGTCTAAAGCCGGTGCACCGCCGCGTCTTGTACGCGATGAATGTACTGGGTAACGACTGGAATAAGCCATACAAGAAATCGGCCCGTGTCGTCGGCGACGTGATCGGTAAATATCACCCGCACGGCGACAGCGCGGTTTATGACACCATTGTACGTATGGCCCAACCGTTTTCGCTGCGCTATATGCTGGTGGACGGCCAGGGGAACTTCGGTTCGGTCGACGGCGACTCCGCAGCGGCAATGCGTTACACCGAAGTACGCATGGCGAAAATCGCCCACGAATTGCTGGCGGATCTGGAAAAAGAGACCGTTGACTTTGTGCCTAACTATGACGGTACGGAACAGATTCCGGAAGTCATGCCAACCAAAATCCCTAACTTGCTGATCAACGGCTCCTCCGGTATCGCGGTAGGGATGGCGACCAATATTCCGCCGCATAACCTGTCCGAGGTTATCGACGGTTGCCTGGCCTATATCGATGATGAAAACATCAGCATTGAAGGGCTGATGGAACATATCCCAGGGCCGGATTTCCCAACCGCAGCAATCATTAACGGCCGCCGTGGTATTGAGGAAGCCTATCGCACCGGCCGCGGCAAAGTGTATATCCGCGCCCGCGCCGAGGTGGAAGCCGACGCGAAAACCGGCCGCGAAACCATCATCGTGCATGAAATTCCGTATCAGGTGAACAAAGCGCGCCTGATCGAGAAAATCGCCGAGCTGGTGAAAGATAAACGCGTCGAAGGCATCAGCGCTCTGCGCGACGAGTCCGATAAAGACGGCATGCGCATTGTGATTGAAGTCAAACGCGACGCCGTGGGTGAAGTGGTGCTGAACAACCTGTATTCACAAACCCAACTGCAGGTGACCTTCGGCATCAACATGGTGGCGTTGCACCAGGGGCAGCCAAAGCTGCTGAACCTGAAAGACATTCTGCAAGCCTTTGTGCGCCACCGCCGCGAAGTGGTGACCCGCCGTACTATTTTCGAACTGCGCAAGGCACGCGATCGTGCACACATTCTGGAAGGTTTGGCGATCGCGCTGGCGAATATCGATCCGATCATTGAACTGATCCGCCGCGCGCCGACCCCGGCGGAAGCGAAAGCCGGCCTGGTTGCGCAATCCTGGGAACTGGGCAACGTGGCCGCGATGTTGGAACGCGCGGGCGACGATGCGGCGCGGCCAGAGTGGCTGGAGCCTGAATTCGGCATCCGTGACGGCAAATATCACCTGACCGAACAGCAAGCGCAGGCGATTTTGGATCTGCGTCTGCAGAAACTGACCGGCCTTGAGCATGAAAAACTGCTCGATGAGTACAAAGAGCTGTTGAATCAGATCGCCGAGCTGATCTTCATCCTGGAAAGCCCTGAACGCCTGATGGAAGTGATCCGTGAAGAACTGGTCGCCGTGCGTGAACAGTTTGGCGATCAGCGCCGCACCGAGATCACCGCCAACTCTTCCGATATCAACATCGAAGATTTGATCAACCAGGAAGACGTGGTGGTGACGTTGTCGCACCAGGGCTATGTGAAGTATCAGCCGCTGAGCGATTACGAAGCCCAGCGCCGCGGCGGCAAAGGCAAATCTGCCGCGCGTATAAAAGAAGAAGACTTTATCGATCGTCTGCTGGTGGCCAACACCCACGACACCATTCTGTGCTTCTCCAGCCGTGGCCGCCTGTACTGGATGAAGGTTTACCAACTGCCTGAAGCCAGCCGTGGCGCACGTGGCCGCCCAATCGTCAACCTGCTGCCGCTGGAAGCCGACGAACGCATCACCGCCATCCTGCCGGTGCGCGAGTATGAAGAAGGGCGCCATGTCTTCATGGCCACCGCCAGCGGTACCGTGAAGAAAACCGCCCTGACCGAGTTCAGCCGCCCGCGCAGCGCCGGTATCATCGCCGTCAACCTCAACGAGGGGGATGAGCTGATTGGTGTCGACCTGACCGACGGCAGCAACGAAGTGATGCTGTTCTCCGCTAACGGTAAAGTGGTGCGTTTCCCTGAGTCGCAAGTGCGCGCAATGGGGCGGACCGCAACTGGTGTGCGCGGCATCAATCTGGGCGAGAGCGATCGCGTGGTGTCGTTGATTGCGCCGCGCGGCGAAGGCGATATCCTGACCGTGACGCAAAACGGCTACGGCAAACGCACCGCGGTGACCGAATACCCGACCAAATCGCGCGCCACCCAAGGGGTTATCTCCATTAAGGTGAGCGAACGTAACGGCCAGGTCGTCGGTGCGGTTCAGGTGGAAACCACCGACCAGATCATGATGATCACCGACGCCGGTACGCTGGTGCGCACTCGCGTGGCGGAAGTCAGCGTGGTGGGCCGTAATACTCAGGGCGTAACGTTGATTCGTACCGCTGAAGATGAAAACGTGGTGGGTCTGCAACGTGTTGCCGAACCGGTTGAAGATGAAGAGCTGGACAGCATCGAAGCGGGTGAAGCGGTAGAAGATGCCGCGCCGTTGGATGACGGCGACGACAACGAACCGGCCGACGATGATGCGGATGGCGAAGACGCATAACGTTCAGTGGGTGGCTATGCCGGCCGGGGCGTAACGGCTCCCGGCAGGCAGGTTATAAAAGAGGGGGCCTGGCTGCGATGCCGGGCCCTTTTTTCAGTTATACTCGTCGTACTTCTGGCCGCAGGCGCATAGGCGTTGCTGCGGCTTGAATGATGCAGGGGATATGCAGGGTGATGGGTCTGCCAAACACAGGATGTGGCCTCAGGTAAGAACGTGCTTGCCACCACTTACATTCATATGGTATCAGATTGAAATATCTAGCCTCTTTTCGTACCGCGTTAAAAATCTCCCGCTATTTGTTCCGGGTGTTGGCGATTATGCTGTGGATATTGGGCGCGTTGCTCACCACCTTTTATATTCTCAACATCCTGCATGATAAAGAATCCGAGCTGCGGCAAGAATACAACCTGAATTTTGATCAGGCCCAGGGCTATATTCGCCATGCGGCGGATGTGATGCGCGATATCAAGTACATGGCTGAGAACCGCCTCAACGGCTCGGTCAGCAATCTGGACATGTTCAGCGGCGTGTTCCCGGCCAAAAGCAGCCCGCCAGTGTTTTATCCCCTCTATCCTGAATCCAACTGTTCACTCAACACCAATTATCACAGCCTGTACGATTCGCTAAGCGGGCTGATTCAATACTGGCGTGAGAACTTCGTCGCCGCCTACGATCTTAACCGGGTATTTGTGATCGGCGGCGACAGCCTGTGTATGGCGGAGTTCGGCAAGAGCACCGGGGTGATCGATCGCGAAGATGTGTTGAAATCGCTGCACGATCGCATCCTGAAATACCGCAATGCCAAAAACCAGGATAAAGACAGCAACCTGTACTGGATCAACCCCAGCTCGCAGCGGCCGGATGTGGGCTATCTGTACGTATTGGCGCCGGTGTATATCGGCAACAAACTCGAGGCATTGCTGGGCATTGAGCAAACGGTGCGCCTGGAGGATTTTGTTGCGCCGGGCAACCTGTCGACCGGTGTCACCTTGCTGGATGAAGACAATGAACCCGTGCTGCGCTTGGCCGATGATGCGCTGCCGACGGACAGTTACCCGGATTCGCACATCTATTTTGGCTATGTGGACAGCTACCATGATCTGATCATGAAAAAGGCGCTGCCGCCGTCTTCATTGAGCGTGGTGTATTCGCTGCCGATAAAAAATGTGGCGGAGCGCTTCAAGATCCTGATCCTCAACGCCGTCTTGCTCAACATGCTTTCGGCGATCGTGCTGTTCAGTTTGGCCTGGCTATTCGAACGCAAAATGTTCATGCCGGCGGAAAACAACGCCTTCCGGCTGGAAGAACACGAGCAGTTTAACCGCAAGATTGTCGCTTCAGCGCCGGTGGGGATCTGTATTCTGCGTATCAGCGACGGCACCAATATCCTGAGCAATGAGCTGGCGCATAACTACATCAACATGTTGACCCATGAAGACCGGGAGCGCATCACGCGCATCATCTGCGAGCAGCAGGTGAACTTTGTCGATGTCATGACCAGCGACAACAACAACCTGCAAATCAGCTTCGTTCACTCCCGTTACCGCAACGAAGACGTGGCGATTTGCGTGTTGGTCGACGTGAGCGCCCGTGTGAAGATGGAAGAGTCGCTGCAGGAAATGGCCGCCGCCGCCGAACAGGCCAGCCAGTCGAAGTCGATGTTCCTGGCGACCGTCAGCCATGAGCTGCGCACCCCGCTGTACGGTATTATCGGCAACCTGGAGCTGCTGCAAACCAAGGATCTGCCGCTGGGGGTCGATCGGCTGGTGAATGCGATGAACAACTCGTCCGGGCTGCTGTTGAAAATCATCAGCGATATTCTGGACTTCTCCAAGATTGAATCGGAACAGCTCAAAATTGAGCCGCGGGATTTCTCCTGCCTGGAGCTGATTACCCATATCGCCGGCAACTATCTGCCGCTGGTGGTGAAAAAACGCCTGGGGCTGTTCTGCTTTATCGAGCAAACCGTGCCCGAACGTATCTCCGGCGATCCGGTGCGCCTGCAGCAAGTGCTGTCCAATCTGCTGAACAATGCCATCAAGTTTACCGATACCGGCTGCATTATCTTGCAAGTGCGCGCGCGTGATAACTACCTGGAATTCAGCGTGCGCGATACCGGCGTCGGCATTCAGGCGAAAGAGATCCCGCGGCTGTTTGATCCGTTCTTCCAGGTGGGCACTGGCGTGCAGCGCCATTTCCAGGGCACCGGTCTGGGGCTGGCGATCTGCGAAAAGTTGATCAATATGATGGATGGCGATATTGCGGTGGAGTCTGAGCCCGGGCTTGGCAGCATGTTTATTATCCGCATCCCGCTGTTCGATGCCCAGTTCGTATTGCCGCAGGCCAGCGACACCTGGCAGGGGCTTAAGCTATGGCTGGACATTCGTAACCAACGGCTGGAGAACTACCTGATGGAGATCCTCGCCGGCTATGGCGCACAGTTGCAGCGTTATGCCGGGCAGGCGACCGGGAAGGGCGATGTGTTGATCAGCGATTACCCGCTGATGTTTACCCAGCCGCTGTTGGCGCAGATCGAGTTTTCCATTGAGCATATCGGCCCGGCGCAGCAAACCCGGCCAGGCTATTGGGTGCACAGCACGTCCACCCCGCGGGAAACTATCGGTTTGCTCAACCGCCTGTTCGGCGTGGGCGGCAACAAGGCGCCGATGCAACTGCCGGCGGTGGCTAAAACGCCGGCGGCGGGCAATCAGGATATCCGCCTGCTGGTGGTGGACGACCATCCGATCAACCGCCGTTTGCTGTCCGATCAGCTTTCTTCGCTGGGCTACCAACTGGTGACCGCCAACGACGGCGTCGATGCGCTGGGGGTGCTGAACCATCACCCGGTCGACATCGTGCTGACCGACGTGAACATGCCGAATATGGACGGTTATAAGCTGACGCAGTGCCTGCGGGAGATGCACTTTAGTGCGCCGGTGATCGGTGTCACCGCCAATGCGTTGGCGGAAGAACGGCAACGCTGTATGGCGGCGGGGATGGATAACTGCCTGTCGAAACCGGTGACGCTGGAATCGCTGGAACAGACGTTGGCATTCTATAGCCAGCAGGTGCGGCGCACGCGAGCGGAGCGTGAAGAGGCGTAACGATGGGAAGCTAAACAGGGCAGGGCATTGCCCTGCCTGTTACGTGGCTGGTTTAAGGGAGTTCGGTTGAACCCGCCAGTTCGCTGCTTTCTTCTTCTGCCGGCTCGTTGCGCGCCAGCATGGCGGTGGCAATGCCGTTGCCCAGCACGTTAATCGCCGAACGGCCCATATCCAGGAAGTGGTCAATCCCCATCAGCAGCAGGATGCCGGCGACGGGAATGTTGAAGCTGGGAATGGTGGCGGCTAACACCACCAGCGCCGAACGCGGCACCCCGGCGATCCCTTTCGAAGCCAGCATCAGCGTGAGCATTAGCACCGCAACTTCAGAAAATGACAGATGGATGTTGTAAGCCTGGGCGATAAACATCGAGGCGAATGAGCAATAGATCATCGAGCCGACCAGGTTAAACGAATAGCCGATGGGCAGCACGAACGACGCGATGTTGCCTGGGCAGCCAAAGTTACGTAGCTGTTCCAGCGTTTTTGGATAAGCCGCTTCCGAGCTGCTGGTGGTAAAGGCGACCAATACCGGCGATTTCAGCATGCTGACCAGGCGGAAGGTATCTTGTTTTAACACCAGGTAGCAGAAGGCGATCATCAGCGTGCAGGCCAGCAGAATGGCAATATAGTAGCCACCGACGAACGATGCGTAGTTGAGCAAAATCCCCAGGCCCTGGGTGGCGATCACTGAGGATACCGCGGCGAAAATCGCCAGTGGGGCAACGTACATCACGTAGCCGGTCACTTTCAGCATGATATTGGCGACCACGTTCAGGCAGTCGCTTAGCGGTTTGGTGAAGGTTTCGCCAAAGGACGCGCCGGCAATGCCAAAGAACAGGGCGAATACCACAATCTGCAGGATCTCATTGTTGGCCATCGCTTCAATGATGCTGGAAGGGAAGGTGTGCGAAATAAACGCTTTCAGCGACATGCCGCTGACGGCCAGGCCGGTATCCACAGCGCCTGCCGGGATCTGCAGGTTAAGCCCATGCCCAGGCTGCTGTAACGTCACCACCAGCAGGCCAAGAAATATCGAGATGATCGAGGAAGAAATAAACCACAGGAAAGCTTTCCCGCCCAGGCGGCCAATTTTGGCTGTGTCGCCCATTTTCATGATGCCGACGGTCAGAGTAGTGAAAACCAGCGGGGCAATCACCATTTTAATCAGGCGAAGGAATATATCGGTCAACAGGGAGACATTGCTGGCATAAGACTGGGCGATATCAGGCGCCAAATATTGGTGAACCAATGCGCCGGTGATGACCCCTAACACCATAAATATAATAATAAATGATGTTAGTTTGTTTGATTGTGACATAGATGTTGTGAACCTTTTAATTAACCTGTCTGTGCTACTGGCTTATCCTATAACCAAAATAATTCGAGTTGCAGGACAAAAACGCAAAAGCGTTTTTGAACAGCGTTAGCGCTGGCCCCGTAGGGGCGAGGCCCAAGGATGGGCCGAGTAACCAAGCCAACACACCTGCAACTTGAAGTATGAAGGGTATAAACGCGTAACAATGTTATCAATCGGAAGGTAATACAACCGCTTTCTAATTGCCATAAGTTTTTTTTATGATAGGAGGCACTGAATTAATGTTTTATACCCGAAATAATTCGAGTTGCAGGACAAAAACGCAAAAGCGTTTTTGAACAGCGCTAGCGCTGGCCCCGAAGGGGCGAGGCCCTGGGATGGGCCGAGTAACCAAGCCAACACACCTGCCTTGAAGTATGAAGGGTATATTGTGATGGGAATAGGTACGGCAGCCGCTGCGCCGTGCCTATTATTGCGGCGTTGGTGGGTTATTTGCGCAGATCTTCAATCCCCACCGGCTGGCCGAACAGAAAACCCTGAATTTCCTGGCAGCCTTCTTCTTCCAGGATACGCAGTTGCTCACGCGTTTCCACGCCTTCGGCGACGACCGGCGTCTTCAACGAGTGGCTTAGCGTGACCATCGCGCGCACAAAAGAGCGCGTTTGGAAATTGCTTTCAACATTGCTGACGAACGAGCGATCGAGCTTAATCACGTCGAAATTAAAGTCACGCAGCATACTCAGCGAAGAATAGCCGGTGCCGAAATCATCCAGCGCAATGCTGATCCCCATTTTTTGTAATTGATGCAGCAGGTTGAACGCCAATTGTTTATTGGTGATAAATGCGGTTTCTGTAACTTCAAACTCCAGCAGCGTGGGTGGATAAGCGGTTCGCATTAATATTTCACGCACTTTATCGATAAAAACCGGATCGCGTAATTGCACCGGTGAAATATTGACGGAGATCTTTTTATCCACTTTGTTATTTAGCGCTTCACGGCACACATGCTCAATAACCCAATAGCCTAAAGAGATAATTGCGCCGGATTCCTCGGCAATAACAATAAAGACTTCTGGCAATATTGGGCCAAGCCTGGGGTGATTCCAGCGTAATAACGCTTCATAGCCGGTAACCGTTCCGTCTTTGAGCGAATATTTTTCGTGATAATTAATATAAAACTGTTCCTGCTGTAGCCCGGTGCGAATATCAGCGGCAATCTGATTGCGTTGGCGCGTTTTCTCATCCATTTCGACAACGTAATAACAGATTTTCTCATTAATATTGTGCTTGGCGCGATACATGGCCAGATCGGAATTGCCGATCAGCGTGTTGATTTCGGTGGCGTCATCCGGATATACCGAGACGCCGATGCTGGCGTTGACCACCAGCTCGGTTTGCGCAAAGGCGCGGTGCCCGGCAAAACAGGCGTACAGGCGGCGCACGAAGGCTTCAAGTTCGCGCTTGTCGCTAAACGGCTTGGCGGCGACGAATTCATCGCCACCAAAACGGGCGACGATTTCATCACCGCTGAGGGTTTGCCGGATGCGCGAGGCGGTTTGCTGCAGCAACAGATCGCCGGTATGGTGCCCTTCGCGATCGTTGATCTCTTTGAATTTATCCACATCGATGGTGCAAATCGCGATGTTATGCTCCGGCGCTTCAGCGAGCATTTTTTCAACCACGGTAAAAAATTCAAGGCGGTTGGGCAATCCAGTCAGGGCATCGTAGCGCGCCATGTAATGCATACGATCGTTCATTTGCTTCTGTTCGGAAATATCACGCGTTATTTTGGCAAAACCGAGCAGCGTGCCTTGTTCGTCATGAATCGTATCGATCATCACGTGTGCCCAAAATCGCGAGCCATCTTTGCGGTAGCGCCAACCTTCACCTTCAAATTTACCGTTCAGACGCGCTACCGCCAGGTTTTTTTCCGGCAGCCCGGCCCGTTGTTCAGATTCACTGTAAAAAATGCCAAAAAACTGACCAACGATTTCTTCGCTGGTATAGCCTTTGGCTTTTTGCGCGCCTAAATTCCAACTGGCGATGGCGCCATCAGGATTCAGCATATAAATCGCGTAGTCTTTAACGTTTTCCACAAAATGGCGATAGGACAGATCGCTTAACCCCAGATGATCCATGTCGACCAAACCTTTTGTATGGCTATTTCCCATAAGTCTATACGGCACATGGTGAAAAAGAAATGCGTTCCGGCCTGAGTTGTGATGGTTGCCTGGAGATAATGTTGTGAACAATGGTTAACACCAAAATAATTAATCTGCCAAACAGGCATTACTAACAATGGGGTTATTTCAGTGCGCTGTATTATTTTGAAAAATAAATTTCTGAATAGACTTGAAAGTTTTACAGTTTGACGCTAATGGTTATCATTCAAATTATTTGCAGGCCATATGGCAAGCGCTGCACGGTGCGATTTTCAATTCTTCTATTGGGGGTTCAAAGATATGTGGGTGTCTTTCAGTGTAAAACGATCCTGCCTGTTGTGCTCGCTGGCGGTCCTGCTGCCCGGCGCTTCGTTTGCCGAAGAAACCGTGGTGGTGACTTCCGCGCCTGAGGATTCCGCACAGAGCGTCACCCACGGCTATACCGTGCAGACCAGCAGCGGCGCAACCAAAACGGACCAGCCGCTGATCACCACTGGGCAGTCGGTTTCTGTCGTCACACGCCAGCAGATCGAGGATCAGGGGGCGGCGAACCTGAACCAGGCCCTCAACTATACGCCAGGGGTGTTTACCAACTTCGCCGGCGCGGCGACCCGCTTTGATACTATCTCGCTGCGTGGTTTTCACGGCGGGGATGTGGATAACACCTTCCTTGATGGCCTGCGGCTGATGAGCGACAGCGGCAGCCATAACAATTTGCAGATCGATCCCTGGTTCCTGGAACGCGTGGATATCATAAAGGGGCCGTCTTCGGCGTTATATGGGCAGACGGTGCCGGGCGGCCTGGTCAACATGACCTCCAAACGCCCGCAGTTTACTTCTGAAGGGCATTTCCGGCTGTTTGCCGGCAGCCAGAATAGCAAAGGGGGCGCATTTGATTACACCAATGCCATTAACGATCAGTGGGCCTTCCGCATTACCGGGATGACGCGTACCAGCGACACCCAGTATGACCATACCCGCGAAGAGCGTTATGCGATATCGCCCTCCTTGCTGTGGCAGCCGGATGACAATACCTCACTGTTATTAAAAGCCTATTTGCAGAAGGATCCTTCCGGGGGTTATCACAGCGCCGTTCCCGCCGAGGGCAGCCTTTTCTCACGCAATGGTTACAAACTGAGCCGCAGTTTTTACGACGGGGAAAGCAGCCTGGATCAATACAAGCGCCGTATCCAGATGTACAGCTATGAGTTTGCCCACACCTTTAACGATACCTGGTCGTTCCGCTCCAACGCCAACTATACCCACTCCAACGTTGCAATCGATCAGATTTACCAGGCCGGCTGGGTGGGCAATAGCAATGAGATGAGCCGCTACTACACCGGTGAGCGCTCATCGTTGGATGCGTTTGCCATTGATAACCAACTGGAGGCGGATTTCGCTACCGGCGCGCTGGAGCACCTGGTGATCCTGGGGGCGGAATATCATCAGTACCGCAATAATCTGTGGGACGGCGGGGCTTATGCCAGCACGTTGAACGCGGTAACCGGCGTTTCCGGCGGCGATGCGCTGACGTTCTATAAAGACGATGACAATAATCGGCGTTACTACCAAACCGGCATTTATTTGCAGGATGCGATGACGCTGGATAAATGGCACGTTGATTTGTCCATGCGTTACGATCGTATCGTCTCCAAACGGGTGAGCGACAGTTATGCCACCGCCGATCGCCGCAGTGACGATCACGTCAGCGGGCGTGGTTCGGTGCTGTACGCGTTTGATAATGGCATTTCGCCGTATGTCAGCTACAGCCAGGCGATTACGCCCACTTCGCTTTCCGACGCCAACGGTAATCTGCTCAAACCGACCACGGCCGAGCAGTATGAAACCGGGGTGAAATACCAACCGGTTGGCACTTCAGATTTGTATACGCTGGCGGTGTATGACTTGATGCAAAAAGATGTGGCCAACCGCGATGTGCTGACGGCCACTTATGTCCCGGCCGGTAAGGTGCACTCGCAGGGGATCGAGCTGGAAGCGCGCAATCAGTTGACCCCGCGCCTGAGCACCATTATGGGCTATACGCTAAGCCACGTGCGCTTTAAAGATTCGGTGGACGGCAACGATGGCCATACGCCATATGTAGTGCCTAACCAGATGGCATCTGCCTGGGCGAAATACCAGTTTGACTACGGTATCAGCGTGGGCGCCGGCGTGCGCTACATAGGCAAACAATGGGCCGATAATGAAAATACGCTGCGCCTGCCTTCGACAACCCTGGTTGATGCGTCGGTGCGGATGGATCTGGCGGCCTGGAACCCTGCGTTGAAGGGCGCATTTGTGCAGGTGAATGCCAATAACCTGACGGATAAAGCGTATGTCGCTGCCTGCTATGGCACGGGATATTGCTACTGGGGGGCTGAACGCACGGTGATGGCGACCGTGGGCTATGATTTTTGATCAAAGCCGATGAGGGGCCTCGCAGCGGCCATCATCGGCGGTTGTTTTCAGCCATGTGGTATTTGGCGCCGCCATACGCTGCAGGGGCGCCCAGCCGTATCACGCCACGTTCGAGTTAACCAGGTTAATCGCGCGGGCAAGATGCATGGTTTTCTCAAACACGGCGTCGACGGAGATCGACATGACGTTCTCGTCAGGTGTTTGCAGTATTTCATGCGGCACACCCCACGGCGCCCAGCAGACAGGATCGCTGTTGCCGAACAGCGCCACGATCGGCTTTTGCAGGGCGGCGGCGATATGCATGGCCCCGCCGTCGCTGCACACCACGAAATCGCACAACTGCGTGGCGGCTATCATGTCTTTCAGTTCGCTGGTCGGGACGGCCGTTATCGGTAACTCTTGGCAAAGCGCCAACATTTTCCGGGCCTTTTCGTCATCGCCGGGGTGGCAGGGGTTATCTTCGGCGCCCGGCGACCACAGGAGAACAAGCTGGCATGGTAGCGTTGCCGCCAGGCGTTTGGCCAATTCGGCAAAGTTTTCCACCGACCAGCGTTGGCGGACTTTACGTGAGCTGATGTTTAAACCAAATACCGGCAGCGTATCCGAGATCGGGTATTTTTTCCGTAACGATGAAACCCGGTAGGGATCGGCGGTGATTGTTAACGGCCCGGGCTGCGAGTGAGCGGTGAACGGTTTCATCAGGTAGTGAAAACGCGTGACGATACTCATGGCGCAGTTTTCCGGCTGCGTAACCAGATCGCTAATAAGTGGATGTTTTTCTTTACCCAGGGCGATAACACGCCCCGGCTTAATCAATGTGATCCAACGCATCACGCGTTTATCCCAGCGGCCTTTGGCGATAAATACCACGTCGTACTTATTTTTTCTCAATGCCAGGACCAGCGCTATGCGCTTGAAAATAATTTTCACCACCGACGTATTTTTTTCCCGGTGGTGTGTTTTTTGGTAAATATACAACCTATTAACGTGGCTATTGCCTTCTAATACTGCAACGTTGTAACTATTAGCCAGCACATCGACATCATAATTAAGTTCGGCAGAAATACTCCTGATGAGTGGTGTCGCAACAATGGTATCCCCAATGTTATCTCTGCAGATAATCAAGGCTTTCAAACATGGCTCCCGCGTATTTCAAAAAATATTTTCATATGACTCACTGCTTCCGCGTAAGTTCAGCTGGCGCCGGGTAAATAGTGAGAAATAAAATCGTATGTATTTCGTGCAGATAGCGGTGATTTTTAGCGTATAGGCCGGGGATTGTTGGGCGGCTAGGGGAGACGAAGGCAATAAAAAACCCGATAATCTTGAACCTAAAAAGGCGGGATTATCGGGCTCCACAAAATGGGGACATCAAAGAAAAGCAGTGGCACTAATTAAGACTATGGCTTGGCCGGAAAGTTCTCATCAAGGGTAAAAAAATCGCAAAGATTTATCGTCTATTCTTTCTGATATTGTCCCCGTCATCCAAACAGGCCGGGCCAAATCACCACAATCAGCGAACCCGCCAGGGTTAACAGTACGTTAGCGATGGCATAGGTGCCGGCATAGCCCAACGCTGGGATGTTACTGCGCGCTGTATCGCTGATGATCTCCATTGCCGGGGCACAGGTGCGGGCCCCCATAATGGCGCCGAACAACAGCGCCCGGTTCATGCGCAACACATAGGCACCGAACAGGAAGCAGAACACCACCGGCATCAAGCTGACCAGCAGCCCGGCGACCAGCATCTGGCCGCCGATGGCGCCCAGGCCATGGCCGATACCGGCGCCGGCGCTCAGGCCGACGCCGGCCATAAAGACCATCAGGCCGAACTCTTTCACCATATTCAGCGCGCCCTGCGGGATATAGCCGAAGGTAGGGTGGTTAGCCCGCAGAAAGCCGAGCATGATACCGGACATCAGCAGCCCGGCGGCATTACCGATGCCGAACGAAAAGTTGCTGAACTGAATGGTAATTTGCCCAATCAGCAGGCCTATAATGAAGAAGGCGCAGAAGGCCAGCAGATCGGTAACCTGGCTGTGGATTGAGATAAAGCCGATCTTTTCCGCCACGCCTTTCACCCGGCGCGCGTCGCCGCTGACCTGCAGCACATCGCCCTTATTCAGCACGATGCTGTCGTCGATAGGCATTTCAATCTGGCTGCGGATCACGCGGTTGAGGAAACAGCCGTGGTCGGTCAGCTTCAGTTGGCTCAGGCGCTTGCCGACCGCATTGCTGTTTTTCACCACGATTTCTTCGGTAACGATGCGCATGTCCAGCAGATCGCGGTCAAACACTTCTTTGCCGTTACGGAAGCTCGGATCCAGCCGCGCATGCGCATCCGGGTAACCCACCAGCGAGATTTCGTCGCCTACTTGCAGCACCGCATCGCCATCCGGGTTAGCCAGAATACCGTTGCGGCGGATACGCTCGATGTAACAGCCCGTTTGGCGATAAATGCCCAGCTCACGCAGGTTTTTCCCATCGGCCCAGGCCACCAACTCTTGCCCGACGCGGTAGGCGCGGATAACCGGCAGATAGACCTTGCGTTGGCTGTCCGTATCCAGGCCGCGTTCGCGGGCGATTTGCTGGGCGGAAGTCGACAGATCCTGATGCTGCAATTTCGGCAGGTAGCGTGCGCCGAATATCAGGCTCACCAGGCCAATCAAGTAGGTCAGGGCGTAGCCCAGGCTGAGGTGATCCTGCGCGGCCAGTAGCGCCGGGCCGTTGGTAATGGTGTTGCGTAGCGTATCACCGGCCCCCACCAGCACCGGGGTTGAGGTCATTGAGCCAGCCAACATACCGGCGGTAAGGCCAATATCCCAGTGGAAGAGTTTACCCAGGCCGATGGCGAGCACCATGGCGGAGCCGACCATAACCAATGCCAGCATCAGGTAATTTTTGCCATCGCGGAAGAAAATGGAAAAAAAGTTAGGCCCGGCTTCAACGCCGACGCAGAAGATAAACAGCATAAAGCCCAGATTTAGCGCTTCGGTGTTAATGGTGAAATGTTGCTGCCCAAGCAGCAACGACACGACCAAAACGCCAATCGAATTACCGAGTTGGACAGAGCCCAAACGAATTTTTCCGAGGCAAAGCCCCAGGGCGAGAACCACAAACAGTAACAGGATGTAGTTACCGTTTAACAAACTAGCGACGTTTATGTTCACGGAGGATAACTTATTGTTTACCAGTAAGTGCTTGATATTAATGGCTATAAGCGCTAAATTCAGCCATCAGATACATAGAAAAATCCTATAAAAATTGCCGAACGCCGAAGGCAATTCGCTCCATCGTTCAGCGGCGCTTATTCTAGTCGCTCTGGCGCATGACAGCCAGCACAAAGCGGGATAACGTTTACCGCCTGCTGCATTAATCCTCTTTTTATTGACAAGGGAAAGTTCGGCCTTTGCCTACAGGTAAATGGCAAGGCGGGTATGTCATTGGGTATGGGTACCTGGCCGTCACTATCGAGGAGGAGTTCCATGACGACCTATCGTTACTGGGCAGGTATAGTCAGCAGCTTCCTGTTGTTCAGCCTGGTGTTTTTGGGCCAGCGGGATGATGTGCTGCGCAGTATGGATCACGAGCATCGTGGCGAAATTGGCCTGCTGCTGTTTATGATCCCGGGATTTATTGCCAGCGCGCTCTCCGGCCGTCGGCGTATCCGCTGCCCGCTGATCGGCACGCTGTGTGCGCTGCCGTTGTGCCTGATCGTCCGTTATTTCCGGCCGACAGCGTATTGGTTTTGGCAGGAATTGGCTTATGCCACCAGCGCAGTATTCTGGTGCTTATCGGGTGCGATGCTGTTTTTATGTATCAAGGTGATGCTGCAGGCTTGCCGCCAGGGCGGCGGCAACGGCTCACACCTGAAGTAAACGGGCTGCGGTGCCCTCAGCCAATAAAGGGGGAGGGCACCAACCTGATTACTGGTACAGGCTCAGGTGTTCTTTGGCATAGGCTTCAAAATCGGTGCAGCCGCCAATGTGTTTTTCATCCAGGAAGATTTGCGGAACGGTTTCTACCGGTTTGCCGACGGTTTTTTCCAGATCGGCCTTGGTGATGCCTTCGGCATGGATATCAATATAGCGGTAGTTGAAATCGTCACGCTCGTTAGCCAGTTTTTCCGCCAGCGCTTTTGCCCGGACACAATAAGGGCAAGCAGGGCGCCCAAAAATTACTGCATACATGCAATACTCCTTCGTTTTTATATTCAAAATACTCGCCATACTTCAAGTTGCAGGTGTGTTGGCTTGGTTACTTGGCCCATCCCTGGGCCTCGCCCCTTCGGGGCCGCTGCTCACGCTGTTCAAAAACGCTTTTGCGTTTTTGTCCTGCAACTCGAATTACTTAGCGTATAAATAGTGGTCATTGCAATGGCGCTTTGCCGGTTAAAATAAGACTGCCGTTGGCGCTCCACTGTTGCTGCGGCACACTATGCCCATATGGCGGCGTAAAACAAAGCAGGAATTACCTGTTAATCTGATTTATACAATCGATGGCTTAGCCATTGCCCTGCTGGAGAGAAAAATATGCGATCGTTGGGTGATCTGCCGCGCCCGGTTCTGGTGTTGGAAGGGATCGGCATGCTATTGCTGATATTGGCGTATTTGTGCATTCATGGGCATGTGCAACTGCCGGGGATGCTTGGCAGCCAGATGGCGGCGGTCGGGATGATTTTTCTTGGCGTCGCGCTGATGGTGCCGGCCGCCGCCTTCCTGGTGTGGCGCGTAGTGCAGGGGTTTAGCCCGCTGATGCGCGGTGATTTGCCGCCGGATAGCGAACAACGCGGCGGCGAGAAGCCGGATCGGGATCCGCGCCGCTGAACCCTGTGCGATCGAGCAGATTTGTCAATTAAGGCGGATTGGCCGTGGCGTATTGGGTGAATATTCCGTAAGCTATGCGCCTTTTCGCATGTTGAATATTTGAGGCTGGTATTTATGGATTCACTCATCGTCCCGGATTTAGCGTTATTACGACGTTGGCTGGATCAGTTAGGGATCTCCTTCTTCGAATGCGATGCCTGCCAAGCGCTGCACCTGCCGCACATGCAGAACTTTGACGGGGTGTTCGACGCCAAGATTGATCTGGTCGACAACGTGATCCTGTTCTCGGCGCTGGCGGAGGTGAAGCCAACGGCGTTGATTCCGCTGGTGGGCGATCTCAGCCAAATCAATGCCAGTTCTCTGACCACCAAAGCGTTTGTCGATATTCAAGATGACAATTTGCCCAAACTGGTGGTGTGCCAGTCCTTAAGCGGCGTGGTCGGCATTACTCTGGAACAGTTCGCCCACTTTATGCAGCAGGGCGAAGAGCAGATTTCGATGATTATCCTGGAAGCCCGGGCGAACGATCTGCTGTTTATGGGTGAGGAAGAAGAGAACCCGGCTAGCGCTCCCCGCCAAATAACCGTGCACTAACCACTTGTTTAAATGATGCGCACCGCCAGCGCGGCGGTGTGCCAGCGTTATTCCATTCAGTAATCATATATTCTGCATTTCAAGCCAGTTTGCCAGATATTCCTCGCTAGTTTGTCGTTATTGGCGTAGCACATAGAGAAAATTTGCATAGAAAATCGATAAAAGGCGTTTTTCACCCTGAGGACTGGTGCCTGTTTACAACAGCGGGTATGCTGCTGATTCTGCTAAGGGCTTGCGATTACCTTTGTGACCACGTGGGCTGGGCGGTAAAAATGCCAGCAGCATCAACTGCATGGCTATGCACCCGCGGTTGCAGCGATTGCGCTCGATCAGGAAAGGTTTTGTATCATTGCCGATACAAATTGAGCTCCCCTTGTTCTTGGAGGTAGTTACGGATGGTCGCCCAACATAAAAAATGGTTAGCGGGTGTTGTTACGGGGTTGCTGATGGCGGCTTCCGTCACCACGTCAGCAGCGGAGAAAACGCTGCACGTCTATAACTGGTCAGACTATATCGCGCCAGATACCTTAGCTAAATTCCAGCAGGAAACCGGCATTAAAGTGGTTTACGACGTTTTCGATTCCAACGAAGTGCTGGAAGGTAAACTGATGGCCGGCAGCACCGGTTATGATCTGGTGGTGCCTTCCTCCAACTTCCTGGAGCGCCAATCGCAGGCCGGCATCTTCGAGCCGCTCGACAAGAGCAAAATCCCGAATTACAAGAACCTTGATCCTGAAATGCTGCAGCTGGTGGCGCATAACGACAAGGACAACAAATACGGCATCCCTTATATGATGGTGACCACCGGCATCGGCTATAACGTCGACAAGGTGAAAGCGGCGCTGGGTAAAGACGCGCCGGTCAACAGTTGGGATCTGATCTTCAAGCCGGAAAATCTGGAGAAGCTGAAAAGCTGCGGTGTTTCCTTCCTGGATGCGCCGAGCGAAGTCTACGCCACTGTGCTGCACTATCTGGGTAAAGATCCCAACAGCACCAATGCGGCGGATTACACCGGCGCGGCGAACGATCTGCTGCTCAAACTGCGGCCGAACGTGCGTTACTTCCACTCTTCCCAGTACATCAACGATCTGGCCAACGGCGATATCTGCGTAGCGATCGGCTGGTCCGGCGACGTCATGCAGGCGGCCGACCGCGCCAAAGAGGCGAAGAACGGCGTCAATATCGCCTATTCGATTCCAAAAGAAGGGGCGCTGACCTACTTTGATGTGTTCGCGATGCCGGCGGATGCCAAGAACAAGGACGAAGCCTACCAATTCCTTAACTTCCTGCTGAAGCCGGACGTGATTGCAGATATCAGCAACCATGTCTACTACGCTAACGCGGTGAAAGACGCAACGCCGCTGGTGGACGCCGAAGTGCGTAATAACCCGAACGTTTATCCGCCGGCGGATATTCGCGCCAAGCTGTTCACGCTGAAGGTGCAGGATCCGAAAATTGACCGTGTTATTACCCGCTCTTGGACTAAGGTTAAGAGTGGGAAGTGATGAGTAAGGGGCAACCCTCACGGTAATCATCAACCGCAGGCGGGCCTTTTCCCGCCTGCGTTGCCATTTTAGTGCCACGGCCATTGCCGTGGCGGTTTGTACTGATTTAGCACCGGAGAGCCCCTCGTTGAACGACGCGATTCCTCGTCCTCAAACCCGGCAGCAAAAGGTTTTTACCCCGCTGTTGGAAATCCGTAACCTCACGAAAACCTTTGATGGCCAGAACGCGGTAGAAGATGCCAGTCTGACCATTTACAAAGGCGAGATCTTCGCACTGCTTGGGCCTTCGGGCTGCGGCAAATCCACGCTGCTGCGTATGCTGGCGGGTTTTGAACAGCCCACCGCCGGGCAGATTGTCCTTGATGGCCAGGATCTGGCGCTGGTGCCGCCGTATCAGCGGCCGGTGAATATGATGTTCCAGTCTTATGCGCTGTTCCCGCACATGAGCGTGGAGCAAAACATCGCTTTTGGCCTCAAGCAGGACAAAATGCCGCGTGGCGAAATCAACGCGCGCGTTGAAGAGATGTTGGCGCTGGTGCATATGCAGGAATACGCCAAACGCAAGCCGCACCAGCTTTCCGGCGGCCAACGCCAACGCGTGGCGCTGGCGCGCAGCCTGGCCAAACGGCCGAAGCTGCTGCTGCTGGATGAACCAATGGGCGCGCTGGATAAAAAGCTGCGCGATCGCATGCAACTGGAAGTGGTGGATATTCTTGAGCGCGTTGGCGTCACCTGCGTGATGGTGACCCACGATCAGGAAGAAGCGATGACCATGGCCGGGCGCATTGCCATCATGAACCGCGGCAAGTTTGTTCAGATCGGTGAGCCGGAAGAGATCTATGAACACCCGAACAGCCGCTTCAGTGCGGAATTCATCGGCTCGGTTAACGTGTTCGAATGCGTTTTACAGCAGCGGCAGGACGACGCGCTGATTCTGCAAAGCCCCGGCCTGCGCCACGCCATCAAAGTGGATCCGGATGCATCGGTGGTGGACGGGGTGCCGATCCAGGTTGCGCTGCGGCCGGAAAAGATCACGCTGTGCGAAGACGTGCCGGAAGACGGCTGCAACTTTGCCGTGGGCGAAGTGGTGCACATCGCCTACCTGGGCGATTTGTCGATTTACCATGTGAAGTTGCTCAGCGGCCAGATGATCAGCGCCCAGTTACAAAACGGCCACCGCTTCCGCAAAGGGATGCCCACCTGGGGTGATGAAGTGCGCTTGTGCTGGGATACCGATAGCTGTGTGGTGCTGACGGTCTAATGGGGATGTGAGGAGTTACCGTTATGACAATACTTTCTGAACAGCCCCCATCGGCGCCGGTGCAGCAGCCCGGCCCGCTGAAAGCGTTTTTCCGCCGTGTGCAAATGGCGCATGGTCGCAAGCTGGTGATCGCGCTGCCGTATCTGTGGCTGGTGCTGTTGTTTTTGCTGCCGTTCCTGATTGTGTTCAAAATCAGCCTGGCCGAAATGGCGCGCGCTATCCCACCTTATACCGATCTTATGAGCTGGGCGGACGGCAAGCTGGATATTGCGCTCAACTTTGCCAACTACCTGCAGTTGACGGACGATCCGCTGTACGTGGAGGCCTATCTGCAATCGCTGCAGGTGGCGGCGGTCTCAACGGTTTGCTGCCTGCTGATTGGTTACCCGTTGGCATGGGCGGTGGCGCACAGCAGATCCTCAACGCGCAATATCCTGCTGCTGTTGGTGATCCTGCCTTCGTGGACCTCGTTCCTGATCCGCGTTTACGCCTGGATGGGGATTTTGAAAAACAACGGGGTGTTGAACAACGTCCTGATGTGGCTGGGGGTGATCGATCAGCCGTTGGTGATCCTGCATACCAACCTGGCGGTGTATATCGGTATCGTCTATTCCTACCTGCCGTTTATGGTGTTGCCGATATACACCGCACTGACCCGGATCGATTATAGCCTGGTGGAAGCGTCGCTCGATCTTGGCGCCCGGCCGCTCAAAACCTTTTTCAGCGTGATCGTGCCGCTGACGCGCGGCGGCATTATCGCTGGCTCGATGCTGGTGTTTATCCCGGCGGTGGGGGAGTTCGTCATCCCGGAACTGCTCGGCGGGCCGGACAGCATTATGATCGGCCGCGTGCTGTGGCAGGAGTTCTTCAATAACCGCGATTGGCCAGTGGCCTCTTCGGTGGCGGTTATCATGCTGCTGCTGTTGATTTTACCAATTCTCTGGTTCCACAAGCACCAGAACAAAGAAATGGGGGGCCAGGGATGAGCAATTTGCCGGTAGTGCGTTCCCCGTGGCGTATTTTGATTTTGGTGTTGGGCTTCACTTTCCTGTACGCGCCGATGCTGATGCTGGTGATTTACTCTTTCAACAGCTCAAAACTGGTGACGGTGTGGGCTGGCTGGTCGACGCGCTGGTACACCGAACTGTTCCACGATTCTGCGATGATCAGCGCCGTGGGGCTAAGCCTGACCATTGCCGCGGCTTCGGCGACGGCGGCGGTGATCCTCGGCACCATCGCCGCGGTGGTGATGGTGCGTTTTGGCCGTTTCCGTGGCTCCACCGGCTTTGCCTTCATGCTAACGGCGCCGCTGGTTATGCCGGACGTTATCACCGGCCTGTCGCTGCTGTTGCTGTTTGTGGCGATGGGGCACACGCTCGGCTGGCCGTCGGAACGCGGTATGTTCACCATTTGGCTGGCGCACGTTACTTTCTGCACCGCCTATGTGTCGGTGGTGATCGCTTCCCGCCTGCGTGAGCTTGACCGTTCGATCGAAGAGGCGGCGATGGATCTCGGCGCGGCGCCGCTGAAAGTGTTCTTTGTGATCACGCTGCCGATGATCGCACCGGCGCTGATCTCGGGCTGGATGCTGGCGTTTACGCTGTCGCTGGACGATTTGGTTATCGCCAGCTTCGTGGCCGGCCCAGGGGCGACAACGTTGCCAATGTTGGTGTTCTCCAGCGTGCGTATGGGGGTCAACCCGGAAATTAACGCCCTGGCGACGCTGATCCTGCTGGTGGTGGGGCTCATCGGCACCATCGCCTGGTGGTTTATGGCGCGTGCGGAAAAACAACGCGTGCGCGAGTTGCACAAGGCCGCCCGTGGCTGAATGCGGCTAAACCTGCTACTTTTGCTTGGGTTGTGGTTGCATAATCTCCCGATCCGCCGCTCTGGTGGGCGGCGCTGTTGCACGAAATACGGATATGGCTGATATGCTGAAAAGCGGGCAGGGAATATATATGCGGGCTGATGCACCGGTAGCGGTGATGGTAGCAGGCACCGCGATAGTGGCGATCAAGTGCCTGAGCGTGGTGTTGTTACTGGGGGAATTGGGTTTTTCCGGCGCCAGGGAGTTCGTCAGCACCAGTGCGCAGGCGTGGGATTCAACGCTGATTTTTCTGGCGGGCATTATGGTGCTGTGCGGGCAGATCGGCTGTGGCATCATGGTGACGCGTGGCCGCAACTGGGGGCGCTGGGGCTACGTTGCCTGCCAATGCCTGGTGGTCGGCTACTTACTGCTGGCGACCATCGGCAGCCAGTTTCCCGAAGTGTTTACCGTGGAAGGGGAAACCAGCAGCCAGATCCTCCACCGGTTGATACTGGCCAAACTGCCCGATCTGGTGATCCTGCTGTTGCTGTTTGTTCCGCGCGCCAGCCGCCGTTTCTTCCGCGCGCGCAACTGAGATTTTAGCCGCGCAGAGTGGTAAACTCTGCGCCCTTGAATCGTCATCCTGAATTTTACCGGTTAATCGTCATGCATTGCGCTTTGTACACGGCGGGCAACTGCCGTTCCTGTCAGTGGCTGGAAAAGCCTTATCCGCAGCAATTGGCTGACAAACAGCAACACCTGCAAAACCTGCTGGCGCAGCACCCGGTGGCGCAGTGGCTGGCGCCGGTAACCGGGCCGCAGGCGGCTTTTCGCAACAAAGCCAAGATGGTAGTCAGCGGCAGCGTGGAAAGGCCGCTGCTCGGCATATTACAGCGCGACGGCACGCCCGCCGATTTATGCGCCTGCCCGCTGTATCCGGCCAGCTTTGCGCCTCTGTTTCCGCTATTGAAAACCTTTATCGCCCGCGCGGGGTTAACGCCCTATAACGTGGCGCGCAAACGCGGTGAGCTGAAATACCTGTTGCTGACCGAAAGCACCCACAGCGGCGGCGTGATGCTGCGTTTTGTGCTGCGTTCGGAAACCAAGCTGGCCCAGCTGCGTGCCGCATTGCCCTGGCTGCAGCAGCAACTGCCGCAGTTGAAGGTGATCTCCGCCAATATTCAACCGGTGCATATGGCGATTATGGAAGGTGAGCGCGAGATCCCACTCACCGAGCAGCAGGCACTGGAAGAGCAATTTAATCAGGTGCCGTTGTATATCCGTCCACAGAGCTTTTTCCAGACCAACCCACAGGTGGCGGCCCGCCTTTACGCCACCGCCCGTGACTGGGTGCGGGCGCTGGGTGTCAGCAGTATGTGGGATCTGTTTTGTGGCGTGGGGGGCTTTGGCCTGCACTGCGCCGATCGGGATACGCAACTGACTGGTATTGAAATCAGCGCTGAGGCGATCGCCTGTGCACGCCAGTCGGCGCAGGCGCTGGGGCTGCGCAAGGTTGGGTTTCAGGCATTGGATTCAACCCGCTTTGCCACCGCCGAAGGCCAGGTGCCGCAATTGGTGGTGGTTAACCCGCCGCGGCGTGGTATCGGCCAGGCGCTGTGCGAGTATCTGAATGCCATGGCGCCGGATTATCTGCTGTATTCCAGCTGTAATGCGCAAACCATGGCGAGCGATATCGCCTTGCTGCCCGGTTACCGGCTCGTGCGCGTGCAACTGTTCGATATGTTCCCGCATACGGCGCATTACGAGGTGTTGGCGCTGCTGGTGCGGGCCTGAGAGGCTGCCTCCGCCGCCGGCGAGGGCAATAGGGGTGTTTATTGCGGGAACCACTTGTCGTTGATGGCCTTATAGGTGCCGTCGGCTTTGATCGCCTCCAGCGCGGCATTTAGCTTGGCGAGCAGCGCCTTGTTATCCGGGCGCACGGCGATGCCCAGGCCGGTGCCGAAATACTGCGCATCGGTGATATGTTCACCGACCGGCGCCAGGTTCGGGTTATTCTTCAACCATTCATTGACCACGGCGGTGTCGCCGAATACGCCGTCGATACGGCCGTTCTTCAGCTCAAGAATCGCATTCTGGTAGCTGTCGTAGGCCACCGTATTGATCTCCGGGTGTTTATCCTGCATGTATTTTTGGTGGGTTGTGCCGTTCTCCATGCCCACTTTTTTGCCTTTCAAATCCGCCAGGCTGCTGTATTTGCCTTTTTGCGTAATGACGATCGCCGAGTTGGCATAATACGGCTGAGTGAACGCCACCTGTTTGCTGCGCTCCGGCGTAATATCCATGCCGGAAATCACCGCATCGTATTTTTTGAATTTCAGCGCGGCGATCAGGCTGTCGAAAGCCTGATTGGTGAAGGTGCATTCCGCCTGCATCTGTTTGCATAGCGCCTTGGCAAGATCGATATCAAAGCCGACAATCTGGTTATTGGCGTCCAGCGATTCAAACGGTGGGTAGGTGGCGGAAGCGGCGAAGCGGATGGTATCGGCCGCCTGGGCGGTAAAGGCGATCCCGGCCAGCATCGTGGCGGCAAGTAATAGTTTTTTCATGCACAAATTCCTGTCTGCAAATTATCTGCTGTTATTTTAGGCCACCGTTTGATTCTGCTGGCAAACCGGCGAAAATCATCCGTGGTGGTGATGGCGTTAACCATGCCACCGAGTGAATTAATATGCAATAAAAATGATTAAAAAAGTGGTTTGGCGTTAGCTTAACGCACAGGGCAGGGCAATGCAGGCCGGGCATGGGGAAGCGCCCGGCCCCGGGCGCAAGAGAAAACGGCTAGTTGCGGCGTTCAAAGGCCAGCGCGTGGCGTTCCACCAGGCGCATCAGCAGCGTCAGCAGGCCGTTGACCACCAGATAAATCAGGCCGGCGGCGCCGAACACCATCACATCATAGGTGCGGCCGTACATCAGTTGGCTGTAGCCCATCACTTCCATCAGCGTAATGGTGTAGGCCAGCGAAGTGCTTTTAAATACCAGCACTACTTCGTTGGAATACGACGACAGCGCGCGTTTAAAGGCGAACGGCAGCAGGATGCGCAGCGTTTGCCGGCGCGACATGCCGAGCGCTTCGCATGATTGCCACTGCCCCGCGGGGATGGCCCGCACCGCGCCATAGAACAGTTGGGTGGTATAGGCGGCGCTGTTGAGCGCCAGCGCGATCATGGCGCACAGCCACGGCTGCGACAGCAAGTTCCACAGCCACGGGTAATCGCGGATCGCCGGGAACTGGCCGGGGCCGTAGTAGATCAGGAAGATCTGCACCAGCAGCGGCGTGCCGGTGAACAGCGTGATGTAGGCTTTCACCAGCGGTGTGAGGATCGGCGTTTTCAGCGTCAGCACCACCGTCAACGCCAGCGACAGCAGCAGGGCGACAATCAGCGCGGCCACGGTGAGGGTTAAGCTGGTGTGCAGCCCTTTGGCGATTTCGGGCAGGTAGTCAAGCATCAGGATGCCCCCTGTTCAAAACGCGTGGTACGCAGTTCGATCCGTTTAATGACGTATTGGCTAAGCAGGGTAACAACCAGATAAATAGCGGCGGCAACCACATACCAGGTAAACGGTTCTTGGGTACGGGTGGCGATGCTTTTGGTTTGCAGCATCAGATCGTTAACGCTGATCAGCGATACCAGCGCGGTATCCTTCAGCAGCACCAGCCATTGGTTGCCAAGGCCGGGCAGGGCGTGGCGCCACATCTGCGGCATAATCAGGCGGAAGAATATCGCTGATTTGCGCATGCCCAGCGCCTGGCCGGATTCCCATTGCCCCTGCGGCACCGCTTTCAGCGCGCCGCGCAGCGTTTGCGAAGCATAGGCGGAATAGAGCAGGGCAAGGGCGATCACGCCGCACAGGAACGGGCTGACGTCGAAATTTTCAATCGCCAATTGGATGGGCAGTTGGAACAGGCCAAAATTCAGGGTAAAACCGTCGGACAGCAACAGCAGTAACTGCGACGAGCCGAAATAGATGAACAGCACCACCAGGATTTCCGGCAGGCCGCGCAGCAGCGTAACCCAAGCGGTGCCCAGCCAGCTGACCAGGCGCCAGCGTGCAGACTCAATGGCGGCAAACAGCATGGCCAGGGCAAGCCCGAGCACCAGGGCGCAAACGGCAAGGCCGACGGTCATGCCGGCGGCGCTTGCTAAGGGTTGGATTTCATTCATCGGGGTTAATTACTGCTGGAACCATTTTTTGTAGATGGTTTCGTAAGTGCCATCCTGTTTGATCTTGTCCAGCGCCGCATTGAATTTACCCTGTAACGCGGTGTTGCCCTGGCGCACGGCAATGCCTAAGCCGGTGCCGAAGTAGTCTTTGTCTGTCACTTTTTCGCCCACTACCGCCAGCGTGTTGTTCTGTTTCAGCCATTCGTTAACCACGGCTGAATCGCCGAAGACGGCATTGATGCGGCCGTTTTTCAGATCCAGAATGGCATTCTGGTAGCTGTCGTAGGGCACGGTGGTGATTTCCGGGTGTTTATCCGCCAGGTATTTTTGGTGGGTAGTGCCGTTTTGCACGCCGACTCTTTTGCCCTTCAGCGCGGCGACATCGGCCACTTTGCCTTTTTCAGTAATAAACAGCGCGGAGTTATCGTAGTAAGGCTGGGTGAACAGTACCTGTTTTTCGCGTTCTGGGGTAATGTCCATACCGGCCATCACGGCGTCGAAGCGTTTGAACTTCAGGCTGGGGATCAGGCTGTCGAATGCCTGATTGGTAAAGGTGCATTCGGCCTGGATTTCTTTGCACAGGGCATTGGCCAAATCGACGTCAAAACCCTGGATCTGGTTGTCCGCGTTAACGAATTCAAACGGCGGATAAGAGGCTTCCGTCGCGAAGCGAATAGTTTCAGCGGCGGCGGCGGAAATGCTGATGCCGGCTAAGACGGCGGCGATAAACAATTTTTTCATTAAAAATCCCCTAAGCCTAGTGTGATAAATAGTTGGCGAACTCGGCCGTTTGCGGGTGGGCGAAATGCTGGGCATCCCCCTGTTCCACTACCCGGCCATTTTCCAGATAGGCCACGCGGCTGGCGGTTTTGCGCGCCACTTCCACTTCATGAGTGACGATGACCTGGGTGATCCCGGTGCTGGATAACTCGCGAATGATACTGACGATCTGCGCCGTGATTTCCGGATCCAGCGCTGCAGTGGGCTCATCGAACAGCAGCACGTGCGGTTCCATCATCAGCGCGCGGGCAATCGCGACACGCTGTTGCTGGCCGCCGGAAAGATGAAGCGGGTAACGATCGGCGAAATCACTCAGGCGCAGGCGCTTGAGCAGTTTGTCGGCGCGTTCCATCGCCTGTGCTTTGCTCAAGCCTAGCACACGGCAGGGCGCTTCGATCAGGTTGTGCACCACGGTAAGGTGGGGCCACAGATTATATTGCTGAAATACCATCCCCACGTTCTGGCGCAGTTCGCGGATGGCTTTTTCACCCGGGGGCTGTGTGAAGTCAAACTGGTTGCCGGCAATCTGCAAATGGCCGGAACGCGGCATTTCCAGCAGGTTTAGCACCCGCAGCAGGGAGCTTTTCCCGGCGCCGCTTGGGCCAAGTAGCACTAATGTTTCGCCCGCTGGGCAGTCCAGCGTGATATTAAACAGCGCCTGGTTTGCGCCGTAAAAGCAATTGATATCTTTTAATTGAATGCTCATGCGCCAGGATCGGATAGATTTAGATGCCGCGAATGTTAACTTCCACAGCATAGTTATGCAATGTTTGTGAGTTAAAATTTATTTATATGCGGTTATTTAATAAATAATAGCACAATGTACCGGGCAGCAGCCGCGGCGCATGAATTTGTCGCGCCGCCGATGAAAACCCCAGTCAGTTTGCTCCTGCCTGCGGGCGATGATAAAACCGGCACGGGAGCGCCGGTTTCGCACGGTGATTATTGATCTTCAAGGGTTTGCCGCAGGGTGGCGTGGGAAGCCGGCGTCGGCGTATTCAGATAGCGAATATCGTTAACGGTCCAGCAAGTGCCTTCACGCACCATCAGCACCTCATTCTGCCAGTTCACTTCGTTGCCGCCGGCTTTCTGGTAGCTCAGCGCGACGCGCAGCGGAATATTTTTTGCATCGGTATTCGGAATGGTGGAGGCACTAGCGACCTTGGCGCTGGTCGGCCCTTCGGCACTGCCCGAGAACAAATCGCCGCTGGCGGGCAGTTTACCCGGCTGTCGGCTGGCCTTTAACAGTTCCTGATAGAGCTGCTGGCTCAGATAGGGCTGGAGTTCGCCCAGGCGGGCGCTGTCTGGCCGCGCGGCGCCTTGCTCGATGCGCAGATCGTAAAACGCTTGCGCCACGCTGTCTGGGCCGCCGTCTATACAGCCGCCGCTGCGGGTGCCGATATCCTTGTAAGCCGGCTCAACGGTAGTACAGGCACTCAGTAATAACGCTAAAGGCAAAACAGCCGCAATCGTTTTTATTTTCATCTTAATACCTTTTGTGAAAGTCTCTCTATCCCATAGATTTCAAGGCACCGGCAGGCGGCAAACAAACCTCTCCCCCAGCAGGCTGTTGTCACAGAGCATGCCATGAATACATCAGCAGCTTACAGTATAAATAGATTTTGCCGTGAAGGTAGGTGTCTGAAATGGCTATTCTCGCCGCTTGCCCGCTGGGCATGGCAATACCCTGGCCGGCCTGTTGATGTACATCAATACGACAGGGTGACTATTTCGTTATGTTATATTTTATATAACGAATGGATTCACAGGTATCGATATGGATATATCCCGGCGCCGTTTGCTTCGCTATGCATTGACCGCCGCCTGCCTTAGCGCGTTCCCCGCGGTGGCGCGCCCGCCGGTGCTCGTCAGCCCCTTTGGGCAATTGCCGGCGCCGTTCTCAATCCGCTGTGTGGTCAGCGCCGGGGCGCCGGCCGATCTTTTGCTGATGGCGGTGGCGCCGGATCGCTTGGCCGGTTTGTCGTCGTTCGATTTCTCCACGGCGGCCATGCTGCCCGACAGTTTGCGCCGTTTGCCCCGGCTGGGGCGTTTAGCCGGGCGCGGCAGCACACTTTCCATTGAAAAACTCCTAGCAATCAATCCTGACATCATCATTGATTGCGGCAGCGTCGACGCCACCTATCGCTCGCTGGCGCAACGGGTGTCCGCCCAAACCGGCATTCCCTACGTATTGATTGATGGTGGGCTACCCCATGCGGCGCAGCAGATTCAGCAGTTGGCCGCGCTGCTTGGCGTTGAAGCACCCAGCGCGCCTTTGGCGGATATGGCCGCGCGTTTCCTGGCGGACGCGCAGGTATTTGCCGCCAGGCCGGGTAGCGCCAGGCGTTTCTACGCTGCGCGCGGGCCGCGTGGGTTGGAAACCGGCCTGCGCGGCTCGTTGCATACGCAAGCGGCTGAAATGCTTGGGCTGGTGAACGTTGCCGCCGAACCGGGGCTGAGCGGGTTGGCGCAGGTGTCTTTTGAACAGATCGCCCAATGGAACCCCGAGATTATCATCACGCAAAGCGACACGACGCGGCAATATCTGAACACCAGCCCCGTTTGGCGCAGCCTGGATGCGGTGGCGCACGGGCGGGTATACGGTTTTACCGGTCTGCCGTTCGGTTGGCTGGACTCGCCGCCGGGTATCAACCGCCTGTTGGGGCTGCGCCGCTTGCAAAGCCATTTCGATCCGCACCTGGCCGCTGGTATCGCTGATGATATTAAGCAGTTCTTCCGCCTGTTTTATCACGCGGAACTGGGCGATGCGCAACTGGCCGAGCTGTTGGTGCGCTCATGAGCATACGGATACGTATGGCGCTACTTTGCGCGCTGGGGGGCGCCGCCGTGCTGCTGGCGCTGTGCACCGGCCCATTTTCGCTGTCGTTAACGCAAATCTTGCACCTGATGGCGCCGGAAACGATCACGCCGGCAGACCGGCGCCTGGCGGTGGTTTTCTGGCAGGTGCGCTTGCCGCGCGTGGCCGGGGCGCTGCTGATTGGCGCCGCGTTATCGGCGGCGGGAGCCACCTATCAGGGCATGTTTCGCAACCCGCTGGTGTCGCCGGATATTTTGGGTGTTTCCGCCGGCGCCGGTATGGGGGCCAGCATCGCGATTTTCCTCGGCTTGCCGATGCTGATGATCCAGTTGCTGGCCTTTTTCGGCGGCCTGGCGGCGGTGATCGCGGTGTGTTTGATCGCAAGATTGGCAACCCGCCACGATCCGGTTCTGTCGCTGGTGCTGGTGGGGATTGCGATCGGGACGCTGTGCGGTGCGGTGATCTCACTGATCAAGATTTTGGCGGATCCTTACCTGCAACTGCCGTCGATCACTTTCTGGCTGCTTGGCGGCCTGTCAACGCTGACGCCAGCGGATTTGCTGGCGGTGGCGCCGGCGCTGTTGCTGGGGATGATCCCGATGCTGCTGTTGCGCTGGCGGGTGAACCTGCTCAGCCTGCCTGACGACGAAGCGCGCACGCTGGGGGTCAATGTCGCCCGTTTGCGGCTGGTGTTGATTCTGTGCGCCACGTTGGTGACCGCCACTGTGGTTTCGGTTGCCGGTATTATTGGTTGGATCGGGCTGGTTGTGCCGCATATCAGCCGGCTGCTGGTGGGCGCGAATCACCGCTATCTGCTGCCGGCGGCCATGGGCTGCGGCGCATTGCTGCTGCTGTTGACCGATACCCTGGCGCGCAGCATCGCCGCCATTGAGTTGCCGCTCGGCATCCTGACCGCGCTGGTTGGGGCGCCGTTCTTTCTGGCCCTGTTACTGGGGGGCGGGCGGCGATGAACGTGGTGAAGGCAGAGCAGGTCAGCCTGGGTTACCGGCGGCGGCCGCTGGTGCGCGATGTCAACTTTACGCTGCGGGCCGGGCAGATAACCTGCCTGCTCGGCGCCAACGGCTGCGGAAAAACCACCCTGATGCGCACACTGTTGGGCCTGATGCCGCCGCTTGCGGGCGAAATCAGCCTTTATGATCGGCAGATATCCCGTTGGCCGGCCGCCGAACTGGCGCGGGCTCTGGCCTATGTGCCGCAGGCGCATGACGGCCCCTTTGCGTTTCGGGTGCTGGATATGGTGATGATGGGCTGCAGCGCACGGCTGCGGCTGTTTACGTCACCGGGCAAGCGGGAGCATGCGTTGGCCCGGCAGGCATTGGCGGCGCTTGGGATCGCGCATCTGGAACGGCGTCTTTACCCCACGCTCAGCGGCGGCGAGCGCCAGTTGGTGTTGATCGCCCGCGCGCTAGTGCAGCAACCCTCGCTGTTGGTGATGGATGAACCGGCATCCAGCCTGGATTTTGGCCACCAAATCGCGTTGCTGGAGCAGGTGCGGCGCTTACAGGCCGGCGGGATGACGATCCTGATGTCGACCCATCACCCGATGCATGCCCAGGCCGTTGCCGACAGCGTGATACTGATGAGCCCAGAGCACGCCGTGCGCCAGGGCTCACCGGCAGAGATGCTCAGCGCTGAAGCGCTGGCGGCCATTTATCAGGTTTCACCGGCGCAAATTCGCCGCCACTTTCAGGGGAACCCCGTAAACGACATTCAGGACAAACACCATGCTGATTGATGACATTGATTTCGCCACGCTGTACCAACAGCAGATGAAGCTGGCGAAAAGAACGGAAAAAACGCCTGAACACTGGGATCGGCGGGCGGAGAAAATGGCGCAGACCTGCGCCAACCCGCAGGATCCTTATCTGGCGCAACTGATCGCCCGCATGGATTTTACCGGCGTGCAGACGCTGCTGGATATGGGGTGCGGGCCGGGCTCCGTGTGCCTGAACGTGGCCGATCGCCTGCAACGGGTCTATGGCCTGGATTACAGCAGCGGCATGTTGGCGGTGGCGCGCCAGCGCGCCCAGGCGCAGGGCATCGCCAATGCCACCCTGCTGCGCAAGGCGTGGGAAGACAGCTGGGACGATGTGCCGCAATGCGACATCGCCGTTGCCTCGCGCTCTACGCTAGTGGCCGATCTGCGCCAGGCGATGCGCAAGTTGAACGACAAGGCCAGGTTGCGGGTATATACCACTCACACGGTAAGCCCGTCGTTTGTCGATCCGGCGATCCAGCGCGCCCTTGGCCGGCCGGTGGTTGAACTGCCCAACTACGCGTACGCCTTCAACGTGCTGTACCAGATGGGCATCCAGCCGCGGGTCGATTTTATTCGCGGGCCGAACTGCCAGGCGCAAACCGATACCTTCGAGGCGTTTCTTTCTGCGGTTGCCTGGTCAACCGGCGAGCTGAACGATGAGGAAAAACAGCGCCTATTTGATTATTTCACCCAGCGCAAACACGGGCCGCGGCCGCTGGTGGCGCCGACCCGTGACTGGGCACTGCTCTGGTGGGATCGCGTTGATTTTGAGGCGGCGCCATGATCTTTATTCCTGATGCGCTGTTGGATCGGCTCTTGCAGGAAGACATCCAGGGCGGAGATGTGACTACTCGTGCGCTGGGGATTGGCGAACGGGACGGTGAGATGCACTTTATCCACCGCCACGGCGGCTGCGTCAGCGCCATTGACACCGCCTGCCGCATGCTGCGCCGCCTTGGCATTGAGGCGCAGGCGCGGGTGGAAGACGGTGCGGTGGTGGGCGCCGGGGCGCGGCTGGTGTCCGCTCAGGGCAAGGCAAAAGCATTACACCAAGGGTGGAAGGCGGTGCAGAACCTGCTGGAGTGGAGCTGCGGCGTGACGGACTACCAGTTCCGTATGCTGCAGATCCTGCGGCGCTATGTGCCGAACGGGCAGATCGCCTGCACGCGCAAGGCGGTGCCTGGGACGCGGCTGCTGGCCGCGCAGGCGGTGTTGGCCGGCGGCGGGCTCATCCACCGCGCCGGCACGGCGGATACGCTGCTGGTTTTTGCCAACCACCGCCGCTTTCTGGCCGATGATGACTGGCCGGGGATGGTCGTCCGCCTGCGTATGGCGGCGCCGGAAAAGGCCATCGTGCTGGAAGCCGATACCCCGGCAGAAGCCCGTCTGGCGTTGGCCGCCCAGCCCGACGTGTTGCAGTTGGATAAGTTTACGCCGCACGATATTGCCGCGCTGCTCGCACTGGCGCGGCATATAGCGCCTCATTGCCGCATTTCCGCCACCGGCGGCATCACACTGCTCACGGTTGAAGCCTTCGCTCGCACCGGCGTGCCGCTGCTGATCACTTCAGCCCCTTATTATGCACCACCAGCGGATATTCAGGTTCAACTGTTGCCGCTGGCGTGATGCGTTTTGCCGCCGCCGCGCCACATCGGCGCCGCGGCTGTGCGATAAAACACCGTTATATAAAAACAACACAGCACACTTTTGGAAAGGATATCCTGATGAAAATAAAAAACCTCTCTCTGTATATACCGTTCACTCTGCTGGCCATGGATGCCGCGTTGGCGGCGCAAGAGGACACGGTCACCGTATGGGGCAGCGCCGTGGCGGCGACCAGTGATATTGTTGACCAGCAAACCGTCACCCAGCTTGATAAACGCAATGTTGCACAGGCGCTTAGCGTGATCCCAGGGGTAACGTTACAGAAGTCCGGCAACCGTAATGAACTGCAGGTGCGGGTGCGCGGCTTCGACAGCCGGCAGGTGCCGGTGTTCTACGATGGCGTACCGATTTATGTGCCTTACGACGGCAATTTGGATCTTGGGCGCCTGCTCACTTCCGGGCTGGCGACGCTGGAAGTTTCCAAAGGCTACACGTCGCTGCTGCAAGGGCCAAACCAGATGGGGGGATCGATCAACCTGACAACACAGAAGCCGAAGAACCCGCTGGAAGCTCGCATCGGCTTTCGTCAGGGCTGGGCGCGCGGCGAACGCAACGCCTATGACGCCAATGCCGCGCTGGGGATCAAAAGCGATCTCGGCTATATCCAGGTCAGTGGCAGCCGGCTGAAACAGGATTTTGTCGGTTTGCCCCATGGCAGCGACGGGCCGGTGGTGGGGGAACAGGGCAAGCGCAGTAATTCAGCGGCCGACGACCAGCGCGGTATGCTAAAAATCGGTTTCACCCCGCGGCCATCGGATGAGTACACCTTTACCTACATCAAACAGGACGGCGAAAAGAACAACCCGCCCTATGCCGGCACCAGCAGCCAGCAGGCGCGCTATTGGCAATGGCCGCAATACGATAAGGAAAGTTATTACTATCAGGGCACCACGCGGTTGGCCGATGGCTATACCCTGAAAAGCCGGGTTTACCACGACGCGTTTAAAAACACCCTGCTGATGTACAACAGCCTGGCCGCGCTCAAAAGCGGGAGCAGCAGCTACAGCCACTACGACGATTACAGCAACGGCGCCGGGCTGCAATTGGCGATAGATATGCGCGAGCGCGATCAACTGGCGTTCGCCGCGCACTGGAAAGAAGACGTCCACCGTGAAAAGAGCGCGCCTTCGGCGGCCTACGATCGCTATAAAGACCGCACCTGGTCGCTGGCCAGCGAATACCAATGGGCGGCAACTGACGATCTGGACGTGGTGGCGGGCATCAGCTACGACTGGCGTGACAGCCTGCAGGCCATGAAGCACGAGACGGCCGGGATCACCCGTTATGACGACAATACCCAACGGGCATTCAACTGGCAGGGGATGGCTAAATATCACCTTGACAGCCGTAACGATATTGCCCTGTCGTATTCTGAACGTAGCCGCTTCCCCACGCTGAAAGAACGCTACACCACCTCGCGCCCGGCCTATGGCCAAATTGCATTGGTGAACCCTGGCCTGAAGGCGGAACGCAGCCGTAACCTTGATCTGACCTATACCGGCGCGCTGTCTGAACGGTGGGGTTATGACGCCAGCGTGTATTACAACCGCGTCAGTGACGCCATTTTGTCGCAAAACATCAGCGCAGACGTGGTGCAGAACCGCAACAGCGGCCGGGTGGATTACACTGGGTTTGAGCTGGGCATTAAAGGCAAACTGCTGGATATGCTGTCGGCCGGGGTGAATTACAGCTTTACCCACAGTGATCCCAAGCAATTGGAAATCGGCAAGATTACCGGTTTGCCGAAGCAAACGCTGGTGGCCTGGGCAACGCTGACGCCGTGGCAGCCGCTTAGCATTACCGTGGCGCAGGAGGCGCGTTCTTATAGCTACAGCGACACCGACGGCAGCCAGAAGGCGGCCGGCTTTTCCGTCACCAACCTGCGTACCGATTACCAGATTGGGCATGGCCTGAGCGTCAATGCGTCGGTCAACAATCTGTTCGATACCACCTACGCCTATGCCGAAGGGTTTATCGAAGAGGGGCGCAATTATTGGCTGGGGGTAGAGTACCGCTACTGACCGCGCCGGTCGGGTAGGTTGCCGCCAGGGCTGACGCCGTGGCGGCATCGTGTTAAAAAGGAGGGCGGAGCAAGAAGTTCATCATTAACAGGAGATCCTGATGCAGCTTTCGACGACCCCAACCCTGGAAGGGTTCACCATTACCGCCTATTGCGGCGTCGTTACCGGCGAAGCCATTCTCGGTGCCAATATTTTCCGTGATTTTTTTGCCGGCGTGCGTGATATCGTCGGCGGCCGTTCCGGCGCCTACGAGAAAGAGTTACGCAAGGCGCGCCAATTGGCGTTCAGGGAATTGGAAGAACAGGCCAAGGAGCTGGGGGCCAACGCGGTGGTTGGTATCGACATCGATTATGAAACCGTCGGCAAAGACGCCAGCATGTTGATGGTTACCGTCAGCGGCACGGCGGTGAAAGTGAACCGTTAATCCAAACGCAAGGCAAAGGAGCATGCAGTGGCGAAGGGATTATGGATCATAGCCGCCGCCAGCCTGTTGGCCGGCTGCCAGAGCGGCCAACAGCACGAAGATGGCGCTTATCACGTTGAGACGCGTTACCGGGCGCAGGGCGCCGATGCGCGCATCCGCTTTCTGGTGATGCATTACACGGCGGATGATTTTCACGCCTCGCTGAAGACGCTGACCGACGATCACGTCAGCGCGCACTACCTGCTGCCGGCTCATCCGCCGCGGCAAAACGGCCAACCGGTGGTGTATCAACTGGTGCCCGAGGCGCAGCGCGCCTGGCATGCGGGCGCCAGCCAGTGGCGTGGCCGCACCGGCCTTAACGATACCTCTATCGGCATTGAAATCGTCAACCGCGGCTTTTACCACAGCCTGCTGTTCACCCATTGGCAGCCTTATACGCCGGAGCAAATCGCGCTGCTGGTGGATCTTAGCCGCGACATCATTAAGCGCTATGGCATTCAGCCGGTGGATGTGGTCGGGCACAGCGATATCGCCCCTCTGCGCAAACAGGATCCCGGCCCGCTATTCCCGTGGCGGCAGTTGGCGCAGGCCGGCATCGGCGCCTGGCCGGACGAGGCGGACGTGCAGCATTATCTGGCCGGCCGCGATCGCCATGCGCCGGTCGCCATGGCGCTGCTATTGGCCAAGCTGGCGCGCTACGGCTATGGCGTGGAACCGGGTTGGGATGCGCGCCAGCAGCGGCAACTGGTGGCGGCGTTTCAAATGCACTTCCGGCCGGCGGATTTTAGCGGCGCGCCGGATGCGGAAACCGAAGCGATTGCGGATGCTTTGCTAAGTAAATATGGGGCGGCGCGCTGATTAGCGCGCGTGCAACATGCCGTGGGTTTTCAACCATTGGGCGGTGCGGTTGATGCCTTCGTCCAGCGAAACGATCGGCCGGTAACCCAACTCGTCTTGCGCCAGCGTGGTGTCGAGCGTCAAATCGAAATTGAGCTTGGCGACGCCGTAATGGGTCAGCACCGGCTCTTTGTCTTTATTTCCCAACTTTTCCATGCCGCGGGCCATCATATCCAGCATCGGATAGGGCACCGAACGGATACGGCACGCCATGCCAAGATCGTCAAACAATTGTTGGACGATGGTGCGCAGCGGGCGTGACTGCTGGTTGGTAATATTGTAGGCGCGCCCGGAGACGGTGTTTTCCGCCTGGGTGGCCAGCCACATGGCGTGTACGGCGTTTTCCAGATAGGTCATATCCACCAGCGCACTGCCGCCGTGCGGCAGCAGCAGGTTGCCGTAGTGCTTAATCATCTGCAGCAGGCGCGGCAACATCACGTTGTCGTGCGGGCCGAACAGCCCCTGCGGGCGCAGAATGGTGAAATGGGTCTGCGGGTTGGACAGTGCCAACTGGTGGATCACCTGTTCGCCGGCAGCTTTGCTGCGCGCGAATTCGTTGGCATAGCGTACCGGCCGGTAATCTTCTTTGATATTGCGGTGGTGGCGATAATCGAAATAAATAGCAGGGGAGGAGATATGGATAAACTGCGATACGCCATAGGCGGCGGCCCATTCTCCCAACCGGCGGGTGGCGCGCACGTTGGCCAGCTCGAACGCCTGCTCGCTGCCCCAGGGGGAAGTGAAGCTGGAGCAGTGCCACAGAACATCCACGTCCGCCAGCATGGCCTTGGCCTGTGAAGATACCAGCGTGGTGAGATCGGCTGCGATAAACTCGGCGCCCATTTTTTCCAGCAGGTTGCCCATGGCCTGGTTGCGGCCGGTGGCGCGCACTTTTATACCCTGATGGCGGAGATATTCAACGGCGTTGCGGCCTAACCCACTGGTTGCACCGGTAACCAATACCTTCATAACAGACTCTATTCTCACCCCAAATTGTAGACTGCGGGAGCGATTGCCAGCGCCCCTGCAAATGAGGTGCCATTCTTCCGTGATTTTGTGCGCTATGCAATCGGAAAGGGTTTAACTGCGGCAGCAAAGTGTGCGGTTGGCCGACAAATAACCGCCTGATGCCCCTTAATGCCGATCTTGCCGCTGCGCCAATCGGGCAATGCGCTTTGCCATGCCACGAAAAATAAACAGGTGAGCGGGCATCATAAGGAACCAATAAAGCAAGCCGCTGAACCCGGCCGGGTGCCACCAGGCGCGCACATCAAGCTGCCGGTATGCGCCAAAATCCTTAATGCTAAAGGTCAACCGCCCCAGCCCCGGCGCCTTCATACCAAACAGCAATGCCAACTGGCGCAGTGGCTTCATGGTGATCACTTTCCAACCGTCGACCAGATCGCCCACTTGCAGCGTCGCGCGCGCCGGGCGGCCATAGACCACGCCGTTGCCCGCCAGATCGTCCATCCAGGCCCGAATGCGCCACAGGATATTGGCGTAAAAATAGCCTTCTTTGCCGCCCAACTGCTGCACCACGTGCCACAGCGCTTCGCTGGATGCCGTGGTATCGATGGTAAAGCCGGCCTGCTTCGGGTAAAAGCCATAGCCGGGGCGCCAGCGGGCGCGCGCTTCGGGATCGTAGCCCCAGTCGGCGCAGGCCACCACTTCATCTTCACGCCGCAACGTGTCCTTCACCGCCTGATCGAAGGTAAACAGCGTTTGCGGGATCAGCGCTTGCAGTGCTTTGCCGTCGGCCGGCAGATCGTGGTTCAGGCCCTGGATCAGCGCGTTGGCGATCGGCACCGGCACCGAGGTCACCATGCTGATAAACCACGCGGAGATAAAGCGTGTCGGCAGGGGGAGGGGAAGCAGCCAGCGTTTTTTGCCGCTGATGGCGATAAAGCGCTCGAACAGAGTTTGATAGCTGATGTATTCTGGGCCGGCGATGTCGAAAACCTGGTTCTCCGCCGCCGGATGCTGCAACATACCGGCCAGGTAGACCAGCAGATTGCTCAACGCGACCGGCGATGATTTGGAGCGCACCCAGCGCGGCGGGGTCAGTATCGGCAGGTTGTACACCATATCGCGCATGATCTCGAAAGCGGCCGAACCGGGGCCGACGATAATGCTGGCGCGGAGTTCCGTGATCGGAACGCCGCTGCTGCGCAGGATATCGCCGGTCAGTTGACGTGCGACCAGATGCGGTGAGCGGGTGTCGCGCGGCTGCAACGCGCCGAGAAAGATCACCTGTTTGACACTGGCGTTGCGCAGCGCGTCACGCATATTTTCCGCCGCCTGGCGCTCTTTCTCGATAAAGTCATCGCCGTCGCCCATACCGTGGATCAGGTAATACACCGTATCGATATTCCACAGCGCCGCGGCCAGCGTTTCCGGGCGGTAGACATCCACGTATTGGCAACGTACGCGCGGCCAGTGCTGTTCCTGCAGCCATTCAATGCGCCGGGCGGCAGCGATAATGTCATGCCCAAGCTCCGCCAGATGTGGGATCAGGTTCTGGCCAATATAGCCGCTAGCGCCAAGCACCAGTATGCGTTGGGGGATCATCCATGCCGCCTTATCGTCAATGTGAACGCCTTGCCCAAGCGGCCGTGGCGCTTGAGTTTCATAGCGCATAGCATGCCAAACCTGCCGAGTAAAAGCACTGCGTAATGGACGATTTCTGTTTGCCAGGGCATGCCGGCCGCGGCACACTGGGCGCCTTTTCTGGTGGGGAGTGAGCGATGCGAGTAGGGGCGTTGTGTTATCTGCTGCTGGCACTGGCCTGCGGCGCCAGCCTGTTTTCGCCGCAGCCGCTTTGGGCGGCGGTGGTGCTGATTAACCTGTTGACGCTGCTGATTTACGGCGCAGATAAGTTGGCGGCCATCCGGGCGTGGCAACGGGTGCCGGAAAGCACCCTGTTGGTCTTTGGGTTGGTAGGCGGTTGGCCGGGAGCGATCTGCGGCCAGCAACTCTTTTGCCATAAAACGCGCAAGCAGCCGTTCAAAACCTGGTTTATCTGCAGCGTGGTGCTGAACCTGGCGCTGGCGATCGGCTATTGGCGATACGGCGGTTAACGCAACCAGTTGGTCTTGGCCAGCTCAACCACTTCATCGCCGCGGCCGTTGATGATGGCGCGCAGCATATACAGGCTGAACCCCTTGGCCTGTTCAAATTTGATCTGCGGCGGCATCGCCAGTTCCTGCTTGGCGGTGACGACATCCAGCAGCCCCGGGCCGGGGTGAGCCAGCAGTTCCTGCAGCGCGGCGTCCAGCTCGGACGCTTTCTCGACGCGGATGCCTTTAATGCCGGCGGCGTTGGCAATCGCCGCGAAGTTCGGGTTGTGCAGATCGGTGCCGTCGGTCAGGTAGCCGCCCGCTTTCATCTCCATGGCCACAAACCCCAGCACGCTATTGTTGAACACCACCACCTTCACTGGCAGTTTGAGCTGCGCCAGCGACAGAAAATCGCCCATCAACATGCTGAAGCCGCCATCGCCGCACAGCGCCACTACCTGGCGGTTTGGCGCCGTCGCCTGTGCGCCAATCGCCTGCGGCATGGCGTTGGCCATGGAGCCGTGGTTGAACGAGCCCAACAGGCGGCGTTTGCCGTTCATCTTCAGGTAGCGTGCTGCCCATACCGTCGGGGTGCCGACGTCGCAGGTAAAGACCGCGTCTTCGCTGGCGTATTGGCTGATTTTCTGCGCCAGATACTGCGGGTGAATCGGCTGATCGTCATTACGGGTCGCCAGGCTGTCGAGATCCTTACGGGCGTCGCGATAGTGCTCCAAGGCTTTATCAAGGTATTTGCGATCCTGTTTCGGCTCCAACAGCGGCAGCAAGGTGGTCAGGGTGGTTTTGATATCGCCGACCAACGCCTGATTGACCGGGCAGTGGGCACCGATGCTGCCGGGGTTGATGTCGATCTGAATAATGGTGGCGTTGCTGGGGTAGAACGCGCGGTAGGGGAACTGGGTGCCCAGCAACACCAGCGTATCGGCGTTCATCATCGCGTGATAGCCGGAGGAGAAGCCAATCAGCCCAGTCATGCCTACGCTGTAAGGGTTATCCCACTCAATGTGTTCCTTGCCGCGCAGCGCATGCACGATCGGGGCCTGCAGCGTTTCGGCCAGTTTAACCACCTCGTCGTGGGCGCCGGCGCAGCCGCTGCCGCACATCAGGGTAATGTTCTTGGCGCCGTTAAGGGTTTGCGCCAGGTTCTGTAGCTCGCTCAGCGGCGGCTGCACCAACGGCAACGCCGGGGTTTGCCACACCACCTGCGCGTCTTCCGGCGCCATACGCAGCGCCACGTCGCCCGGCAGCACGATGACTGAAACGCCGCGGTTCAGGATCGCCTGCCGCATGGCCACTTCCAGCACGCGCGGCAACTGCTCGGGGTTGGACACCAGCTCACAGTAGTGGCTGCACTCGCGGAACAGTTCCTGCGGGTGGGTTTCCTGGAAATAACCGCTGCCGATTTCGCTGGAAGGAATATGCGCAGCAATCGCCAGCACCGGCACGTGGTTGCGGTGGCAGTCGAACAGGCCGTTGATCAGGTGCAGGTTGCCGGGGCCGCAGGAACCGGCGCACACCGCCAGCTTGCCGGTGAGTTGCGCTTCGGCCCCGGCGGCAAAGGCGGCCACTTCTTCATGGCGGGTTCCCAGCCATTCGATGGTGCCCATGCGGTGCAGGCTGTCGCTCAGCCCATTTAACGAATCGCCGGTGACGCCCCAAATGCGTTTTACTCCCGCTTTTTCCAGCGTTTTGGCGACCAGCGTGGCTACTGTTTGCTTCATAGTTCCCCCAAGCATAGTGAAAATAATATGAACTCAATCCGATGAGTCACAGACAGAGCGGTTACCTGTATAGGCTACCGGGTCTTTTGTCGACGAACGTCAGGAAAGGTAAAGCGCAGCGCTTCACCGAGTCTAGGAGAGCGCTGCCGGGGCGGTTTACCGATAAATGCCCTGACGTTTGTCAGGCGCGGGGGCGGCACCGGGCCGCACGCTTATGAGAACAGGGCGATCAGCACCGGCGCCAACAGGCTCAGCAAGAAACCGTGCACAATCGCCGAGGGCACAATTTCCAGCCCGGCGCTGCGCTGGAGCACCGGCAAGGTAAAGTCCATGGAGGTGGCGCCGCACAGGCCCAGGGCGGAAGAGCGGCTGCGGCGCACCAGCGCCGGGATCAGCATGATCGCAACCAGCTCACGCGCCAGATCGTTGAAAAACGCGGCGCTGCCCATTACCGGGCCATAGGTATCGGCGATCAGAATGCCGGAGAGGGAGTACCAGCCAAAGCCGGAGGCGATCGCCAGCCCTTCTTTCAGCGGCAGCCCGAGCAGCAACGCGGCCAGCGCGCCGCCTGCCAGCGCGCTGACGCACACCACGCCGGCGACGATCATGCCGCGGCGGTTAATCACCACCTGGCGCAGCGTCATACCGCTGTTGCGCAGTTGTGTCCCGACCAGCAACAGCAAGAAAAGCAGCGCGTATTCTCCGCCCTGCGTCGCATACTGCAACCACGGCCACTGTGCCAGCCCCAGAATAAAGCCCGCGAGCACCACGCCGCAGAGCTTGAGGGATTCCAGCGCCATCAGCAGGCGGGACGGCAAGGCCTCTTGCTTATGCGCACTGCGCCAGGGCGAGTGGCGCTCCAGCAGAAACAAGGCCAGCAGGTTAAAGCAGAAAATGCACAGGAAAAACACAGCCGTATACTGGAAGATCAGCAGCAGATTACTGCCCAGATTATCCAGAAACGCCAGGCTGATGCCCATAAAAAACAGGATGACATACACCATCCAACTGAGCAGGCGATTGACGGTGCGAATTAACGTTTTACTGCGCAGCGGAATAAGGTAACCGGCAATCAGCGGCACCAGAATGATCAGCAGTCCTGAATACATGAAAAATGCGCGTCCTTTGGAATGAGAAATACCCGGGCCGATGGCCGGGTGAACACGCTAACCAAATCCGGCCGCGGAGTAAAGCGGCGGATTTGACGATGTCTGCTTGACCTGTAAGGGGTTTTTTGCCCATGCTCTGGGGAACCCACCCCGTTGGGGCGGAGAAAAGCACGCCTGGGAGGCGGTGAATGTATTTAGAACGTCTTGAAATTGTCGGGTTCCGTGGCATCAACCGGCTATCGCTGATGCTGGATGACAACACCCTGCTGCTGGGGGAGAACGCCTGGGGCAAATCGAGCCTGCTGGATGCGCTGACGCTGCTGCTGGCCCCGGAACAGGTGCTGTATCGCTTTGAGGCGCATGACTTTCATTTCCCGCCCGGTGATGAAGCGGCGAAAGAACGGCATCTGCAGGTTATTTTAACCTTCTGTGAAAAAGACACCGGGCATGCGCACTTGCCGCGCTACCGCGCGCTTTCCCCACTGTGGGTGAAAGGCGAAGACAACCTGAACCGTATTCATTATCGCTGCGAAGGTGAACTCGAGGACGACGGCACTGTGTGCACCTGGCGCAGTTTTCTGGATGCGGACGGCAACCCGATTCGCCTGCACCATATCGATAAACTGGTGTTGGCGCTGGTGCGTATTCACCCCGTGCTGCGCCTGCGCGATGCGCGCTTTGTCCGCCGCCTGCGGCCGAACCGCCTGGCCAACAATCAGCCCGATCAGGCCGCGCTGGCGCAGCAGTTGGAGCAATTGACACGCGAACTGGTGCGCAATCCGCAAAAACTGACCAACAACGAATTGCGCCAGGGGCTGGCGGCGATGCAGCAACTGCTGGAGCACTATTTTGCCGAGCATGGTTCCCAGGTGGCGCGCCCCCGGCGGCGCCAGCCGGAGGAACAGCAGGCCTGGCGCGCGCTGGATGGCCTCAACCGCATGGCGGCGGAGCCCAACAGCCGAAGCATGCGTTTGATCCTGCTGGGCATGTTCTCCACCCTGTTGCAGGCCAAAGGCGACGTCACGCTCGATCCCCATGCGCGCCCACTGCTGCTGGTGGAGGATCCTGAAACCCGCCTACACCCGATTATGCTGTCGGTCGCCTGGGGGGTGCTTGATCAATTGCCCTTGCAGCGCATCACCACCACCAATTCCAGCCAGTTGGTGTCGCTGGCGCCGATTGAGCACGTCTGCCGGCTGGTGCGCGGCTCTGGGCGGGTGGCGACCTATCGCCTGGGCGCGCGCGGCCTGGGGGCGGAGGACGGCCGCCGCATTGCCTTCCATATCCGGTTCAACCGGCCTTCATCGCTGTTTGCCCGCTGCTGGTTGCTGGTGGAGGGGGAAACCGAAGTCTGGTTGTTGAACGAATTGGCGCGCCAGTGCGGCTACCATTTCGAATCGGAAGGCGTGCGGGTGATTGAATTCGCCCAGTGCGGGCTGAAGCCGCTGCTGAAGTTCGCGCGCCGGATGGGGATCGAATGGCATGCTTTGGTGGACGGTGACGAGGCCGGTAAAAAATACGCCAATACCGTGCGCGGCCTGCTGGACAACCACGTTGATATTGAACGCGATCGCCTGACCGCGCTACCGGCGATGGACATGGAGCAGTTTATGTACAAAGAGGGGTTCAGCGCGGTATATCACCGCGTGGCGGCGGTGCCGGCCAATGCCCAGATGCCGCTGCGCAAAGTGATCCAAAAAGCGGTGCATCACTCCTCAAAGCCTGATTTGGCAATTGAAGTGGCGATGCAGGCCGGTGAGTGGGGCACTGATTCGGTGCCGCCGTTGCTGAAAAAGATGTTTTCACGCGTGATCTGGCTGGCACGCGGGCGGGCTGATTAGCCGGCCCATTCACGGCCGGAATCTGATTGACGCGCGTGCCAGCGGGGAAATAAAATGCCAGTCATACTGCGGCTGGCATTGTTAACCTGGCAGTGCCGTGGTGAACTGCCGGATGCGTTTTAGGCAATCGCCTCATTTTCCAGTGGCACGATAAGGCTTGCATGGTTTCCTTTGGGCCCTTGGTGCACGTCAAACCGGACCTGCTGGCCCGCCTTCAACGTCCTGTAACCATCCATCTTAATCGTTGAGTAATGGGCAAAGATATCTTCGCCGCCACCTTCAGGGCAGATAAAACCAAAACCTTTGGCGTTGTTGAACCATTTTACAGTACCCGTCTCCATGCTTTTACATCCCTCGCAATGCTATTTTAAGTGAGATGAATAACTGATGCCTGGTGAGCCTCAGTTGGTTAAAAGACCAGCAGCTCACAAAATTACACTCTAGAGCAAATGATCATCACGTCAAGGGGATGGCTTTTGTCCGCCGCAGGCAGTTCATCAAAGTTTGAAGCGGGTAACGCTATTGGCCGTTTTTAGCGCAAATACTGGCCATTTTTGCCAGGGAGCGCGCATTGGGCAATACGGCAGGATGTGGCCGAAGATGTTAAAATGAACTTAGGCTGGGCGCTGCCAGAGTACACACTGTGTGATCGGCATCGTTCGGTGCTTTTTTGCGCGCAGCCGAATGTTTCCGTTTGAATAACCCGTATGTGACCCCATATCAGGGTACAGAAGAGAAGATAAGCAGCGATGGGCAATAACAACGATTGGCTGAATTTTGAACATTTAGCTGAAGAAAAACAAATCGATGCGGTAAAACCGCCGTCTATGTATAAAGTTATACTTAACAACGACGATTACACACCGATGGAATTTGTGATTGACGTTCTGCAAAAGTTCTTTTCTTATGATATTGAACGCGCAACGCAACTGATGCTCACGGTGCACTATCAGGGGAAAGCGATCTGCGGGGTGTTCACCGCCGAAGTCGCAGAAACCAAGGTAGCTCATGTTAACCGTTATGCCAGGGAGAACGAGCATCCGTTATTGTGTACGCTGGAAAAAGCCTGACCGGGGCGTGCTTCAATAGGCGTCATCAGCGCAGCCAGTTTGGGCGCGGGCAGCGAGCCGCCAAAAAGGCAAGATGGCGGGTATTCTGCCCAGGCTTAAAGTGGTAGGTAAGATAGCCTAGTGAACAGGCTCAAAGGTAATTTATTGGGGGAGGTGCCTATGCTCAATCAAGAACTGGAACTCAGTCTCAACATGGCTTTCGCCAGGGCGCGTGAGCACAGACATGAGTTTATGACCGTGGAGCACCTGTTGCTGGCGCTGCTCAGCAACCCAGCCGCGCGTGAAGCGCTTGAGGCTTGTACGGTGGATCTGGCGGCATTGCGTCAGGAACTGGAAGCCTTCATCGAACAGACCACGCCAACGCTGCCGGCCAGCGAAGAAGAGCGCGATACGCAGCCTACGCTCAGCTTCCAGCGCGTATTGCAACGTGCGGTCTTCCACGTGCAGTCATCCGGCCGCAGTGAAGTTTCCGGCGCCAATGTGCTGGTGGCGATTTTCAGCGAGCAGGAGTCGCAGGCGGCCTATCTGCTGCGTAAACACGACGTCAGCCGTCTTGACGTGGTGAACTTTATTTCACATGGCACGCGTAAAGACGAGCCGGGCCAGGCGCCAAATGCGGAAAACCCGGTAAACGAAGAGCAGTCCGGAGGGGAAGACCGTATGGAGAACTTCACCACCAACCTCAACCAGCTGGCTCGGGTGGGGGGCATTGACCCGTTGATTGGCCGCGATCGTGAATTGGAGCGCGCCATCCAGGTGCTGTGCCGCCGCCGTAAAAACAACCCGCTGTTGGTCGGGGAATCCGGTGTGGGCAAAACGGCGATAGCCGAAGGGCTGGCGTGGCGCATCGTGCAGGGTGACGTGCCGGAAGTGATGGCTGACTGTACGCTGTACTCACTGGATATCGGTTCGTTGCTGGCGGGTACCAAATACCGCGGCGATTTTGAAAAACGTTTCAAAGCGTTGCTCAAACAGCTGGAACAGGATCAGAACAGCATCCTGTTTATTGATGAAATTCATACCATCATTGGCGCCGGTGCGGCTTCAGGCGGCCAGGTGGATGCCGCCAACCTGATTAAACCGCTGCTTTCCAGCGGCAAGATCCGGGTGATCGGCTCGACTACGTATCAGGAATTCAGCAACATTTTCGAAAAAGACCGTGCGCTGGCGCGTCGCTTCCAGAAAATTGATATTACTGAACCGACGCCGGAAGAGACCATTCAAATCATCAACGGTCTGAAGACCAAGTATGAAGTGCATCATGATGTGCGTTACACCGCCAAGGCCGTGCGTGCCGCGGTGGAACTGTCGGTGAAATACATTAACGACCGTCATTTGCCGGATAAAGCGATCGACGTGATTGACGAAGCGGGCGCGCGCAGCCGGTTGATGCCGGTGAGCAAGCGCAAGAAAACCGTTAACGTGGCGGATATCGAAACCGTGGTGGCGCGCATTGCGCGCATCCCGGAAAAAACCGTGTCCGCCAGCGATCGCGACGTGCTGAAAAACCTGGGCGATCGGCTGAAAATGCTGGTGTTTGGCCAGGATCCGGCGATTGAAGCGCTGACCGAGGCGATCAAAATGAGCCGTGCCGGGCTGGGCCATGAGCACAAACCGGTGGGTTCCTTCCTGTTTGCCGGCCCGACCGGCGTCGGGAAAACCGAAGTCACGGTGCAGTTGGCGAAAGCGCTGGATATTGAACTGCTGCGCTTTGACATGTCGGAATACATGGAACGCCATACCGTCAGCCGGTTGATTGGTGCGCCTCCAGGCTACGTCGGCTACGATCAGGGCGGCCTGCTCACCGATGCGGTGATCAAGCACCCGCATGCCGTGGTGCTGCTCGATGAGATCGAAAAGGCGCACCCGGACGTGTTCAATCTGCTGCTGCAGGTGATGGATAACGGCACGCTGACCGACAACAACGGGCGCAAGGCCGACTTCCGCAACGTGATCCTGGTGATGACCACCAACGCCGGGGTGCGTGAGACGGAACGTAAATCGATTGGCCTGATTGAGCAGGATAACAGCCACGATGCGATGGAAGAGATCAGGAAAGTGTTCACGCCGGAGTTCCGTAACCGGCTGGACAACATTATCTGGTTCAACCATCTGTCGAGCGACGTTATCCAGCAGGTTGTCGACAAGTTCATCGTGGAACTGCAGGCGCAGTTGGATGCGAAAGGCGTGTCGCTGGAAGTGAGCGACGAAGCGCGCGACTGGCTGTCGGTGAAAGGTTATGACCGCGCGATGGGGGCCCGCCCAATGGCCCGCGTCATGCAGGAAAACCTGAAGAAACCGCTGGCTAACGAACTGCTGTTTGGTTCGCTGGTCGATGGGGGTTCAGTAAAAGTGGAACTGGATAAAGAAACGCAGAAACTGACCTATCACTTCCTCAGCGCGCAGAAACGCAAGGCGGATGAGGGCGTGCACTAATCGGCTTGCCGTTAAGTTCTCTATCAATGGCCGCAACGGATAACGTTGCGGCCTTTTTTGCGTTTTTCTCGCTACGGGCGTGGGTTGGGTTGCCCGGCGGCAGGCGGCGTTACCTTTCAGCGCGCTTACGGCATGACTCTTTATTGATTGGGGGAGAGCGGAAATGATTGAGCCCTCTCAGTTTATCTGCGTGCATACGGCGCTATACGGAACGCCACGGCGCAGCTAAACGGAAAGGGCTCTGGAGGGATTACATCCTCGGTGCCGCCGTTGGGCGGATAAGCCGATTAACGGCTACGGAAGACAATGCGGCCTTTGCTCAGGTCGTACGGGGTCAGCTCTACAGTGACTTTGTCACCCGTCAGGATGCGGATATAGTTTTTGCGCATTTTACCGGAGATATGAGCGGTTACCACGTGCCCGTTTTCCAACTCAACGCGGAACATGGTGTTCGGCAACGTATCAAGAACGGTGCCTTGCATTTCAATATTGTCTTCTTTGGCCATCGAATCCTCTAGGTGTAACTACCTTAGTTTTTAACCGGCAAGATAATGCCGAAAAACCCCCATTATGTAAAGAAGTGTTGGCGAACAATGCACCATTTCCGCAAATTAGTTTGTTGAGGAGGGTGGTTCAACCTGCTGTGGGGGTATGTCTTGCTTTGCCCAGCATGCTGGCGCCAGTGCTTTACGCTGAAGGTGGCTGAGCTGCCGTAAAAATTGGCTGCGGGGGATTTCACGAGCCCCCAGCGAGGCAGTGTGGGCGTTAAGCACCTGGCAGTCAATCAATTCCCCGCCAAAAGCGGTGAAATGCTGGCAAAAAGCCATTAGTGCGCATTTTGACGCGTTGGTGGTGCGGCTGAACATGGACTCGCCGCAGAACATCGCGCCTTGCGCCACGCCGTACATGCCGCCGACCAGTTGCTGATCCTGCCATACCTCGACCGAGTGCGCATGGCCGAGGTGATGCAATTGCAGATAGGCGCGCTGCACCGCCGGGTTGATCCAGGTGCCCTCCAGCGGGCGCTGTGCGCAGGCATGGATCACCGCGGCGAAATCCTGGTTCAGGGTAATGCGGAACGGGTTGGTACGCAGAAAGCGCTTCAGGCTGCGGCTGATATGGCGCTCGTCTGGGAATAGCACCGCGCGCGGATCCGGCGACCACCATAGGATCGGCTCCCCCGGTGAATACCAGGGGAAAATGCCTTGCGCATAGGCGGCCAGCAGGCGCGGCGCGCTAAGATCGCCGCCGATGGCCAGCAGCCCGTTAGGATCGCGCAGGGCGCTGTCTGGCGCCGGGAACGCAAGCGAGTGCGGGGAAAGCTTCATGATGCGCATAGTGCCCCCTGGTGTGCGCTACAGGCGGTATTAAAGCGAAACACGGCTGACACGCTGGTGGAATTGCGCATAGCGGCCTTGTTGCCGCAGTAACGCCGCATGGTCGCCCTGTTCGATAATCTTACCGCCGTCCATCACGCAGATGCGATCAAAATGATCGAGCCCATACAAACGGTGGGTAATCAGAATCAGCGTTTTGCCTTGGCAATGTTGGCGCAGCAATTGCAAAATCTGCCGTTCGGTTTCAGCATCCAATCCCTCGGTCGGTTCATCCAGCAGCAGTAGCGGGGCAGGGTGCAGCAGCGCGCGAGCAATCCCCAGGCGGCGTTGTTCACCGCCGGAAAGCTGGCGGCCGCCTTCGCCCAGCCAGGCGTTCAGCCCTTCGTTTTCCAGCAGTTTATCCAGCCCTACCTGGCGCAGCACGGCGTTGAACTGTGCGTCAGTGGCGCTGGGGGCGGCCAACTGCAGGTTCTCACGCAGTGTGCTGCTGAAAATATGCACCCGTTGGTTCACGACGGTGGTCATGGCGCGTAGCGTGCTTTCGCTATAGCTGGCCAGCGGCTGGCCGTTAAGGCGGATGCTGCCGCTGTCGACGTCCCAGGCGCGGGTCAGCAACTGCAGCAGGGTCGATTTGCCGCAGCCGGTGCGCCCCAGCAACGCAATATGTTCGCCGGGTGCCACATCCAGCGTGATGTTACGCAGCACCGGCTGGCGTTGGCCGGGGTAAGTAAAGTCAACCTGCCGTAAACTCAGTGCCGCGGTTGCCGCTGCATCCGCGCTCTGGGCCGGAAAGCTCACTTCCGGCTGCTGATCGATAATCTGCTTTACCCGCGTCGCGGAAGCCACAACCTGCCCCAGATGCTGGAAGGCGCCGGCTATCGGCATCATTGCTTCAAACGCAGCCAGCCCGGCGAAGACAAATAGAGCAATCAGCGCGCCGGGCTGGGTGTTGCCGCCAATGCCGGCGGCGGCCAGCCACAGCAGCAGCGTTACCGTCAGGCCGCTGGCGAGGATCAGCAACGCTTGCGCTAGCCCGCCAAGCGACGTTTGCTGCCACTGGCGTTGTTGCCAGCGCTGCTCGGTGGCGTTGAGCACCGCGCGGCAGCTCTCTGCGGCACCGAATACCACCAGTTCGGCCTGGCCCTGAAGCCAGGCGGCCAGATCGGTGCGGTACTGGCCGCGCAGCGCCGTCAGTTCCGCGCCAATCGGCTTGCCCGCACGATAAAATACCGGCGGGATCAGCAATAACAGCAACAGCAGGATGGCGCCCAGTGTCAGCGCCAGGCCGGTATCGAGCAGGCTCAGGCCGGCGGTGACCACGGCAATGACCACCGCGGCGCTGACCAGCGGAGAAATCACGCGCAGGTAGAGGTGATCCAAGGTATCCACATCGGCCACCAGGCGGTTGAGCAGTTCCGCCTGGCGGAAACGTGCGATGCCGCCCGGCGACAACGGCAGGATCTTTTGGAAGGTGAAAACGCGCAGGTGCGCGAGCACACGGAAGGTGGCATCGTGGCTCACCACGCGTTCGGCATAGCGCCCGGCGGTGCGGAAAATGGCGGCGCCGCGCACGCCGGCGGCAGGCAACATATAGTTGAAGGTAAACAGGCCTGCCAGCCCGGCCAGCGCCGAAGCGGCCAGGAACCACCCAGAGAGCGCCAGCAGGCCGATGCTGGCCAGCAGGGTAATGATGGCCAGTATGATGCCAAGGCTAATCAGAAACGTGTGGCGGCGATACAGCGCCAAAAACGGCAGCAGAACACGCATGGTTATAGCTCCTCGCTGCGGTGTGCAAGTAAATCGGCAAACAGCCCAGGTTGGGTGCTCAGGGTAGCGTAATCGCCTTGTTGCACGATTTGCCCGTCATTCATCACCCAGATCCGATCGTAATCTTCAATTTCTTCCAACTGGTGCGTCACCAGCAGCGTGGTTTGCTGGCGAGCGGCGGCATTCAGCGCCTGCATCACCAGCCGTTCGCTGTCGGCATCCAGGCTGGCCGCCGGTTCGTCCAGCAGCAGCAAGCGGCGCGGGCTGATCAGCGCACGTGCTACCGCAACGCGCTGCGCCTGGCCCACGGAAAGGCGCGCGGCGCCATCGCCGATTTGGGTTTCCAGCCCGTCGGGCAGGTGCGGCAGAAATTCGCTGACGTACGCCTGTTCGATCGCCTGTTGTAACTGGGCCGCCGTTGCCTGTGGGTGGCCCAACAGGATATTGTCACGCAGCGTCTGCGCCGGCAGATGCGGGTTTTGCCCGACCCAGCCCAACTGGCGGCGCCAGCCTGGCGCCGCCAGCTCGCGCAGTTCGATGCCGTTAACCGTGAGCGAGCCGCGGTAAGGCAGGAAGCCCAGCAGCAGGTTGAGCAGTGAACTTTTGCCTGCGCCGCTTAGCCCGACGATCGCAATACGTGTTTGCGCCGGCACGCTGAAGTTCAGCGGCCCGGCCAACAGCACCCCGTTGGGTGCCAGAATTTCCAGATTGTGCGCCTGCAACACCAACGGCGTATCGCCCGTCATAGCCTGGCTACCGTTGCCCATTTGCTCGCCTTCGGCGTTCAGAAACGTTTCCAGCGCTTCCGCCGCTCCCACGGCCTGCGCTTTGGCATGATAGAAGGTGCCAAGATCGCGCAGCGGCTGGAAAAATTCCGGCGCCAGGATCAGCACCAGAAAACCGGCGAACAGGGTTACGCCGGTGCCATAGCTGCCGAAATTGAGTTCGCCCAGATAAGAGAAGCCAAAATAAACCGCCACCACGGCGATGGAAATCGAGGCGAAAAATTCCAGCACGGCGGAGGAGAGAAACGCCAGACGCAGCACTTCCATCGTTCGGCGCCGGAAGTCCTCGGATGATTTGGCGATCTGTTCGGTCTCTGCCTGCGCCCGATGAAACAGGCGCAGCGTGTCCAGGCCGCGCAGGCGATCGAGGAAATTACCGCTCAGACGCGCCAGCGCGACAAAGTTGCGGCGGTTGGCGTCGGCGGCGCCCATGCCGACCAGCGCCATAAAGAGTGGAATCAGCGGCGCGGTGGCCAATAGGATCAACCCGGCGGCCCAGTTGATGGGGAACACAGTGATCAGGATTAATAAAGGAATAAAGGCTGCCAGATACATTTGCGGCAGGTAGCGCGCGTAGTAATCCTGCATATCTTCGATTTGCTCGATGATAATGCTGGCCCAACTGCCGGCCGGTTTACCTTGCACCCAGGCGGGCCCAAGCTGCTGCAGCTTGTCCAGCACCTGGCCGCGAAGCTGCTGGCGGATCACCTGGCCGCAACGGAAACCGACGCGTTCACGCAGCCAGCTTAATAGCGCTCGCAAGGCGAAGGCGGCGGCCAGCCAGCAAAAGGACGGGATCAGCCGCTCCCGCGGCACCTGTTCAATAATCAGTGCGTGCAGCAGGGCGGCCAACAGCCAGGCCTGGGCAACGATCAGCATGCCGCTGATCAGCCCCAATAACATGGAAAGGCGCAGCCAACGCTGCGCTAATGCGCTTTGTGCTTTAAGCCAACGGGTTAACTGGTGCTGTCTGGTGTTTTTCATGAAAGAATCTGCGTTGCTGACGCATGCGGCAACGGGCCTGGTTAGCATCCTGTTGAAAAAGTATCTGCTTTAAATGCAAGCAAATAAGCGAACGCTAATGTTACCTCGTCACTGGGCTGGCTGAAAATAATAAAGCACATCATTGTATCAGGATGGTAGGCGTATCAGGGGCAGGGGAGAAAACGGTGGCGCCAGGTAAAAAAACGGCTGGGAAACCCAGCCGCTTGAATGCGAACCGCGCTGCGATTATTTGGCGATGAGCCCATCCAGATAACGCTCGGCGTCCAGCGCCGCCATGCAGCCAGTGCCGGCGGAGGTGATCGCCTGGCGGTAGATGTGATCCATTACGTCGCCTGCGGCAAACACGCCGGGAATGCTGGTCTGGGTTGCGTTGCCATGAATACCGGACTGCACTCTGATATAGCCGTTTTCCAGCTCTAACTGGCCGCCAAATACGCTGGTGTTCGGGCTGTGGCCAATGGCGATAAAGACGCCGGCAACCGCCAGCTCTTCCGTCTGCCCTTCGGCCTGGGTGCTGCGCAGGCGCACGCCGGTAACGCCCATTTCATCGCCCAACACCTCGTCCAGAGTACGATCGGTGTGCAGGACGATGTTGCCGTTTGCGACTTTATCCATCAGCCGATCGATCAGAATTTTTTCTGAGCGGAAGCTGTCACGGCGGTGAATCAAGTGAACTTCAGCGGCAATGTTGGACAGATACAGTGCTTCTTCCACTGCGGTATTACCACCGCCGACAACGGCCACTTTTTGGTTACGGTAGAAAAAGCCGTCACAGGTTGCGCAGGCGGAAACGCCTTTGCCTTTGAACGCTTCTTCTGACGGCAGGCCAAGGTAACGGGCGGAGGCGCCGGTGGCGATGATCAACGCGTCGCAGGTATATTCGCCGCTGTCACCGAACAGGCGGAAAGGGCGGTTTTGCAAATCAACGCTGTTGATATGGTCGAACACGATTTCAGTCTGGAATTTTTCTGCGTGTTCGCGCATCCGTTCCATCAGCAGTGGGCCAGTCAGGCCTTCCGCATCCCCCGGCCAGTTTTCCACTTCGGTGGTGGTGGTTAATTGGCCACCCTGTTCCATCCCGGTAATCAACACCGGTTTCAGGTTTGCCCGGGCAGCGTAGACTGCCGCGGTGTAACCCGCCGGGCCGGAGCCCAGGATCAATAACTTGCTATGTTTAGCCGTGCCCATGAATGACCTCTTTTCCCACAATAGCGGACAGTCCGCCGATTGTAGGGAAAATGCGGCAGTAAAAAAAGTGTGCTGGGGTGTTGTTAACGATTTGTTTGATAGATATTGTCTATTAATAAATTCCATGCTGCATAAAAGAATATAAAACGCGCAGTTTCACTTATGAAAACAGCGTTACGGCGGAGAGAGAACCGATAAAAAACCTGATTTTTATCAGGTTAATATCACCATCAGGCTGCAATTTCACGGTGGAAATTCATAACTAAAAATGGGGATTTGCGTTTTCATGGCGGTATGTTGTTCTGATTTTGCTTCTTTTACTTTGACAATCCGCTGTGCATTTGCGAAAACATCAGAGGAAGAAGAAATTACCCCCCGTACCGGCAGCAAATAGTACGTATTTACGGCGCCGATGTAGCAGATTGCGCCAAGGCGAACCGGCGGCGGGGAATATCGTGCGAGCGCGGCGGTGGTTTCTTTTTTCGGTGGGACGTCATTTGTATAGGTTGCGCAGAGTTTGGCAGACAGAGTGCGCGATGGCGAATGATGATAGTGAAAACTATAACAGGCATCGGGTCTACGCTTGGACTAGCCCTTATACATTGACGTCGGCTAGGGTATGGCAAGTGTAAGAAGAATATAAGAGAGACAATAATAATGGCAGACAATAAAAAACGCCCGGGTAAAGATCTTGACCGTATCGATCGCAATATCCTGAACGAGTTACAGAAGGATGGGCGTATTTCGAACGTTGAGCTTTCAAAGCGCGTAGGGCTATCCCCAACGCCGTGTTTAGAACGTGTGCGCCGCCTTGAGCGCCAGGGTTTTATTCATGGTTATACTGCATTGCTTAACCCGCATTATCTGGATGCTTCGCTGTTGGTTTTTGTGGAAATCACGCTGAACCGCGGTGCGCCGGATGTGTTTGAGCAATTTAACTCTGCAGTGCAGAAGCTTGAGGAAATTCAGGAGTGTCATCTGGTTTCCGGTGATTTCGACTACCTGTTGAAAACCCGCGTACCGGATATGTCCGCTTACCGTAAGCTGCTTGGTGAAACCTTGCTGCGTCTGCCGGGGGTAAATGACACCCGTACATACGTAGTCATGGAAGAAGTGAAACAGAGTAACCGTCTGGTGATTAAAACACGGTAAGGTACAGGTGCAAAACCTGATTAAATTGGTTACACTCCTGTTCATTCATACAGCTTCAGCGCCGGGGCGAGCTCTCGGCGTTGTTGCTATGTCAGGCAACAGGAACCTGGAGAGCCTTTCTTGAGCCAGGAATACACAGAAGACAAAGAAGTCACCCTAAAAAAACTCAGCAGCGGGAACCGCCTGCTTGAAGCTGTGTTGATTGTGGTGGCGATTTTCGCCGTTTATCTTATGGTTGCGCTGGTCAGCTTCAATCCTTCCGATCCGAGCTGGTCGCAAACGGCGTGGCATGAACCTATCCATAACATTGGGGGTAGCGTTGGCGCCTGGATGGCCGATACGTTGCTCTTTACCTTCGGGGTATTGGCCTACGCGATCCCACCGATCATGATTATTCTGTGCTGGGCCGCTTATCGGCAGCGCGATACCCGTGATTACATCGATTATTTTGCACTCTCGCTACGTTTGATCGGAACGCTGGCGCTGATTCTTTCCTCCTGCGGCCTGGCCGCGCTAAACGTTGACGATCTCTACTATTTCGCTTCAGGCGGCGTGATTGGCAGCCTGTTGAGCAATGCCATGCTGCCCTGGTTCAACGGCATTGGCGCTACGCTGGTGTTGCTGTGCGTTTGGGCCGTGGGGCTGACGCTGTTTACCGGTTGGTCATGGTTGGTGATCGCGGAAAAAATGGGTGGGGTGGTGCTGGGCATGTTGACCTTTATGTCCAACCGCTCGCGCCGCGACGATCGCTACCTGGACGACGATGAAGACGAACAGGTGCCGGGCGAGAAGCCGCCGCTAGGTAAAGAGGCGGCGGCGTTGGCTAACAGCATTGGCGCCGCGCAAGATGATGACGTGCTGTTTTCGGCGCCGTCGGTTAATGAGCGCGTGCAGGATACGGCGCAGGCGGATGATGCGGCAGCGGATGAGCAACAAACGCCAGTGTCGGCGGATGTTCAGCCGGTAGCGGCGCATAGCGAGCCAGCGGCACCTGCAGCGCCGGTTGCCGCCGCAGCGCCGCAAGCGCCCGCCGCCGATGCGCCGGCGCAGCCGCAAACACCGCCGCTGTATTCATTTGAATTGCCGGAAGAAACGCCCGCGCCGAAAACACCGCAGGCGGCGGCCTATCGGGAAGACGATGAGCCTCGCTTGGGCAATTGGAACGCCCCGGCACAGCCGGAGCGCAGCCCGCATTCCCCATTCGATTTCTCCGCCGCGCAGCGTGATGAAGATATCGGCGCCGACTTCGATTTCAACAGTACGGGCGCCAAACCGGCAACGCCTTCCGCAGCGGAAGCCGCTGCCGTAAGCACGACCTTTATGCCTGCCTTCAGCGCCACCAGCGACGAGAACCCGCAGGTGAAGCAGGGGATAGGCCCGGAACTGCCGCGCCCGAATCCGGTGCGCATCCCTACCCGGCGCGAGCTGGCTTCCTATGGCATCAAGCTGCCTTCACAGCGCCAGGCCGAACAGCAACAGCGTAACCAGGCGCCTGAACCGCAGGGTGCTCAGGCGGCGGAGGATGACGATAATGAAGCTATGCAGGCAGCGCTGCGACAGGAGTTTTTGGCACAGCAAAATGCCCGCTATGGCGAACAATCCTCGCAGGCCGACGATGAAGATGCCCTGCAGGAAGCGGCGCTAAGCCAGGCCTTTGCCGAACAACAGCAGGCGCGTTACGGCCAGCAAGATGAGGAATTGGCGCAACCAACTGCATCAAACCCGGTCGATACCCGCAACGCGTTCAGCTTCTCGCCGATTGCCGATCTGATCGACGAGGGGCCGAAAGCGCCGTTGTTTACCCTGTCACCGCAAGAGGCAGAGGCCGCCGCTCAGCCGTTGGCTCAAAGCCAGCCTGCTACGCCTGCCGATGCACCATCAACCCCAATTGTCCAGCAACCGGTACAGCATGGCTATTCACAACCGCCTGCCCACCCCGGCAGCCAGGTACAGCCGGCGCAGCAACCGCCAGCGGCACAACAGCCCGCGATGGACAGCCTGATTCACCCGTTCCTGATGCGTAACGATCAGCCGTTGCAGAAGCCAACCACTCCACTGCCGACGTTGGATCTGCTGGCGGCGGCGCCGAAAGAAGTGGAACCGGTGGATATGTTCGCCCTGGAACAAAAAGCGCGCCTGGTGGAAGCTAGCCTGGCGGATTACCGGGTGAAGGCCGACGTTGTTGATATCCTGCCCGGCCCGGTGATTACCCGCTTTGAGCTGGATCTGGCGCCAGGGGTGAAAGCGGCACGTATTTCCAACCTGTCGCGCGATCTGGCGCGTTCGCTGTCAACCTCGGCCGTGCGTGTGGTTGAGGTGATTCCTGGCCGGCCTTACGTCGGTCTTGAGTTGCCGAACGCCAAACGCCAAACGGTCTATCTGCGCGAAGTGCTGGACTGCCCGGCGTTCCGCGATAGCCTGTCGCCGCTGTCTGTGGTATTGGGGAAAGATATTTCCGGCGAGCCGGTGGTGGCCGATCTGGGCAAAATGCCGCACCTGTTGGTTGCCGGTACGACGGGTTCCGGTAAGTCGGTCGGGGTCAACGCCATGATCCTGAGCATCCTGTATAAGGCGACGCCGAAAGAAGTGCGCTTTATCATGATCGACCCGAAAATGCTTGAGCTGTCGGTCTATGAGGGCATCCCGCATCTGCTGACCGATGTGGTCACCGACATGAAAGACGCCGCCAATGCGTTGCGCTGGTGTGTGGCCGAGATGGAACGCCGTTACAAGCTGATGTCTGCGCTTGGGGTGCGTAACATTGCCGGTTATAACGAACGTGTCGACCAGGCCGAAGCAATGGGGCGCCCAATCCCGGATCCATTCTGGAAGCCGACGGACAGCATGGATATCACGCCGCCGACGCTGGAAAAAGAACCTTACATCGTGGTGATGGTGGATGAGTTTGCCGATCTGATCATGACGGTGGGCAAGAAAGTTGAAGAGCTGATCGCCCGCCTGGCGCAGAAAGCGCGCGCTGCGGGTATCCACCTGGTGCTGGCGACGCAGCGCCCTTCGGTGGATGTGATCACCGGGCTGATAAAAGCCAACATCCCAACGCGCATTGCCTTTACCGTCTCGAGCAAGATCGACTCACGCACTATTCTCGATCAGGGCGGGGCGGAATCGCTGCTTGGCATGGGGGATATGTTGTATCTGGCGCCAAACTCTTCGATTCCGGTACGTGTGCACGGGGCCTTTGTGCGCGATCAGGAAGTGCATGCGGTGGTTAAGGATTGGAAAGCGCGTGAGCGGCCCCAATATAAAGAGGGTATCCTGAGCGGCGGTGAGGACGGCGAAAGCGGTGGTATCGAAGGTGACGAAGAGCTGGATCCGCTGTTTGATCAGGCGGTGGAGTTTGTGGTGGATAAACGCCGCGCTTCCATTTCCGGCGTTCAACGCCAGTTCCGTATCGGTTATAACCGCGCCGCACGCATCATCGAACAGATGGAAGCGCAGGGCATTGTCAGCGAGCAGGGGCATAACGGCAACCGTGAGGTGCTGGCGCCGCCGCGGCAGGGTTAACGCGTTTCTTATCAGCTTGATTGTAAAACCAGGGGCCGCTTAGCGGCCCTTGTGCAAAGATGCGTAAACCCAAGCATTTCTAGGAATAATACACCGCTCGCGCTGGCAGACATTGGCTACAATGGCGCAGGATAGTCATTTGTTGGGCGCATGATTAGGCCCGGCGATTCATGTAACGCATAAGGTATCTGGAATAATGAAAAAACTGTTAGTTGCCTGTTGTTTGCTTTCTGGTTTCGTCGCCACTTCAGCATTGGCGGATGCCGCACAGGATCTGCAAAGCCGTTTGGCGAAGGTGAACAGTTTCCATGCCAGCTTCACGCAGGCGGTCACCAGCAGTGATGGCGCCGCCGTGCAGCAGGGTGAAGGTGAGCTGTGGGTTAAGCGCCCGAACCTGTTTAACTGGCATATGACCTCACCGGATGAAAGCGTGCTGGTTTCCGATGGGCAAACGCTGTGGTTCTATAATCCGTTTGTGGAGCAAGTGACGGCGACCTGGCTGAAAAGCGCCACCAACAATACGCCGTTTATGCTGATCACTCGCAACAGCGCCAGCGACTGGAAACAGTACAATATCAAGCAAAAAGGCGATGATTTTGAATTAACGCCGAAATCGGCCAGCGGTAATCTGAAGCAGTTTGCGATTTCCGTCAGCAATAGCGGCACCATCAAGAGCTTTGCCGCGGTTGAACAAGACGGCCAACGCAGCGCCTATACCTTAAAAGGCCAACAAAACAGCGGCGTTGATGCGGCCAAGTTTACATTTACCCCGCCAAAGGGGGTGACGCTGGACGACCAGCGCCAGTGAGGTCTGCGTGAGTAATCTGTCACTCGATTTTTCTCAAAATGAGTTCCAGCCGTTGGCCGCGCGTATGCGGCCAACCACGCTGGCGCAATACATCGGCCAGCAGCATTTGCTGGCGCCGGGCAAACCTCTGCCGAGAGCCATCGAGGCCGGTCAACTGCATTCGATGATCCTGTGGGGGCCGCCAGGCACGGGGAAAACGACGCTGGCGGAATTGATAGGCCGCTATGGGCAGGCGGACGTCGAGCGGATCTCTGCGGTTACCTCCGGGATTAAAGAGATCCGTGAGGCGATCGAGCGTGCGCGGCACAACCGCGATGCCGGGCGCCGCACCATCCTGTTTGTTGATGAGGTGCACCGTTTCAATAAAAGCCAGCAGGACGCTTTTCTACCCCATATTGAAGACGGCACCATCACCTTTATCGGCGCAACCACCGAGAACCCCTCGTTTGAGCTGAATTCAGCGCTGCTTTCACGCGCGCGTGTGTATCTGCTAAAAGCGTTGACGGTGGAGGATATCTGCCAGGTGCTGGATCAGGCGATGAACGACAGCAGCCGCGGCCTGGCGGGGCAGAATATTGAGCTGCCTGATGAAACGCGCCGCATGATCGCCGAGCTGGTGAACGGCGATGCGCGGCGCGCGCTGAACAGCCTGGAGATGATGGCTGACATGGCTGAGACCGATGCCCGCGGTATACGCCTGTTGACGCCGGCGCTGCTGAAAGAAGTCTCCGGCGAACGTAGCGTGCGGTTTGATAACAAGGGCGACCGCTATTACGATCTGATCTCGGCGCTGCATAAATCGGTGCGCGGTTCCGCGCCGGACGCCGCACTGTATTGGTACGCCCGCATCATCACCGCCGGCGGCGATCCGCTCTACGTGGCGCGCCGGCTGTTGGCGATCGCATCGGAAGATGTCGGCAATGCCGATCCGCGCGGGATGCAGGTGGCGATCGCCGCCTGGGACTGCTTTACCCGCGTTGGCCCGGCGGAAGGCGAGCGTGCTATCGCCCAGGCTATCGTATATCTGGCCTGCGCGCCGAAGAGCAATGCGGTGTATACCGCGTTCAAAGCGGCCATGCGCGATGCCAAAGAGATGGCCGATTATGATGTGCCGGAGCACCTGCGCAATGCGCCCACCAAGCTGATGAAAGAAATGGGGCTGGGCGCCGAGTACCGCTACGCTCACGATGAGCCCAATGCCTACGCTGCGGGTGAGAACTACTTCCCGAAGGAAATGGCCAATACGCGCTACTACTATCCGGCCTCGCGTGGGTTGGAAGGGAAAATCGGCGAGAAGTTGGCGTGGCTGGCAGAGCAGGACCAAAATAGCCCGACAAAACGCTACCGCTAGCGTTGCCGTTGCGGTAAGGTTAGCGGGTATTCGTTTCCCTTTTTACGCTGCTTTTCATCGCAGCGTAAAACGACAATTTTTCTTTCAATAACAACAAGCACAGGATTAGCATGCTCGATCCCAATCTGCTGCGTAATGAGCTAGACGCAGTCGCCGAAAAACTGGCTCGCAGAGGCTTCAAACTGGATCTGGATCTGCTGCGTTCGCAAGAAGAACGCCGCAAGGTTCTGCAAGTAGAAACTGAAACATTGCAGGCAGAACGTAACTCCCGATCGAAATCCATCGGCGCAGCAAAAGCGCGCGGGGAAGATATTGAGCCGCTGCGCCGTGAAGTCAGTGAACTGGGTGAAAAGCTGGATGCCGCTAAAACCGAGCTGGAACAACTGCAGAACACCATCCGTGACTATGCGCTGACCATCCCGAACCTGCCGGACGACGCCGTGCCGAACGGTAAAGATGACAGCGAAAACCTGGAGGTTAGCCATTGGGGCGAGCCGCGCCAATTTGATTTCCCGGTGCGCGATCACGTTGAGCTGGGCGAAATGGCCAGCGGGCTGGATTTCGCCGCCGGCGTGAAGCTTTCCGGCGCGCGCTTTGTGGTCATGAAAGGGCAAATCGCCCGGATGCACCGCGCGCTGGCGCAGTTTATGCTGGATCTGCACACTGAGCAGCACGGCTATCAGGAAGCCTACGTGCCTTACCTGGTGAACCACGCTTCGCTGTACGGGACCGGGCAACTGCCGAAGTTTGGCGAAGATTTGTTCCATACCCGCCCGCTGGAAGAAGAAGCGGCGACCAGCAACTATGCGCTGATCCCAACGGCGGAAGTGCCGCTGACCAACCTGATGCGCGATGAGATCCTGGATGAAGAAACCCTGCCCCTGAAGCTGACGGCGCATACGCCATGCTTCCGTTCGGAAGCCGGTTCTTACGGGCGCGATACCCGCGGCCTGATCCGTATGCACCAGTTTGATAAAGTTGAAATGGTGCAGATCGTCCGCCCTGAAGATTCCATGGATGCATTGGAAGAACTTACCGGCCATGCGGAAAAGGTGCTGCAGTTGCTGAACCTGCCATACCGCAAGGTGCTGTTGTGCACCGGTGATATGGGCTTCGGCTCCTGCAAAACCTACGATCTTGAGGTTTGGCTGCCGGCACAGAACACCTACCGTGAAATCTCTTCCTGTTCCAATATGTGGGATTTCCAGGCACGCCGCATGCAGGCGCGTTGCCGCAATAAAGCGGAGAAAAAGCCGCGCCTGGTGCACACACTGAACGGTTCCGGCCTGGCGGTTGGCCGCACCTTGGTCGCGGTGCTGGAAAACTACCAGCAGGCCGATGGCCGCATTCAGGTGCCTGAAGTGTTGCGCCCTTATATGAACGGCCTTGAGTTTATCGGCTGATCGGTGTTTCGTTCCCCTTCGCCGTTAGGCGAAGGGGTTCGTTGCTTGGTTGACAGCGCTGTTTCCCCCGCATCAATACGCTTGTTCCCTCCGTTTCTATTAAGTATTTTTCCCTTAAACCCATGCGCTAGCTCCTTTGCTTAGTGGCGATAAACATATTGTGCGCTGTACCCCACAGAGTGGATTGACTTTTTTATCGCCAGTGGCATGATGCGCGCACTTTCTCTTGCGTGTTCGGTTTCCATCTCACTATGTCCGCATACTCTCGCCCAGTGCTGATGCTGCTCTGTGGTTTGTTGTTGCTTACGGTTTCGATTGCCGTATTGAATACTCTGGTTCCGCTTTGGTTAACACATGCCCAGCTATCAACCTGGAAAATCGGCATGGTGAGTTCGGCCTATTTTACCGGCAACCTGGTCGGCACCCTGACTGCCGGTAAGCTGATTCAGCGCATCGGTTTTACCGGCAGTTACCATCTTTCTTGTTTACTGTTTGCCGTAGCCACCGCAGGCATGGCGCTGTCATTGGATTTTTGGAGCTGGATAGGCTGGCGTTTCTTTGCCGGCGTGGGCTGCGCCTGGATCTGGGTGATCGTTGAAAGCGCTTTGCTGCGCAGCGGTACGCTGGCCAACCGTGGCCAATTGCTGGCTGCGTATATGATGGTGTATTACTTGGGCACTGTGGCCGGGCAAATCCTGCTTAGCGGTGTTTCAACGGAACTGATGCAGGTCTTGCCCTGGGCGATCGCGTTGGTTGCCGCGGCGATGTTGCCGATGCTGTTTGCCCGCGTCGGCCGTGAAGACAATACCCCCGCACGGGTCGCCGTCTGGCCGATGCTGAAGCGCCGCAGCGCACGGCTGGGGATGCACGGTTGTATCATTTCCGGCATGGTGCTGGGTTCGCTGTATGGCTTAATGCCGCTGTATTTATCCCATCAGGGGATGAACGATGCTCACGTCGGTTACTGGATGGCGTTGTTGATCAGCGCCGGCATCGTCGGCCAGTGGCCGGTTGGGCGCATGGCCGATCGCTATGGCCGCTTGCTGGTGCTGCGTATTCAGGTGTTTATAGTGATCCTCGCCAGCGTGGCGATGCTGAGCAACTACGGCATGGCGCCGTCGCTGTTTATGCTGGGCTGCGCCGGTTTTACGCTGTACCCGGTCGCCATGTCCTGGGCCTGCGAGAAAGCGTTGCCGCATGAGTTGGTGGCGATGAACCAGGCTCTGTTGATGAGCTACACCATCGGTAGCCTGCTTGGCCCCAGCATGACCGCCATGCTGATGCAGAATTACTCCGATCGCTTACTGTTCGTGATGATTGCGTTGGTGGCGTTGGTCTACCTGGTTATGCTGCTGCGTAAACCGGATCACCACCACACGCCGCTGGCAGCGGCTTGATAATGCACGCCGGATAACCCAGCGTATTTTATTTGCGGAATGAATATGGCCCATTGCCATAAGGGAAGGGGCCAGGGCAGGGAAGGTTAGTAAATGACTTTATGCCCGTAACCTTCCAGGATGCCTTTTACGCGATCCATCGTCTCGGTTGTGGGTGGATGCACGCCATCCAGCTTGTACTCTTCCCCCATGGCAATCCATTTGTGCTTGCCCAACTCGTGGTAAGGCAGCAATTCGATTTTCTCAATGTTGCTCATGTCCTTCGTGAACTCACCCAGCATATGGGCGGACTTATCGTCATCAGACCAGCCGGGTACTACCACGTAACGGATCCAGGTGCGCTGATTGCGTTTCGCCAGGTAACGGGCAAAGTCCAGCGTACGGTGGTTGGACACGCCGACCAGGTTCTGGTGAATATCATCGTTCATCTGTTTGAGATCGAGCATGACCAGATCGGTGGTGTCGAGCAGTTCATCAATGACCGGATCGTAACGGCGAACAAAGCCATTCGTATCCAGGCAGGTGTTGATGCCTTCCTTATGGCAGGCACGGAACCAGTCGCGGACAAATTCGGCCTGCAAGATGGCCTCACCACCGGATGCGGTAACGCCGCCGCCGGAGGCGTTCATAAAGTGGCGATAGGATACGGTGTCTTTCATCAGGTCTTCCACGGTGACTTCCGTCCCGGCGTGGGTATCCCAGGTATCGCGGTTATGGCAATACAGGCAGCGCATCAGACAACCCTGGAAGAAAACGATAAAACGTATCCCTGGGCCATCAACCGTGCCACAGGATTCAAAAGAGTGAATGCGACCTTTCACTGACATTGCGGGAATCTCTCCAATATGGGCTGTCAAACGCAGCCTCTAAAAACCGGCTTTATTGCGGGGAGCAGGGGGATACGATGTGGCTACCCACAGCGGGGCAAATGAAACCATTCCTGCTAACCGGCGATTATACCGAATAACTGTTTTGCCGGACATCCATCAAGTATATACCTGTCGTACTGTAAGTTGCAGGCGCGTTGGCGTTATTACTCAGCCTGTCGGTTCGCGGCGTAACCGCCGGCGCTCCGTATTTCCGCTACTTACGTTTTAGGGCAATAGCTGCCTGGCAAAGCAGACTCATGCGAGTCAGGGATGTTGATTTGGTTGTTAAAAGGGCCGGAATAGACCGGCCCTGATTTACCAGGAAGCGGGCGGAGAAGCGCCCGCTCACAGTACCTTACATGGTTTTGGTGAAGGTACGGGTGATAACGTCCTGTTGCTGTTCTTTGGTCAGCGAGTTGAAACGCACGGCGTAACCAGATACGCGGATGGTCAACTGAGGATATTTCTCAGGGTTTTCCATCGCATCCAGCAGCATTTCGCGGTTCATGACGTTAACGTTCAGGTGCTGGCCACCTTCGATAGCGGACTCATGGTGGAAGTAACCGTCCATCAGGCCTGCTAGGTTGGTTCTGCGTACATCTTCGTCTTTACCCAACGCATTAGGCACGATGGAGAAGGTGTAGGAGATACCGTCTTTCGCGTAGGCAAACGGCAGTTTAGCTACGGAAGTCAGGGAAGCCACAGCACCTTTCTGATCGCGGCCGTGCATTGGGTTGGCGCCAGGACCAAATGGCGCGCCAGCGCGGCGACCATCCGGAGTGTTACCGGTTTTCTTACCATAAACCACGTTAGAGGTAATGGTCAGAACGGACTGCGTTGGCACGGCGTTGCGGTAGGTGGTCAGTTTCTGAATTTTCTTCATGAAACGTTCAACCAGATCGCAGGCGATGTCATCAACGCGCGGATCGTTGTTACCGAACTGCGGATATTCGCCTTCAACTTTAAAGTCTACCGCCAGGCCGTCTTCGTCACGGATGGTGGACACTTTCGCGTATTTGATGGCGGACAGGGAGTCGGCAGCCACAGACAGGCCGGCGATACCACAGGCCATGGTGCGGTAAACGTCGCGATCGTGCAGCGCCATCAGTGATGCTTCGTAGCTGTATTTATCATGCATGTAGTGGATGATGTTCAGCGCGGTCACATACTGTTTGGCCAGCCAATCCATAAAGTGGTCCATGCGTTCCATGACTTTGTCATAGTCCAGCACGTCGTCCATCATTGGCGCTTCTTTCGGGCCAACCTGCATTTTCATTTTTTCGTCAACGCCGCCGTTGATGGCGTAAAGCATGGTTTTCGCCAGGTTAGCGCGCGCGCCGAAGAACTGCATTTGTTTACCCACAACCATTGGGCTGACGCAACAGGCGATGGCGTAGTCATCGTTGTTGAAGTCTGGGCGCATCAGGTCGTCGTTTTCGTACTGAACGGAAGACGTATCGATGGACACTTTCGCCGCGAATTTCTTGAAGTTCAGTGGCAGTTTTTCAGACCACAGGATGGTCATGTTCGGTTCCGGAGACGGCCCCATGGTGTACAGGGTGTTCAGGAAACGGAAGCTGTTTTTGGTAACCAGAGTACGGCCGTCGACACCCATACCGCCCAGTGATTCGGTGGCCCAGATTGGGTCGCCGGAGAACAGCTCATCATATTCAGGCGTACGCAGGAAACGCACCATACGCAGTTTCATGACCAGGTGGTCGATCAGTTCCTGAGCTTGTTCTTCGTTCAGTTTGCCTGCCTTGATATCACGTTCAAAGTAAACGTCGAGGAAGGTAGACACGCGGCCGAAGGACATGGCAGCGCCGTTCTGCGATTTAACCGCAGCCAGGTAGCCGAAGTAGGTCCACTGCACAGCTTCCTGAGCGGTGGTTGCCGGGCCGGAAATGTCGCAACCGTATTTGGCCGCCATTTCTTTGATGTGGCCCAGAGCACGGTGCTGGTCGGCGATTTCTTCACGCAGACGGATGGTGGCTTCCAGATCTTCACCGTTTTCCAGTTTGCTTTGCAGTGAAGTGAACTGGTTAAACTTGTCTTGCATCAGGTAGTCGATACCGTACAGCGCTACGCGACGGTAGTCACCGATAATACGGCCACGGCCGTAAGCATCTGGCAGACCGGTCAGCACGCCGGATTTACGACAACGCAGGATGTTCGGCGTGTAGACGTCGAATACGCCCTGGTTGTGGGTTTTACGATATTCGGTGAAGACTTTTTTCAGCTGTGGATCCAGCTCACGATCGTACGCCTTGCAGGAGTTTTCGATCATTTTGATGCCGCCGAATGGGATCAGCGCACGTTTCAGTGGGGCTTCAGTCTGCAGACCAACCACGGTTTCCAGATCTTTATTGATGTAGCCGGCATCGTGAGAAGTAATGGTAGAAGCAAGGCTGGTATCGAAATCAACTGGCGCATGGGTGCGGTTTTCCAGTTTGATCCCTTCCATAACTTTGTCCCACAGAGTGGTGGTGGCCTGAGTTGCGCCAGCCAGGAAGGATTCGTCACCTTCATAAGGCGTATAGTTTTTCTGGATGAAGTCACGAACGTTGACTTCATTCTGCCAGTCGCCTTTGCTGAAACCTTCCCAGGCTTTGGCTAACTTCTCGTTAAGTTCGGTCATTGTACACCTACCTTCTAATGTGGATTTCTTTGTAAACCCGTCGCTGCGGTCATAACACAGTTTAGTGCTGTTGTGCGCCGCGCAGATAAATTACCCAGTAAGTCAGCCCAACCAGCAGGCCGCCGCCGATGATGTTGCCAATGGTGACGGGGATCAGATTATCAATGATAAAGTTGCTTACGGTCAGGTGAGCGAACTGCTCTGGTGCTGCCCCTACGGCTTGCCAAAATTCAGGTGTGGCGAAGTCTTTAACCACAATACCCATAGGGATCATAAACATATTTGCGATGCTGTGTTCGAAGCCGCTGGCAACAAACATGGCTACCGGAAGGATCATGGCGAACATCTTGTCCATTAGTGTGCGGCCGGAATAGCTCATCCAGATTGCCAGGCATACCATCAGGTTAGCCAAGATGCCAAGGCAGACCGCTTCGATGAATGTGTGGTGAACCTTGTGGTCTGCTGTTTGCAACACATTCAGCCCCCACTGGCCGTTTGCCACCATATATTCGCCGGAGAACCAGATTAAAGCGACGAAGAACAGCGCGCCGATCAGATTACCAATATAGACATTGATCCAGTTGGCTGCCAGTTGGCGCCAGGTAATGCGCCCACTGGCCTTGGCGATGACGGTTAATACCGTTGAGGTAAACAGATCGGCGCCGCATACCACTACCAGCATCAGCCCCATCGAGAAGCAGATACCGCCGACCAGTTTTGCCAGGCCGAAGGGTACGCCGGCGGTGCCGGTAGTTGCTGTGATATAGAACACAAATGCGATGGAAATGAATACGCCGGCATTAATCGCCAAATAAAAAGTTTTTAGCGGGTGCTTGGTAGCTTTATAAACGCCTGCATCTTCGGCGACTTTCGCCATTGCGGCAGGTAATAACAGGTCAAAGGTGTTGTCAGCTTTCACACCAACTCTCGCTCTAAAGGGTTAAAACAACGCAATGAGATACTAGCAAAGCAGTATAGGGTAAAAATTGATTTGGATCATAACGTAAGGAAGTAAAGCGGCCTAAAACCGTAAAAAAACTACGGGTAATGCTAGTATTATATTGATTTTAAATGAAAAAATATTTTTTAATCTTTGCGTAAAATTTTGAAAATGTGACGTTGTAGCCATTTTTGCGGATAAAACACTGCTGATTTTATCGCTTTTCGGAAATTAAACTTTCATCATCGTTTAATTATTAATTTACCAATGTGCAACAATTAATTGGCGAGCGGGTGAGAATGCCGGTAACTGCTTGTTTAATTAAGAAAATAAAAAAGACGTGCTAAACTTGGTAATACCTAAATTTAATTAATGTATTTGAACTTCTGGCTGAATAGCGCCGGCGTTACACCGGCGCTGAAGGCAATGGCTTATGCCTGTGCCCAATAACGGCGTTTCGCCTGCTGCAGTTTTTCATAGGCAGCCAACAGCGCCTGATGGGCTGGCAGGGCCTGTAAATCACTATCAATGGCGAATAATCCGTTGAAACACGCCTCGCCGCTGATGGCTGCTGAGGCCGCGTCTACCGCCTCCTGACCATACATTTTGACAAACGCATGATAATACTGCGCGCTGTCGCGCTCGTCTTCCATCGCCAACAGCAGCAACGTCTGTAAGCAACGGTAATAATTGGCGCGTGCTGGCGTAAATACCGACGCGTTGAAATCCTGCGTCCACTCCACCCAGGCCAGCGCCTGTTCCAGATCGCCGCCGGCCAGCGCCAGCATGGCTTTGAGTTCGCCCACGCGCAGCGTATGCCAGCCGTTGTCTTTGCCCGGCGCGATGCCCAGCAGTTCACGGACGCGGGTGAAATCATCCAGGCCTTCGTCGTCCAGGCGCTGAATCAACGCCAGATACTCTGGTGCCTGCCACTCGCTGCCCGGCAATTGCAGCAGGGTTTCACGCAGGTGCGCCCCCATGCTGTTGTTGGCCAGCAGTAGATCTTCCGCAGGGTAAATGTCCGACATGCCGGGAACGATAATGCGGCAGGTGTATACGCCCAAATGTTGGTAGTCGGCAATGTACACTTCGGCACCTTCCTGATCGAAGATACTCATCAGGGTGGCGAACTCTTGTTCCGTGCTGCCGCTGAACGTCCAGTCAACGAAGGGATAATCGGGGTCCTGCTTGAACATGTCCCAGGATATCAGGCCGCTGGAGTCGATAAAATGGGTTTCCAGGTTGGCATGTTCAGCCACTTCTTCATCATCGAAGGTCGGGGCGGTAAACACGTCCAGATCTTTCAGGCTACGGCCCTGCAGCAGTTCGGTGACGGTACGCTCCAATGCCACGCCGAAATCCGGGTGTGCGCCGAAGGACGCAAAGCAGGTGCCGTTGGTTGGGTTGAACAGCACCACGCAGATGACCGGGTATTTGCCGCCTAAAGAGGCGTCATACGCCAGAATCGGGAAGCCTTCTTCTTCCAGCCGGGCAATGGCTTCGACCACGCCGGGGTAGCGGTTCAGCACCGCGGCAGGAATTTCCGGCAGGCTGATGGCTTCGGCGATGATGCGGTTCTTCACATAGCGTTCGAAGACTTCCGACAACCCCTGCACGCGCGCTTCATTGGCGGTATTGCCCGCGGACATGCCGTTGGAAACGTACAGGTTGCCGATGATATTCATTGGGATGTACACGGTTTGCCGATCGGATTGGCGGGTGAACGGCAGGGCGCAGATCCCGCGTTCAGCATTGCCGGACTGCAGATCGACCAGATCGCTGGTGCGCAGTTCTTGCTCCGGATCGTAGAATGCCTGTAACCGTTCATCGAGGATGCCGGCCGGCAGCGTTTCATCGGCCGGAATCGGGAACCATTTTTCATTGGGGTAGTGCACGAAATCGCCTTCGGCGATGCGTTTGCCCAAATAGAAATCGGCGAAGAAATAGTTGGTGGACAGGCGCTCAAAGTACTCGCCCAGCGCCGAGGCCAGCGCGGCTTTTTTACTGGCGCCTTTGCCGTTGGTAAAGCACAGCGGGCAGTCGCGATCGCGGATGTGCACCGACCATACGTGTGGCACCGGGTTAAGCCAGGAGGCTTCTTCAATATTAAAACCCAGATCGATGAGTTTTTGTTGGAAACGGGCTATGGAGTCTTCCAGCGCGGCGTCTTTACCAGGGATAAAAGTTTGCGTCATGGCCTTCACTATTTTGAGCGGACGGAAACCCGCCATAATACGGGCTTTTGACCTTAAGCTCCATGTATTCCGCCAGGTGGATTAAACCCCTAAAGATAGTAAGTGTAATAATTGTGAATCAATGAGTTAGCCCTGCGGGAAAATCAACGTGCACGCTATACGCCGTGTATAGCGCCATATTGCCCAGCGGCGCTTAGCGCCGTGCGCTTACGCGCCAAATTATTCCGCAGTTAAGCGGGGGCGGCGGCGCGGCGGAATACAGCATAAAAAACCAGGCTAACCGATTGAATCATCCAGCATCACCGCTTTCTGTGGTAAAAAATGCGGCCATACCGGCAATGCCTGCTGGAGCGTGCGCCTCGCAGGCATTGCCAGGGGGCGAATAAGCATTGCAGCCGTATGGCGCGAGTGATAAAACCGTCAGACGTGTTTTCAACATAATGAAGCGGTGTTTTGCCATTGAGCGCGATCGTTGTAGGTTGCCGTTGGGGAGCCGACGCCCGACCAATTGCGAGACATCGTCTGGTTTCGGGCGTATTATCTAAGCCAGAACCATTGGCAAAAATAGTGAATGTGGTGAGGGGAAATGACTCAGGTTTATAATTTTAGTTCTGGCCCGGCGATGTTGCCGGTAGAAGTGTTGCGTCGTGCAGAACAGGAGCTATGCAACTGGCATGGCCTTGGTACTTCGGTAATGGAGATCAGCCACCGCAGTAAGGAATTTCTCGCCGTTGCTGAGCAATCGGAACAAGATCTGCGCGATCTGCTGAAAGTCCCTGACAACTACAAGGTGCTGTTTTGCCATGGTGGCGCCCGCGCGCAATTCGCCGCCCTGCCGTTAAACCTGCTGGGCGATAAAACCAGCGCTGACTACATTGACGGCGGTTACTGGGCCCACAGCGCGATTAAAGAAGCGCAAAAATATTGCACGCCGAACATTATCGACGTCCAAACCACCGTTGACGGGCTGCGGGCGATCAAACCGATGAGCGAATGGCAGTTGAGCGCGGATGCCGCTTATGTTCACTACTGCCCGAACGAAACCATCGACGGCGTGGCTATCGATGAAACCCCGGATTTCGCTGACAGTATCGTGATTGGCGACTTCTCCTCCACCATTCTTTCCCGCCCGATAGACGTGAGCCGTTTTGGCGTTATCTATGCCGGCGCGCAGAAAAATGTCGGCCCGGCGGGGCTGACGCTGGCGATTGTCCGTGAAGATCTGCTGGGCAAAGCACGCCAGGAAGTCCCTTCGATTCTTGATTACACCGTTCTGGCCGAAAACGGCTCCATGTTTAACACCCCGCCGACTTTTGCCTGGTATCTTTCCGGCCTGGTGTTTAAATGGCTGAAAGAGCAAGGCGGGCTGGTGGAAATGGAAAAACGCAACCAGGCCAAGGCCGAACTGCTGTATGGCACCATTGATAGCTCCGATTTCTATCGTAACCAGGTGGCGCCATCTAACCGTTCCAAGATGAACGTGCCGTTCCAACTGGCCGATGCCGCGCTGGATAAAGTGTTCCTCAGCGAAGCCGAAGCGGCGGGCCTGCAGGCGCTGAAAGGGCACCGTGTGGTGGGCGGCATGCGCGCCTCCATCTATAACGCCATGCCGCTGGCCGGCGTTCAGGCGCTGACCGACTTTATGGTTGATTTCGAGCGCCGCCACGGTTAATTGTGTTAGCCCAATCCCCGGTGGGCGGGCTGTTGTTCCTGTATGTTAAAGCGGCCCCGGTTTTGCCCGGGGCCGTTTCGTTTATCAGATTTGGAGAGTGTGGTTTACATGGCTGATTCCCTGACGTTACAACCGGTTGCTTTGGTCGATGGCACCGTCAACTTACCTGGCTCGAAGAGCGTATCCAACCGGGCGCTGTTGCTATCGGCCTTCGCCGAAGGGACCACGACGCTGACTAACCTGTTGGACAGTGATGACGTGCGCCATATGCTTAATGCGCTGCAGGCGTTGGGGGTGTCTTACCAGCTCTCTGACGATCGTACGACCTGTCGTGTGACCGGTGTGGCGGGGCCGTTGCAGGCCAAACAGCCGTTGGAATTGTTCCTGGGCAACGCAGGCACCGCTATGCGCCCGCTGGCAGCGGCCTTGTGCCTGGGGCACGGCGATGTGGTGCTGACGGGGGAACCCCGGATGAAGGAACGGCCGATTGGCCACCTGGTGGATGCCCTGCGCCAGGGGGGCGCGGTTATCGATTATCTGGAGCAGAGCGGTTATCCGCCGCTGCGCCTGCGCGGCGGTTTCCGTGGCGGCGACGTCAGCGTTGACGGCAGCGTCTCCAGCCAGTTCCTGACGGCGTTGTTGATGATGGCACCGCTGGCGGAACAAGACACCCACATCCATATCAAAGGCGAATTGGTTTCTAAACCCTACATTGATATCACGCTGCACCTGATGGCAACCTTCGGCGTTGCGGTCAGCCACGAAAACTACCGCGTGTTTCACATCCGTGGGCAGCAAACCTACCGTTCCCCGGGCGAGTATCTGGTGGAAGGCGATGCTTCCTCTGCCTCTTATTTCCTGGCGGCGGGGGCCATTCGGGGCGGCACGGTGCGCGTTACCGGCATTGGTAAGAACAGCGTGCAGGGCGACACCCAATTTGCTCACGTGCTGGAAAAAATGGGCGCGAAGGTCGTTTGGGGCGATGATTTTATTGAGTGCACTCGCGGTAGTCTCAAAGGCATCGATATGGATATGAACCATATCCCTGACGCGGCAATGACCATTGCCACCACCGCCTTGTTTGCCGAAGGGCCGACTACCATCCGCAACATCTACAACTGGCGCGTGAAAGAGACCGATCGCCTGGCGGCGATGGCGATCGAACTGCGTAAAGTCGGCGCGGAAGTGGAAGAGGGCGAGGATTTTATCCGAGTGGTGCCGCCGGCCAAGCTGCGCGCAGCTGAAATCGGCACTTACAACGATCACCGTATGGCGATGTGCTTCTCACTGGTGGCGCTGTCTGATACGCCGGTGACGATCCTCGATCCAAAATGTACCGCGAAAACCTTCCCGGACTATTTTGAGCAGTTAATCCGTATTAGCCAATTGGCATAATTGCCGCCCTTGGTATTAACCCCCTGTCGGCCTTTGGCCCGCAGGGGGTTTTGCTTTTTGGCGAGACGGGGACATACGTTTCCCTTATAAGTGCCGGGCTTAAGCGCCGACTGCTAAATATAAGCAAGATAATGGTATATAACGATATTTATCTTTTTATACTTATCAATTTTAAGTGTGTCACTGTGCACTACTTTTGTGCCCGCTGGTGGTGCATGGCTGCAGTATGGCGCATTTTATCTCCCAGCCAGGCTGGATAAAAAACAAACGCCTTACAAATCATCTTGTTGTTATCACTGAATCCTAGAACCCCATGTGCACTGGCCGTTTTTTGTGGCATGGAATTTGCTCTGTTTATTTTATGGCGGCTTTATCAATGAGTGAAAAACATAAGCCAGAATAAATGATGTCAGAGCGGGATGGGGTACTAATGAGTCATAGTGTTAATGGGAATCACCTCCAGCAAGGACTGAAACCACGGCATGTCACGATGTTGTCAATTGCCGGGGTTATTGGAGCAGGGCTGTTTGTCGGCTCATCACATGCTATCGCTGAAGCCGGGCCGGCGGTGTTGCTGGCTTATGCGGCGGCGGGGGCTTTGGTTGTGCTGGTCATGCGTATGCTGGCGGAAATGGCGATTGCCTCACCGGATACCGGATCGTTTTCAACCTACGCCGAAAAAGCGATCGGTCGCTGGGCCGGCTTTACCATCGGCTGGCTGTACTGGTGGTTTTGGGTGTTGGTGATTCCACTAGAAGCGAACGCTGCGGCGACGATTTTGCACGCCTGGTTCCCCGGCATCGCCATCTGGGTATTTACTTTGGTGATCACGCTGTTGCTCACCGCCACTAACCTGTTCAGCGTGAAAAACTACGGTGAGTTTGAATTCTGGTTCGCCTTGCTGAAGGTGGCGGCCATCGTCGGTTTTATCGCGCTGGGGCTGCTGGCGATTTTTGGTTTGCTGCCGGGCAGCAGCGTGAGCGGCATTTCTCATATCTATGATACCCATGGTTTTATGCCCAACGGCTTTGGCGCCGTGCTGGCGGCGATACTGACCACGATGTTTTCCTTTATGGGGACGGAAATCGTGACTATCGCCGCGGCCGAATCGAAAAACCCAGGGCGGGAAATCACCAAGGCCACCAATTCGGTGATTTGGCGTATTGGCTTGTTCTATCTGCTTTCCATTTTCATCGTACTGGCGCTGGTTCCCTGGAATGACAGCAGCCTGCCCAGCGTTGGCTCTTATCAAACGGTGCTTGAGCGGATGGGGATCCCGCATGCAAAACTGATTGTGGATATTGTGGTGTTGGTGGCGGTGACCAGTTGCCTGAACTCCGCACTTTATACCTCGTCGCGTATGCTGTTTTCTCTTGGCGCACGCGGTGATGCGCCGGCCGTGTGCAAACGCACTAACCGCGTGGGCACCCCGTACTGTGCGGTATTGATGTCGACTATCGCGGCGTTTTTGGCCGTGTTCGCCAACTACGTCGCGCCAGCCGAGGTGTTCAGCTTCCTGCTGGCCAGTTCGGGGGCGATTGCGTTACTGGTTTACCTGGTGATTTCCATCGCGCACCTGCGCATGCGCCGCCAACGGGAAGCGCAGGGCGAAACCATTAGCTTTAAAATGTGGTTGTTCCCAGGGCTAACCTATCTGGTGATCGCCTTTATCGTGGCGGTATTGGCGGTTATGTTCATCATGCCGGCCCATCGTATGGAGATCGTGGCGACCGGCGTGCTTAGCCTGGGCGTGATTGCCGTGGGGATCGTGGTCCAGGGCAGGAAAAAGAGCGCCAACCGGCGGCGTGACGTGCTGGTGGACAGCTATTAAACGCGGCGCTGTGGGTAAGTGCTATCTCTGCGTTAAACAGGCCGCCTTGTGCGGCCTGTGCTTTTGGCGCCCCTGATGCAGTGTATTAATGCGCGCCAGCGCTTATTTTTAATAACCAGACGGTTCCAGGGTAACAGTTCCCGTGATGGCTAGGTATAATATGCCCCGAACCTGCCCGACAATGGCGCAGGCCAGCAGGGGCGCCGCCAGGCCCCTTGCACGGTTTTTACCTGAAGGAGAAGAAAATGACGGCTATAGCCCCGGTGATAACCGTTGATGGGCCAAGTGGTGCAGGCAAGGGCACGCTGTGTAAAGCGTTGGCCGAGTCCCTTGGTTGGCGTTTGCTGGATTCCGGCGCGATCTATCGCGTGTTGGCGCTGGCCGCTTTGCACCACCAGGTCGATATCGCTTCAGAAGAAGCGCTGGTACCGCTGGCAGCACATCTTGACGTCCGTTTCATTGCCCAGGACGGCAGGCTACAGGTCATTTTAGAAGGTGAGGACGTCAGTAATGAGATCCGCACTGAAACCGTCGGCAACACGGCATCGCAGGCCGCTGCCTTTCCACGCGTGCGTGAAGCGCTGCTGCGCCGCCAGCGCGCGTTTCGCGAAGCGCCCGGCCTGATTGCCGATGGCCGCGATATGGGCACGGTGGTGTTCCCGGACGCGCCGGTGAAAATTTTCCTTGACGCCAGCGCGGAAGAACGCGCGCAGCGGCGCATGCTGCAGTTGCAAGAAAAAGGCTTTAATGTTAACTTCGAACGTCTTTTAGCCGAGATAAAGGAACGGGATACTCGCGACCGCAACAGGCCTGTCGCACCTCTGGTGCCGGCCCCTGAAGCGCTCATACTGGACTCAACCAGTATGTCGATCGACGAGGTCATCCAGCGTGCGTTGGCACATGCGCAAACCATTTTGGCGTTGCCGCAGCAATAGCTCGGCGGCGTAATTTGTTTTTGTTAGCGTATTGTCATAGCACTATTCTGATATATTGGGTAAAATTTATCGCTATTAGTAACCTTGCCGGCATGGAGCAAAGGCAGGGATGTGAAACAACCCCATTCGGCATGAAGCTAAATGGACGTTAAACTAAAGAACCCTGAAGATTAAACATGACTGAATCTTTCGCTCAACTCTTTGAAGAATCCTTAAAAGAAATCGAAACCCGCCCGGGTTCCATCGTTCGTGGCGTTGTTGTTGCTATCGATAAAGACGTAGTACTGGTTGATGCCGGTCTGAAATCTGAATCCGCCATTCCGGCAGAGCAATTCAAAAATGCCCAGGGCGAACTGGAAATCCAGGTTGGCGACGAAGTTGACGTTGCTCTGGACGCTGTTGAAGACGGCTTCGGTGAAACTCTGCTGTCCCGTGAAAAAGCTAAACGTCACGAAGCTTGGATCACGCTGGAAAAAGCATACGAAGACGCTGAGACTGTTGTCGGTGTGATCAACGGCAAAGTGAAGGGTGGCTTCACTGTCGAGCTGAACGGCATCCGTGCGTTCCTGCCAGGTTCCCTGGTTGACGTGCGCCCAGTACGCGACACCCTGCATCTGGAAGGCAAAGAGCTTGAGTTCAAAGTCATCAAGCTGGATCAGAAACGCAACAACGTTGTTGTTTCTCGCCGTGCCGTCATCGAATCCGAAAACAGCGCAGAGCGCGATCAACTGCTGGAAAACCTGCAGGAAGGCATGGAAGTTAAAGGTATCGTTAAGAACCTCACTGACTACGGTGCATTCGTTGATCTGGGCGGCGTAGATGGCCTGCTGCACATCACTGATATGGCTTGGAAACGCGTTAAGCACCCAAGCGAAATCGTTAATGTTGGTGATGAAATCACTGTTAAAGTTCTGAAGTTCGACCGCGAACGTACGCGTGTTTCCCTGGGCCTGAAACAGCTGGGCGAAGATCCATGGGTTGCTATCGCGAAACGTTACCCAGAAGGCACCAAGCTGACTGGCCGCGTGACCAACCTGACTGATTACGGCTGCTTCGTAGAAATCGAAGAAGGCGTTGAAGGTCTGGTACACGTTTCCGAAATGGATTGGACCAACAAAAACATCCATCCGTCCAAAGTGGTTAACGTGGGCGACGTTGTGGAAGTTATGGTTCTGGACATCGACGAAGAACGTCGTCGTATCTCCCTGGGCCTGAAACAATGCAAATCCAACCCATGGCAGCAATTTGCTGAAACCCACAACAAGGGCGACCGCGTTGAAGGTAAAATCAAGTCTATCACTGACTTCGGTATCTTCATCGGCCTGGATGGCGGCATCGACGGCCTGGTTCACCTGTCTGACATCTCCTGGAACGTTGCAGGCGAAGAAGCAGTTCGTGAATACAAGAAAGGCGACGAAATCGCAGCGGTTGTTCTGCAGGTTGACGCAGAGCGCGAACGTATCTCTCTGGGCGTGAAACAACTGGCTGAAGACCCGTTCAATAACTACCTGTCTCTGAACAAGAAAGGTTCTATTGTTACTGGTAAAGTCACCGCTGTTGACGCTAAAGGTGCTACAGTTGAATTGGCAGGCGGCGTAGAAGGTTACCTGCGTGCATCTGAAGCCTCTCGCGATCGCATTGAAGACGCAACTCTGGTTCTGAGCGTTGGTGATGACGTTGAAGCTAAATTCACCGGTGTGGATCGTAAGAACCGCGTTGTAAGCCTGTCCGTCCGTGCTAAGGACGAAGCTGACGAGAAAGACGCTATCGCGACTGTTAACAACAAACAGGAAGACGGTAACTTCTCTAACGCTATGGCTGAAGCTTTCAAAGCGGCTAAAGGCGAGTAATGACGGGGGGCGGTTTCTGGCCGCCCCGATACGGTAGTTTAGCTGAAAAGCTTGGAGGAACTATGACCAAGTCTGAACTTATTGAAAGACTGGCTGGCCAGCAATCTCATATTCCGGCTAAGGCCGTTGAGGATGCCGTGAAGGAAATGCTTGAGCACATGGCTGCAACGCTAGCCGAGGGTGAACGCATCGAAATCCGCGGATTCGGCAGTTTTTCTCTTCACTACCGTGCTCCGCGCGTTGGGCGTAACCCGAAGACCGGTGACAAGGTTGAGTTGGACGGTAAGTACGTGCCTCACTTCAAACCGGGTAAAGAGTTGCGTGACCGTGCCAATATCTATGGTTAATCCATAGAGTTGTTGCTTGTAACGAATACAAAACGGTGCCTGATGGCGCCGTTTTTCTTGTCGATGGAAAACCCCCAGCTAGGCTGGGGGTTCCGGAAAGCTTTCAGCTTTAAGCCAGTTATTAAAACCCCTTTTGATTTGTTAAAACATCTTGCGGTCTGGCAACTGCAAAAGTTCAACAAGA
>NZ_BAABEM010000049.1:0-175835 GCF_039540155.1 Gibbsiella greigii
GCCGAACTCAGAAGTGAAACGCCGTAGCGCCGATGGTAGTGTGGGGTCTCCCCATGCGAGAGTAGGACACTGCCAGGCATCAAACCCAGTGAAAAGCCCCGTACTTGCGTACGGGGCTTTTTGCGTTGTGGGCCACAGATCGGTGCGGCCTATAGAATGGATCTTCTCCACTAAAGCAGAGAAGAACAGGGTAGGACGTTAAGGGGGAATGGGCAGAGAGTACGGCTACTTATGACTTATCCTGCGCCAGGCGTAAGTCCAGCGGCGTTTTGCTGGGTTCACCGCCAATCTCGCGTGTCAGGCGGGGTACCAGATAACCAGAAACCTTGCGCAGCAGCGCATGCATAATCGCCCTGGCTTCATCATCGCTCACCATAAAGTGTGCCGCGCCTTGCACTTTATCCAGTACGTGAAGGTAATAAGGCAGAATGCCGGCATCGAACAGGGCATTGCTTAATGCCGCCAGCGCATCGGCATTATCGTTGATGCCGCGCAGCAGGACGCTCTGATTCAGCAACGTCACCCGGGCCTGCCGCAGCCGCGCCATGCTGCTGCGCACCGCGCGATCGATTTCGTTGGCGTGGTTGATATGCGTGACCATCACCACCTGCAGATGGGTGCTTGCCAGGCGCTGGCATAAATCGGCGGTGATCCGTGCCGGGATCACTATCGGCAGGCGGCTATGGATGCGCAGCCGCTTCAGGTGGCTGATGCTCTCTAATTCGCTAATCAACCAACTGAGTTCATGATCCTTGGCCATCAGCGGATCGCCGCCGGAGAAGATGATCTCATCCAGTTCGTTGTGTTGGCGAATATAGGCTATCGCCTGGCGCCAGTTGTTTTTATTGCCCTGGTTATCCTGGTAAGGGAAATGACGGCGGAAGCAGTAGCGGCAGTTAATCGCACAGCCGCCCTTGACCAACAGCAGCGCGCGGTTACCATATTTATGTAGCAGGCCCGGCACTGCGCTGCGTTGTTCATCTAGCGGATCGTTACTGAACCCCGGTGCGCTGATAAACTCCTCTCTGGCGGTGAGCACCTGGCGTAGCAAAGGATCGTCGGCGTTGCCCGGTTGTATTCTGGCGACAAACGCTCTCGGTACACGCAGCGGGAACAGGCGACGGGCATCGTGCCCTGACGGCAGCTCCGGATGGTTTTCCAGAGACAGCAGCTGTAGCAGTTCGTCGGGATCGGTAATAACATCGGCGAGTTGCTGCAACCAATCTTCTCTATCTACCGTATTTTGGGTTATAATGTGTGCCATTTTTTTGGCTAAGTTACCAGTTTAAATTTTTTAGAGGGCCATCATGGCGACATATTCTAGCAACGATTTCCGTCCGGGTCTTAAAATCATGTTCGAGGGCGAACCTTACGCGGTGGAGTCCAGTGAGTTCGTTAAACCGGGCAAAGGCCAGGCGTTTGCGCGTGTAAAAATGCGCCGTCTGCTGACCGGCAAATTGTTGGAAAAAACCTTTAAATCCACCGATTCCTGCGAAGGCGCAGACGTGATGGATATGACCCTGACTTACCTGTACAACGATGGTGAGTTCTGGCATTTCATGAACAACGAAACGTTTGATCAGCTGGCTGCCGATGAGAAAGCCGTTGGTGATAACGCCAAATGGCTGCTGGATCAGGCCGAGTGCATCGTGACCCTGTGGAATGGTCAGCCGATCGCAGTGACTCCGCCAAACTTCGTTGAACTGGAAATCGTTGATACCGATCCAGGCCTGAAAGGCGATACTGCAGGCACCGGCGGCAAACCTGCCACCCTGTCTACCGGCGCTGTGGTTAAAGTGCCACTGTTCGTGCAAATCGGTGAAGTGATCAAAGTTGATACCCGCTCTGGTGAATACGTATCCCGCGTGAAATAAAATAAGCGCGAATACCAGGGGTTAGGCCCCTGGTATGCAAATCTCTTCCTGCAGAACGGCTATCCGATTCAGCACCAGTCAGCTTCCCATGTTATTGCCTGCCAGCATCGTTTGCCTTATTGATGTAGAAAAATCCGTATAAAAAAAAAGCTTCCTAAATTCTTTACTAAACTTAGAGAGCCATACTTTTTCATCAAAACCAATAAGGATTATATTATGCTGAAAAAAGGTATTATCGCGATTTTTTCTTTACTGATGCTGTCTTCTCTGGTGGCTTGCAACACGACGCAAGGTGTTGGTAAAGATGTTGAAGCTGGCGGAAAAGCGATTCAACGCAGCGCGCAATAATGTGCCCGTAACGGTATTCCCACGAGCTCTCATATTATGCTCGTGGGGGTACTTTCCCCGCTATTCTCGCGTAGTGCTCGTTCCCCCTATTTTATTTACCAAGACCCGTTGGCCGCTATCATTTATCGCCGCCAGGGGCGCGTTTTCGGCACATGCTGAGTTAGGCCTGGGGGCTGTGCTGCTTTACCCAAATGAGCCTTGAGGTGTCAAAGCCATAGCTTTGTGCTGTTTGCAGCAGTTTGGCGCGCACCCCGGCATCCAGGGTTGGTGTGCGTGACAGAAGCCACAAATAATCCCTGTTTGGCCCGCATACCAGCGCATAGCGATAGTCTGGGTCCAGTTCAATGATGTTATAGCCACCATAAAACGGGCCGAAGAAAGAGACCTTCAGCGCACCCACCTGTTCCGAACCGATAAAGTAGGCTTTGCCTACGCTTTCCTGCCATTTTTGCTTTTGGCTATTGAAACCACGGTTGATCACTTTCAGGCCGCCGTCTTCGCGCGGGCTGTAGTTGGCGGTAACCTGTTCTAGGCCGCGTTCAAAGCGGTGATTAAAACGCGCTACTTCATACCAAGTGCCGAGATAGCGTTGACTGTCGAAATTATCGACGACCTTAACATCCTTGGGTGGGGTAACGTTGCTGCAGGCTACGGAAAGAAGGCTAGAAAACATCACGCAAAGCTTTGACCAGAAACGCATTGGCAACTCCTGTTTACCGAATGATAGGTAAACAGTGTAGCGGAAAATCAGGCAAGGCGGCCAACGGGCGCTGACCGCCGAAGAGATTTACAGGGTAATCACCCCAATCAGGGTAATGACGCTAAGGATCGCCGCCAGCCCGTAGAATACCCATTTGCCCGCGGGCACGTGAATTTTCAGATCGTGCATTCCGTGGTGGATACGGTGTAGGCCGCACCACAGTGGCAGAATGATCATCAGCAGCAGGAACAGCCGGCCAATCAGGCTCTGGCAAAACGTCAATACGCGATCGTAGCCCAGCGTATCACCGGGGAACAGGCCCAGCGGCAGAAGTATGCCGACCAGTAAGACGATGGCCGGTGCAACAATGGCGCTCCACATACCGCCGGCGCCGAATAATCCCCAAAAAATCGGCTCATCAGAGCGTTTGGGTGCTGGATTAATCATGTTTCCTCCGGATTACAGTAAGGCCACGGCCAGGATGATCACGCTGACGACAATCGTGACGGCCCACAGCGCTTTGATGATAGGCCCAGGCCCCATTTTCTCATCGTGTATGACGATGTTGGCCGCTTTCGGCGCCAGTTCGAACCAGGTTTTGGTGTGCAGCAGCGCGGCCAGCAGCGCAATGAAGTTAATCAGCAGCACCAGTGGGTTTTGCAGGAAGCCGACAAAACCGGCCCAGCTTTCCGGGCCGCCTTTGAGCGCAAAAACGCCATACAGCAGCACGATACTGAACCAGACCGCCGGCACCGATGTGCCTTCGCGCAGCATGTAAAAGCGGTAGAACCCCAGCTTTTGCCACCATGTCTGCTCCATGGTGCGCACATAAGGCTTACGTTGTGTTGTCATTGCCATTTCTCCCTTATTGCGGCTTCAGCATGGCGATCATGAAATCTTTGGCGCTTTCCACTTTGCCTTGCTGGATCGCGGCAGCCGGATCGACGTGTTTCGGGCAGACTTCGGAACAGAAGCCAACGAAGGTGCAGCTCCACACACCGTTATCGCTGTTGAGCTGCGCCATTCGCTGTTTCTGGCCGTGATCGCGGTTGTCCAGGTTGTAGCGGTGGGCCAGCGTGATGGCGGCCGGGCCGATGAACTCTGGGTTGAGGCCGAACTGTGGGCAGGCGGCGTAGCACAGGCCGCAGTTAATGCAGCCGGAAAACTGGTGATACTTCGCCATCTGCGCCGGGGTCTGCACGTTGGGGCCTTCCTCCGGTTTGCGATTGTTGCCGATGATATAGGGCTTAATCGCTTCCAGGCTTTCGATAAAGTGGGTCATATCGACCACCAAATCGCGCTCGATCGGGAAATTACCCAGCGCCTCTACTCGCATACCGGCGGTGTAGTCGCGCAGAAAGGTTTTGCATGCCAGCTTGGGGATCCGGTTGACCATCATGCCGCAGGAGCCACAGATCGCCATGCGGCATGACCAGCGGTAAGAGAGATCGGGCGCCAGGTTATCTTTGATATAGCCCAGCGCATCAAGCAGCGAGGTTTGCTCATCATAAGGGACGGCATACATCTCGGCATGCGGCGCGGCGTCGCTTTCCGGGTTGTAGCGCACGATCTCTATGTTCAGCGTCTTTGTCTCAGCCATTTGCCTGCTCCTTATCCTTCTTGTCCTGCGCGTCGGCAGCACCGCCATATACACGTTTGGCCGGAGGCAGTTTGGTGATCTTCACATCGCTGTATTCAAGGCGCGGCGCGCCGTCCGCGTTATGGAACGCCAGCGTATGCTTGAGGAAATTCACATCATCGCGCTCGGTACAGCCCTCATCCAGGCGCTGGTGAGCGCCGCGCGATTCTCTGCGTTGGAAGGCGGAATGGGCCATGCATTCCGCCACATCCAGGCCGTAACTCAATTCGATGGTATACAGCAGGTCGGTATTGAAGACGCTGGAGTTGTCGGTAATCTTGACGCGTTTGAAACGTTCTTTCAGCTCGGCCAGCTTATCGATGGTTTTTTGCATCAGTTCCGGCGTGCGGTAAATACCGCAGCCTTCTTCCATCGAAAGCCCCATTTCGTCGCGAATCTTCGCCCAGTTCTCGTTGCCTTCTTGTTTCATGAGATTAGCCAGGCGGGTGTTTACATCGCGGCTCTGGGCATCCAATGCGCTGCCATTGGCCGGGTTAGCTTCCAGTGCGCGTTGCGCCGCCTGTTCGCCGGCCAGACGGCCGAACACCACCAGTTCAGCCAGTGAGTTGGAACCCAGGCGGTTGGCGCCGTGCAGGCCCACGGATGAACATTCGCCGATGGCAAACAGCCCTTTGATGCGGGTTTCACACTGCTGATCGGTTTCAATGCCCCCCATGGTGTAGTGGGCGGTGGGGCGGACCGGGATAGGATCGGTGACCGGATCGACGCCGACATAGGCCTTCGCCAGCTCACAGATAAACGGCAACCGTTCGCGCAGCTTTTTCTCGCCTAAATGGCGCAGATCCAGATACACCACATCGCCGCGTGGCGTGGCGATGGTGCGGCCGGCGCGCCATTCATGCCAGAACGCTTGCGAGACTTTATCGCGCGGGCCCAGTTCCATGTATTTGTTTTTGGGCTGGCCAAGCGGGGTTTCCGGGCCCATCCCGTAGTCTTGCAGGTAGCGGTAGCCATCTTTGTTGACCAGGATGCCGCCTTCGCCGCGGCAGCCTTCGGTCATCAGGATGCCCGAGCCCGGCAAGCCGGTTGGGTGGTACTGCACAAACTCCATGTCGCGCAGGGGAACGCCGTGGCGGAAAGCCATGCCCATCCCGTCGCCGGTGACGATGCCGCCGTTGGTGTTGTAGCGGTAAACCCTGCCGGCGCCGCCGGTGGCCATAATGACGGCGTTGGCACGGATTTGCACCTGCGTCCCTTCCATCATGTTCAGCGCCACCAGGCCGCGGGCCTGGCCGTCATCGATCAGGATATCCAGCACGAAATGCTCGTCGAAACGTTGAATCTGGGGATATTTGAGCGAGGTCTGGAACAAGGTATGCAGCATGTGGAAGCCGGTTTTATCGGCGGCGAACCAGGTGCGTTCTATTTTCATGCCGCCGAAACGGCGTACGTTAACGGAGCCGTCGGGTTTACGGCTCCATGGGCAACCCCACTGTTCCAACTGGGTCATTTCACGCGGGCATTGGTGCACGAAGTGATCGACGACGTCCTGTTCACAAAGCCAGTCGCCACCGGCGACGGTATCGTTAAAGTGGTAGTCGAACGAATCGTGATCCTGCGTGACGGCTGCAGAGCCCCCTTCTGCCGCCACCGTATGGCTGCGCATCGGGTAGACCTTCGAGATCAGTGCGATTTTTAATTGGGGATTGGCTTCCGCTGCGGCGATAGCTGCACGTAAACCAGAACCCCCGGCGCCAATAATGGCAAGGTCGGCATTAAAGGTTTGCACTGCATTCCTCCAGTATTCTTGTGAAAACGGCAAATTAGAAATCTATGCTTAACGTTTATAATTGGGGGCCCATAAAACCGGACGACGATCTGCTCTAAACATTAAGGATAGATAACTCACAATAAATATAGGGTTAACTATACCTAAAGTTAGTGAATAGAAATTTGACATGAACGATTGTTTTGTTGTTTATCGCGTGAGCAGTTGCATGTAAAAAAGTGGCATCGCATCTTGTCGCATTGGCTCTGCGATCGCAGGCGCGGAGGGTTTCTGCCCGGGGCTTTTTACCCTGGCCGCTCGCGCTAGGGTGAAGCGTTTGTTTGCGCAGCCGGATACGGGTAGACTGCATCCCCTGTTTGATTTCGGAGTAATAATCATGAGCGAAACGGCAAGCTGGCAACCTAGTGCACCCATCGCCAATTTGTTAAAGCGCGCAGCCATTCTGGCGGAGATCCGGCGGTTCTTTGCCGATCGTGGGGTGTTGGAAGTTGAAACGCCGACCATGAGCCAGGCGACGGTGACCGACGTTCAACTGTTCCCGTTCCAGACGCGTTTTGTTGGCCCGGGGGCCGCCGCCGGCATGACGTTGTACATGATGACCAGCCCGGAATATCACATGAAACGCCTGTTGGCGGCAGGCAGCGGCCCCATCTATCAACTGGGGCGTTCGTTCCGTAATGAAGAGGCCGGGCGTTATCACAACCCGGAATTCACCATGCTGGAATGGTACCGCCCGCACTACGACATGTATCGCCTGATGAATGAGGTGGACGATTTGTTGCAGCAGGTGCTGGATTGCGACAGCGCGGAAACTCTGTCCTACCAGCAGGCGTTTTTGCGCCATCTGGATGTGGATCCGCTGTCGGCCGATAAGGCCCAACTGCGGGAAGTGGCGGCCAAGCTCGATCTGAGCAACATCGCCGATACGGAAGAGGATCGCGATACGTTGTTGCAACTGCTGTTCGTGACGGGGGTTGAACCGCATATCGGCCGTGAAAAGCCGGCGTTTGTTTACCACTTTCCGGCGACGCAGGCCTCGCTGGCGGAAATCAGTACCGAAGATCATCGGGTGGCGGAGCGTTTTGAGGTGTATTTCAAAGGCATTGAGCTGGCGAACGGCTTCCGTGAACTGACCGACAGCAGTGAACAGCGCAAACGCTTTGAGCAGGATAACCGTAAGCGTGCGGCGCTGGGCCTGCCGGAGCACCCCATCGACAACTATTTACTGGATGCTCTGAAGCACGGCATGCCGGAGTGTTCCGGCGTGGCGCTGGGGGTCGATCGCCTGGTGATGCTGGCGTTGGGCGCCGAAAGCCTGGATGAAGTTATTGCCTTCCCGGTAATGCGCGCCTAAATGCCCTTGTGCCCGTATGATTGCGGGCCATCACCCGCTCTTTAACCATGCCAGCCGCGGTCAACGGGCTGGCATGTTTCGTTTCAGCCTGCGGCGGCGCGCCGCCCATGATTATCTCAGTCATCCCCTGGCTACTCCGGTTGCTTATCCCACTGCGGCGCGCGTAATGAAACATTTTCACCTTCAGGTTGAATACTCGACATTCAATGTGAAAAACGCTATCTTCGGGCATCTAGAAGTCTAAACGTATAAACGGATGTGAGGGGATCAAGTAATGCCGATTCGTGTGCCTGATGAGTTACCTGCAGTTAATTTTTTGCGCAATGAGAATGTCTTCGTCATGACATCCTCGCGGGCAAAGACACAGGAGATCAGGCCGCTAAAAGTATTGATCCTCAATCTGATGCCAAAGAAGATTGAAACGGAAAACCAGTTCCTGCGCCTGCTGTCCAATTCGCCGCTGCAGATTGATATCCAACTGCTGCGTATTGACCGCCGTGCGCCGAAAAACACCCCGGCCGAGCATTTGAATAACTTCTACTGCAACTTTGAAGATATTCAGCATGAAAACTTCGATGGCCTGATCGTTACCGGGGCGCCGCTGGGGCTGGTGGATTTTTGCGACGTGGCCTATTGGCCGCAGATTGAGCGCGTGATTGACTGGGCGAAAGAACACGTTACCTCAACGCTGTTTGTGTGCTGGGCGGTGCAGGCGGCGCTAAACGTGCTGTACGGCATCCCCAAGTTGACGCGCGACGTGAAGCTGTCTGGGGTCTATTTGCACCACACGCTTCAGCCGCATGCTCTGCTGACGCGCGGCTTTGATGAAACCTTCCTGGCGCCGCATTCGCGCTATGCGGATTTCCCTACGGATGTGATCCGCGACTATACCGATCTGGATATTTTTGCTGAATCCGAGCAGACGGGCGCCTACCTGTTCGCCAGCAAAGACAAGCGGATGGCGTTTGTCACCGGGCACCCGGAGTATGATGCGCTGACGTTGGCAGGGGAGTATTGTCGGGACAAAGCCGCCGGCCTCAACCCCACCGTTCCACTGAATTACTTCCCCAATGACAACCCCGAACTGGCGCCAAAAGCTTCCTGGCGCAGCCATGGCCACCTGCTGTTTTCCAACTGGTTGAACTATTACGTGTATCAGATTACGCCGTTCGATCTGCGCCAGATGAATCCTACCCTCGATTAATTTTTTGCATGTTTAAGGCGGCTGAATCGTGGCCGCCGTTGTTCCTCCTTGGTTTTTCCTTCCCTCGTAGTTGCCTTTCTTGCTGTGAAAATCCCTGTATAAACAAACGAACAACGCCAGCTTTTTAGCTTGTGGGAAACGATTTCCTATCATTTTTTAATACATTTTTTTATTAATACATTGAAAATAAAAGGGTAAATAAAAATGTTTTATAAAAATGGAAATCGTTTTTGATTTTTTTATTTTATTGGTTAATCTTAAATCGGAACGGGTAATAAATGAGCATGCGTTGGTGTTTGATCGGCGGTGAACCGTCATTTTTTCTGATGAAACCAATTGCCCGCTGTTCAGTATTCGGGTGGTTAGATGGAGGGGAGCAAGACCATGACGCAACAGATAGTGGGCACGGAATTAACCTTCAGCCAGGCTTTTGGCGCCGAGGAGCGGCAGATCCTCACGGATGATGCCGTTGATTTTCTGGCTGAACTGGTGGGGCGATTCACCCCGCGGCGTAATACATTATTGGCCGCACGTTCGGCCTGGCAGGAGAACATCGATCGCGGTTCGCTGCCGGATTTTATTTCGGAAACGGCTTCCATTCGTGAGTCGGGCTGGAAGATTCGCGGTATCCCGCGCGATCTACAGGACCGCCGGGTAGAAATTACCGGGCCGGTGGAGCGCAAGATGGTGATCAACGCCTTGAATGCCAACGTGAAAGTGTTTATGGCGGACTTCGAAGATTCACTGGCGCCCAGTTGGGACAAAGTGATCGACGGGCAAATCAACCTGCGCGATGCGGTCAACGGCACGATTTCCTACACCAACGAAGCCGGGAAAATTTACCAACTGAAGCCCAACCCAGCGGTGCTGATTGCCCGGGTGCGCGGCCTGCATTTGCCGGAGAAGCACGTGCACTGGCAAGGAGAAGCGATCCCCGGCGGCCTGTTTGACTTTGCGCTGTACTTTTTCCACAACTACCGCCAACTGCTGGCGAAAGGCAGCGGCCCTTACTTCTATCTGCCCAAAACCCAATCCTGGCAGGAAGCCGCCTGGTGGGGCGATGTCTTCAGCTTCACGGAAGACCGCTTTGATCTGCCGCGCGGCACCATCAAAGCCACGGTGCTGATCGAAACGCTGCCCGCTGTATTCCAGATGGACGAAATTCTCTACCACCTGCGCGATCACATCGTAGGGCTTAACTGCGGGCGTTGGGATTATATCTTCAGTTATATCAAAACGTTGAAAAACCATAGTGACCGTGTGCTGCCGGATCGGCAGTCGGTCACCATGGATAAACCGTTCCTCAGCGCCTATTCACGGCTGCTGATCAAAACCTGCCATCAACGCGGCGCCTTTGCCATGGGCGGCATGGCGGCGTTTATCCCCAGCAAGGATGCTGAAAAAAACGCCTGGGTGTTGGACAAAGTGAAAGTGGACAAAGAGCTTGAAGCGACCAATGGCCACGATGGCACCTGGATCGCCCACCCGGGGCTGGCGGATACCGTTATGGCGGTGTTTGACCGCATCCTGGGCGATCGCCCGAATCAACTGGGGGTGTTGCGGGAAAGCGATGCCCCGATCGGCGCGGCGCAACTGCTGGAGCCCTGCGAAGGGGAGCGCACCGAAGCCGGCATGCGCGCCAACATTCGCGTGGCGGTGCAATACATCGAAGCCTGGATTTCCGGCAACGGCTGCGTGCCGATTTACGGCCTGATGGAAGATGCGGCGACGGCGGAGATCTCGCGCACCTCGATCTGGCAATGGATCCACCACGAAAAAAGCCTGAGCGATGGCCAACCGGTCACCAAAGCGCTGTTCCGCCGGATGCTGGCGGAAGAAATGTTGGTGATCCGCGAAGAACTGGGCGCGGCGCGTTTTAACGCCGGGCGTTTCGACGATGCGGCACGCCTGATGGAGCGCATCACCACGCAAGATAAGCTAATTGATTTCCTGACCTTGCCGGGCTACGAACTGTTGGCCTGAGATCGGCGGCCGGCGTGGCGGCTATCCGTACGCCACGCCCGTAAACGCCGGTGCATTACCCCCTACAACTGACAACGTAAGGATAAGAATGATGACGACCTCTCGTACCCAACAGATTGAGCAACTGCAACAGGAATGGCAATCATCCCGCTGGGAAGGCATCACCCGGCCCTACAGCGCCGAAGAGGTGATTTCGCTGCGGGGCTCGGTCAACCCGGTGTGCACGCTGGCGCAAAACGGTGCGGCCAAGCTGTGGCGCCTGCTGCATGGCGAATCACGTAAGGGCTATGTCAATTGCCTGGGGGCGTTAACCGGCGGGCAGGCGCTGCAGCAGGCAAAGGCCGGTATTGAAGCGATCTACCTTTCCGGCTGGCAGGTGGCGGCGGATGCCAACACCGCTTCGGCTATGTATCCGGATCAGTCGTTATACCCGGTGGATTCGGTGCCGGCGGTCGTCACGCGCATCAACAATACCTTCCGCCGTGCGGATCAGATTCAATGGGCAAACAATATCACCCCCGGCAGTAAGGGCTACGTGGATTATTTCCTACCGATTGTCGCCGATGCCGAAGCCGGTTTTGGCGGCGTGCTGAACGCGTTTGAGTTGATGAAAGCGATGATCGAAGCCGGCGCCGCCGGGGTACATTTTGAAGACCAACTGGCGGCGGTGAAGAAGTGCGGCCATATGGGCGGCAAGGTACTGGTGCCCACGCAGGAGGCGGTACAGAAACTGGTGGCCGCACGGCTGGCTGCCGATGTGCTGGGTGTGCCGACGCTGCTGATCGCCCGTACCGACGCGGATGCGGCGGATTTGTTAACCTCCGACAGCGATCCGTACGACAGCGAATTCGTCACCGGCGAACGCACCGTGGAGGGTTTCTTCCGCACCCGTGCCGGCATTGAGCAAGCCATCAGCCGTGGCCTGGCCTACGCGCCTTACGCCGATCTGGTGTGGTGTGAAACCTCCGTGCCCGATTTAGCGGCGGCTAAACGTTTTGCGGAAGCGATCCATGCTCGCTACCCCGGCAAACTGCTGGCCTATAACTGTTCGCCGTCGTTTAACTGGAAAAAGAACCTGGATGACCAGACGATCGCCCGCTTCCAGGATGCGTTGAGCGCCATGGGGTACAAGTACCAGTTCATTACCCTGGCGGGCATCCACAGCATGTGGTTCAACATGTTCGATCTGGCCCATGCCTATGCGCAGGGCGAGGGCATGCGCCACTACGTTGAAAAACTGCAGCAGCCTGAGTTCGACGCCGCCACGCAGGGCTATACCTTCGTTTCGCACCAGCAGGAGGTGGGTACCGGGTACTTTGATAAAGTGACCAACGTCATCCAGGGGGGCGCCTCGTCGGTGACCGCGCTGACCGGTTCAACGGAAGAGCAGCAGTTCTAGGCGGTACAGCAGACAAGCGTATGCGCGCTGCTCCACAGCGGGGCGGCGCGCCTGCGTTATCGCGTAGCGGTGACACCCCGCGCCGCAGCAGGCTGGCGCGTGAGTCTGGATGGGGGCGACATGGCGGAAAAACGGGCATTGTTGATTGCACAAACGATCTTGCAGGGCTTTGATGCACAGTACGGCCGCTTTCTGGAGGTGACCGCCGGCGCGCAGCAGCGTTTTGAGCGGGCGGATTGGCCGGCGGTGCAGCAGGCGATGAGAAAGCGTATCCACCTTTACGATCACCACGTCGGCCTGGTGGTGGAGCAGCTCAAATGCATTTCCGGGCCGGACGTGCTGGATCCCCAGTTCAGCCGCCGGGTCAAGGCCGTCTACACGGAACTGCTGCCGGACTATCCGCGCTTTGAGATTGCCGAAAGCTTTTTTAACTCGGTGTATTGCCGCCTGTTTCAACACCGCGATCTCACGCCGGAAAGGTTGTTTGTGTTTAGCTCGCAGCCGGCGCAGCGCTTTCGTGAAATCCCGCGGCCGTTGGCACGGGATTTCACCCCCCATGGCGAACTGGCCGGCATGTTGCAGGGGATGCTGAATGATTTGCCGCTGCGTTTGCCCTGGGAGGATCTGCCGCGCGATATCGGCTATATCATCCGGGCGTTGCAGCAGGCGTTCAGCGCCCGGCAATTGGCCGGGGCGCGTTTTCAGATCGCCAACGAGCTGTTTTACCGCAACAAGGCGGCCTGGCTGGTGGGCAAGCTGCGTTTGGCGGATACCGTGCATCCCTTCCTGCTGCCGATCCACCATAATGAGTCGGGCGCGCTGTTTATTGATACCTGCCTGACCAGCAAAGCCGAAGCCAGCATTGTCTTTGGCTTTGCCCGTTCCTATTTCATGGTGTATGCGCCGCTGCCGGCGGCGCTGGTGGAATGGCTGCGGGAAATCCTGCCGGGCAAGACCACCGCCGAACTGTATATGGCGATTGGCTGCCAAAAACACGGGAAAACGGAGTGTTATCGTGAGTATTTGACCTATATGGCGCACTCGGACGAACAGTTTATCGTTGCGCCGGGGGTGAAGGGCATGGTGATGCTGGTGTTTACTCTGCCGTCGTTCGATCGGGTGTTCAAAGTGATCAAAGACCAGTTTGCGCCGCAGAAAGAGGTGACGCAGGCCCAGGTAATGGCCTGTTATCGGCTGGTCAAGGAGCATGATCGGGTCGGTCGCATGGCCGATACCCAGGAATATGAGAACTTTGTGATTGATAAGGCGCGTATCAGCCCGGCGCTGCTGGCGGAGCTATGGCGGGAGGTGCCGGAAAAGCTGGAGGACCTGGGGGAGCGCATCATGATCAAGCACCTCTATATGGAAAGGCGCATGACGCCGCTGAATCTGTATCTGGAGCAAGCGAATGACCAGCAGATGCGCGAGGTGATTGAGGAGTATGGCAACGCGATCAAGCAGCTGGCGGCGGCCAATATTTTCCCCGGCGATATGTTGTTCAAGAACTTCGGCGTTACCCGCCACGGGCGCGTGGTGTTCTATGACTACGATGAAATCTGTTATATGACCGAGATTAACTTTCGCGATATTCCGCCGCCACGCTACCCAGAAGATGAACTGGCCAGCGAACCCTGGTACAGCATTTCCCCCAACGATGTGTTTCCGGAGGAATTCCGCCATTTCCTGTGCGGCGATCGGCGTATCCGGCAGGTGTTTGAGGAAATACACGGTGATCTATTCGAAGCGAGTTATTGGCGCGGCCTGCAACAGCGTATCCGCGAGGGATATGTCGAAGATGTCTACGCCTACCGCAAAGCCCGGCGTTTTAGCCAGCGAACCGACGTGTGCTTCGCGGTGGCGGAGGGAACCTCCTAGGGGCAGGCTTACGCTTTCGCGCCGGCGATGGCTGCGCACGCCAGTTCGGTGATGCGGGCGTAGTCGCCGGTTTCCAGCGCGTCTGCCGGCACCAGCCAGGAGCCGCCGATGCACAGCACGCTTTTCAGCGCCAGGTAGTCACGGTAGTTGCCTGGCGAGATGCCACCGGTGGGGCAGAAGCGCACCTGCGGGAATGGGCCGCCGATCGCCTGCAGCGCCTTCACGCCGCCGTTGGCTTCCGCCGGGAAAAACTTGAATTCACGCAGGCCGAAATCGAGGCCCTGCATCAGTTCCGAAACGGTGCTGATGCCTGGGATCAGCGGTATGCTGCCTGCGGTGGCGGCTTTCAGCAGATCTTCGGTCAGGCCGGGGCTGATGGCGAACTGCGCGCCGGCTTCGGTCACTTCCTGCAGTTGGCGGGCATTCAGCACCGTGCCGGCGCCGACGATGGCTTCCGGCACATCCCGGGCGATGGCGCGGATAGCGTCCAGCGCGCACGGGGTGCGTAGCGTGACTTCCAACACCTTGACGCCGCCGGCAAGCAGCGCTTTCGCCAGCGGCACGGCATGTTCCAGCTGTTTAATCACGATGACCGGCATGACCGGGCCGGCGGTCAAAATCTGTTCTGGTTTGGTCTTCCAGTTATTCATGGGTGTTTCTCTCCGTTATACCCCAGGCTGCGGGGTTAAAAATGAATGCAACTTGCGCCCTGCTCGGCGCCGGAAAGCTGGCTGCGCAAAGCGCTGAACAGTTCACGGCCGCAGCCGATATGCTCTGCGCTCAGATCGGGATGGTAAGGCTGGCGTTCGGCCAGTTCGGCGGCGGGCACCAGCAGCGCCAGCTCACCGGTAACGCCGTTGACGCGGATCAGATCGCCGTTTTGTACCTTGGCCAGCATGCCGCCGGTATAGGCTTCCGGCGTCACATGGATGGCGGAGGGCACCTTGCCGGAAGCGCCGGACAGGCGGCCATCGGTGACCAGGGCCACCTTGAAACCACGGTCCATCAATACGCCCAGCGGCGGCATCAGCTTATGCAGTTCCGGCATGCCATTGGCCTGCGGCCCCTGGAAGCGCACCACGACCACACAGTCTTTGTTCAACTGGCCGGCTTCGAACGCCGGCACAATGTCATGCTGGCTTTCAAATACTACCGCCGGCGCTTCGATAATTTGGTTGTCTGCCGGCACCGCCGAGGTTTTCATGACTGCGCGGCCCAGGTTGCCGCTTAGCACTTTGGTGCCGCCGTGGTGGGCGAAAGGCTGCTCGGCGCTGGCGATCACGCTGGCATCCAGCGAGCGCTCTGCGCCGTCGCGCCAGGCCAGTTGGCCGTTCTCCAGCCACGGTTCCTGGGTGTAACGTTCCAGCCCGAAGCCGGCGACGGTATGCACGTCCTGGTGCAACAGGCCGCGCTTCAACAATTCGCGCACCACCAACTGCACGCCGCCGGCGGCCTGGAACTGGTTGATATCAGCCGGGCCGTTCGGATAGATGCGGCACAACTGGGGGACGGCGTCGGACAGCTCGGAAAAATCATCCCAGTTGATGATGATGCCTGCCGCGCGCGCCATCGCCACCATATGCATCGTCAGATTGGTGGAACCGCCGGTGGCCAGCAGCGCAACGATACCATTGACCACTACTTTTTCATCCAACAGTTGGCCGATCGGCATATAGCTGCCGCTGCGGCCGGTCAGGCGCGTCACCTGGCGTGCGGCGGCGTCGGTGAGGGCATCGCGCAGCGGGGTATCCGGGTGAACAAACGAAGCGCCGGGCAGGTGCAGGCCCATCATTTCCATCACCATCTGGTTACTGTTGGCGGTGCCGTAGAACGTACAGGTGCCGATGCCGTGATACGAGGCGGATTCCGCCTCCAGCAGGGCCATGCGATCAACTTTGCCTTCGGCGTACAGTTGGCGTATCCGCACTTTTTCCTTGTTCGGCAAACCGCTGCTCATCGGCCCGGCAGGAACGAACACCGTGGGCAAATGGCCAAAGGAGAGGGCCGACATCACCAGCCCCGGTACGATCTTATCGCAGATGCCGAGGAACAGGGCGCCATCAAACATATTGTGGGAAAGCCCGACGGCGGCGGACATGGCGATCACATCGCGGCTCATCAGCGACAGTTCCATACCGTCTTGCCCCTGCGTCACGCCATCGCACATGGCCGGCACGCCGCCGGCGACCTGGCCGACGGCGCCCACGGCGTGCAGCGCCTTTTTCAACCGTTCAGGGTAATGTTCGTACGGCTGGTGGGCGGAGAGCATATCGTTATAGGCGGTGACGATCGCAATGTCGTTGCGCACCATGTTCTTTAGCGCGGCCTTATCGTCCGGCTGGCACGCCGCAAAGCCGTGGGCCAGGTTGCCGCAGGCCAACTGGGCGCGGTGTACGGTTTGGCTACGCGCGGCGTCAATGCGTGCCAGATAAGCGGCGCGCGCCGCTTTGGAACGTTCGATGATGCGTTGCGTGACACGGGATAGGGTCGAATTAAGCATACCGTCCTCACATTGTTTCATAATCATTGCCGCCAATGGCGGTGCCTTCCCGGCGGCTGTTAGCCGAGAAGGTTCGTGTTGTTATTGCCGTGCGAAGGCTATTATTGCTGCCATGTGGAGCCGCCATGTGCGGTATGAACGGCGCATAGGGCCGTTGGTGATGCCGCTGCTGCTCGGGTGCATTACGGCGGCTACCGGTACTGTGGCATTGGCGCGCCGCCGCGGTACATTCCCTGCCACGGCGATGCTCTGCGTGTAGTGTGCCTTATTTTGGCTAAACCGGTTCAGTAAATGCACTGCAATTTGATCCAGCCCCCCGGTTTTTAGCAAGGTTTTATCGCCGGTTGCGGAAAATGCCGCCGTTTTCACGCGCAGGCCTCCTGCGGCATAGCGCTTTGGATATACTGTAGGGTAGCGGCGATAACGCCTTCCAGGGGTTGATTGATATCAATGGCCGCCACGTCTTTTTCATTCGGCCCGGGCTGTTCCAGCGTGGCGAACTGTGAAACCAACATCTGCGGTTTGAAAAAGTGCCCCTTGCGCGCCGCCATGCGGGCTTGGATCAGCGGAAAATCACCGTGCAGGTAGATAAAAGACAGGTTATCGTTGCCGGCGCGCAGGCGATCGCGATAGTGTTTTTTCAAGGCCGAACACACGATGATGGAGAGGCGGTTGGTGCGTTGCATTGCAAACGCCGCGTCGTTCAGGGCATCCAGCCACGGCGCCCGATCGTCATCGGTCAGGGCGGTGCCCGCCGCCATTTTCATGATGTTGCTGCGCGGGTGCAGAAAATCCCCATCAAGAAAGGCGGCGGAAAGCCGGCGCGCCACCGCATCGGCCACGGCGGATTTCCCACTGCCGGAAACGCCCATGATGACGTAAACTCGGTTGTATTCATTGCTCATGGTTGGGCTCCAAGCTTGATGACGGCGTTGTTAATTTAATTGTTACCGGTAACATGTTATCGGTAACATTATCGAAGGTTTGCGGCAGTTGCAATCGGCTTTTCTCATCACAAGCGCTAATTGTGATCGGCCTCATATTTCTTGTGGATAGTGAAACAGACGGCAAACAGACCGTTACAGGAATGCAACTTCTCCCTCACCCCAGCCCTCTCCCAGAGAGAGAGGGGGCGGACAGTGCTTACCGTTGTGTTACGAAGGAATGGCTTAACGGGTGGCATGACCCCTCACCCCAGCCCTCTCCCAGGGGGAGAGGGGGCGGACTGAACTTACCGCTGGGTTACGAAGACATCACTCACCGTCTGCAGGTGCACAGGCCTTAATACCATCTCGGGCTACTCCCTCTCCCTGGAGGGAGAGGGTTGGGGTGAGGGTGAAAGGCGAGGGGGGATGGAAAGAACTAGCGCACCCCGCCGTATTCCAGACTGATCTCTTTCGCCGCATGGATCACCAGCGCGCCCAGCTCAATCACCCGATCGTCGGTAATACGCGACACCGGGCCGGAAATGGAAATGGCGGCAAAGGCCTCGCGGTGTTCATCGAAAATACAGGCCGCGACGCAGCGCAGGCCGAGCGCATGTTCTTCATCGTCAAACGAAAACCCCTGTTTACGGATCTGTGCTAAACCCGCTTTCAGATTATGCGGTGTCAGGGTTTGCGGGGTGTAAGTCTGCATGCCTTTTTTATGCAGCAACTGGGTGACCTGCTCATCCGGCAAGGTGGCGAGGAAGGCTTTGCCCGCGCCGGAGGCGTGCATCGGCAGTTTGCCGCCGATCGGTGCCGACATGCGCATCAGCGCCGTACACTGCACCTGATCGATAATAATCGCCTGGTGCTCGGCCTGATCCATCACCGCCAGGTTGACTGTTTCGCCGGATTCTTCCATTAGCCGGCGCAGGATCGGGTGCACCATCGCCAGCAAATTACGGCTTTGCAGAAAGCTGCTGCCGACCACAAAAGCATGCGCGCCAATGGTCCACAGGCCAAGATCGCCCACCTGGCGCACAAAACCCTGCTGCTGCATGGTGCTGAGCAGGCGATGGGTGGTGGAGTTGGGCAGCCCGGCGCGCTGGGCCAGATCGGTCAGCGCTACGCTGCCCTGCGCTTCGGCGATGAATTCCAACAGTTTCAGGCCGCGGGTCAGGGACTGAACCTGCCCGGTGGCGGTGCTGGCGGCGGGCGCCGCTGCTCTGGGCTTCTTGCCGCGTTTGGCGGGAACGGGAGTGGCCATGGCTATGCTTCCTTTTTCCGTATTATGGAATCCATTTTCGTTTTTTAAGTGCGAATTGCAATACGCTTATCCGCTCATCGGATCTGTTCATGGTGTAAGCTGAAAAACTCTCAATTAACGGCCGCCGCTTAACCCTTACAACCTGTGCTAGGATGGCTGTCTGCCTTGGGCGCCCGGGATTGCCGGCGGCAAAGGCGGGGTAATGGGATCACCACGTGTGAAGAGGCGACAGTGACGAATCGAGCAGAACAATTACGGCAGCAGCTAGCCCAGCGTATTTTAGTGTTGGATGGCGGCATGGGCACCATGATCCAGAGCTACAAACTGGCAGAGCAGGATTACCGCGGGGCACGCTTTGCTGATTGGCACAGCGATCTGAAAGGCAATAATGATCTGCTGGTGTTGACCAAGCCGGACATCATTAGCGCTATCCATTACGCCTATCTGGAAGCCGGCGCCGATATTCTCGAAACCAACACCTTCAACGCCACCCCGATCGCGATGGCCGACTACCATATGGAAGCGCTGTCCGCCGAGATTAACTACCAGGCGGCCTGCCTGGCGCGCGCCTGCGCCGATGAATGGACGGCGCGCACGCCGGAGAAACCACGCTATGTGGCCGGGGTGTTGGGGCCGACCAACCGAACGGCGTCGATCTCCCCGGACGTCAACGATCCGGCATTCCGTAATATCTCATTCGATCAACTGGTGGCCGCCTACCGTGAATCGACCCGCGCGTTGGTTGAAGGCGGCGTTGATTTGATCATGATCGAAACCATCTTCGATACGCTGAATGCCAAGGCGGCGGCTTTTGCCGTGGAAAGCGAGTTCGAAGCCCTGGGCGTGGTGTTGCCGATCATGATTTCCGGCACCATCACCGATGCCTCCGGCCGTACCCTATCCGGCCAGACCACCGAAGCATTCTATAACTCCCTGCGCCATGTGCAGCCGCTGAGCTTTGGCCTTAACTGCGCACTAGGCCCGGACGAACTGCGCCCGTATGTGGCGGAACTGGCGCGCATCGCGGAAAGTTACGTCAGCGCTCACCCCAACGCCGGCCTGCCCAATGCCTTTGGCGAATACGATCTGGATGCCGCAGAGATGGCGCGGCAAGTGGGGGAATGGGCGCAGGCGGGGTTCCTGAATATCATCGGCGGCTGCTGTGGCACCACGCCGGCGCATATTGCGGCGATGGCGCAGGCGGTGGCCGGGGTGCCGCCGCGCAACCTGCCGGCGATACCGGTGGCCTGCCGCTTATCCGGTCTGGAGCCGTTGAACATTGATGCCGATACGTTGTTTGTCAACGTGGGCGAACGCACCAACGTCACCGGCTCCGCCCGCTTTAAACGGCTGATCAAAGAAGAGAAATACGACGAGGCGCTGGAAGTGGCGCGCCAACAGGTGGAAAGCGGCGCGCAGATCATTGATATCAATATGGACGAGGGGATGCTTGACGCCGAAGCGGCGATGGCGCGCTTCCTTAACCTGATCGCCGGTGAGCCGGACATTGCGCGCGTGCCCATTATGATCGACTCCTCGAAATGGGATGTGATCGAAACCGGCCTGAAGTGCATTCAGGGCAAGGGCATCGTCAACTCGATCTCGATGAAAGAGGGCGAAGCGGCCTTTATCCATCACGCGAAGCTGGTGCGCCGTTACGGCGCCGCCGTGGTGGTGATGGCGTTTGACGAAGTGGGCCAGGCGGATACCCGTGAACGTAAATTCTCCATCTGCCGCCGCGCCTACCAACTGCTGACGGAAACGGTCGGCTTCCCGCCGGAAGACATTATCTTCGATCCGAATATTTTCGCCGTGGCGACCGGTATTGAAGAGCACAACAACTACGCCGTCGACTTTATCGAAGCCTGCGCCGATATTAAAAGCCAACTGCCGCACGCGCTGATTTCCGGCGGGGTGTCCAACGTTTCGTTTTCATTCCGCGGCAACGATCCGGTGCGCGAGGCGATCCACGCAGTGTTCCTGTATCACGCCATTCGCAACGGCATGGATATGGGCATCGTCAATGCCGGCCAACTTGCGATCTATGACGATCTGGCCGCCGAACTGCGCGAAGCGGTGGAAGATGTGATCCTTAACCGCCGCCCGGACGGCACCGAGCGCCTGCTGGAACTGGCGGAAAAATACCGCGGCGGCAAAGATCGGGAAGCCGACGTCCAGCAGGCCGAATGGCGTGGCTGGCCGGTGAGCAAACGCCTGGAGTACGCGCTGGTGAAAGGCATCACCGAGTTTATCGAACAGGATACCGAAGAGGCGCGCCAACAGGCCGCGCGGCCGATCGAAGTGATCGAAGGCCCGCTGATGGCCGGTATGAACGTAGTCGGCGATCTGTTCGGCGAGGGCAAGATGTTCCTGCCGCAGGTGGTGAAATCGGCGCGCGTCATGAAGCAGGCGGTGGCCTATCTGGAACCTTACATCCAGGCCAGCAAACAGCAGGGCAGCGCCGCCGGCAAGATCCTGCTGGCGACGGTCAAAGGCGATGTGCACGATATCGGCAAGAATATCGTCGGCGTGGTGCTGCAATGCAACAACTACGAGATTATTGATCTGGGCGTGATGGTGCCGGCCGACAAGATTCTGAAAACCGCGCGTGAACAACAGGTGGATATCATCGGCCTGTCGGGCCTGATCACCCCATCGCTGGATGAAATGGTCAATGTGGCAAAAGAGATGGAGCGGCAAGGGTTTACCATCCCGTTGCTGATCGGCGGCGCCACCACCTCAAAGGCGCATACCGCGGTGAAGATCGAGCAGAACTACAGCGGGCCAACCACCTATGTGCAAAATGCGTCGCGCACCGTCGGGGTGGTGGCCGCATTGCTGTCGCCCACCCAGCGCGATGAGTTCGTTGCCCGCACCCGCCGGGAATATGAAACCGTGCGTATTCAGCACGGGCGCAAAAAGCCACGCACCGCGCCGGTCACCCTGGAACAGGCGCGCGCCAATGCGATGGTGCTGGACTGGGCGAGCTATACGCCGCCGGTGCCGAAGCAACTGGGCGTATTCCCGGTGGCGGCGAGCATCGGCACCCTGCGTGAGTATATCGACTGGACGCCGTTCTTCATGACCTGGTCGCTGGCGGGTAAATACCCGCGCATTCTGCAAGATGAGGTGGTGGGCGAAGAGGCGACGCGTCTGTTCCAGGACGCCAATCACATGTTGGATATGCTGGATGCCAGCGGCAGCTTGAACCCACGCGGCGTGTACGGCCTGTTCCCGGCCAACCGCGTGGGTGACGACGTCGCGGTGTATCGCGACGAGACGCGTGAACAGGCGTGGGTGGTCAGCCATCACCTGCGCCAGCAGACGGAAAAGAGCGACTTCCCCAACTATTGTCTGGCGGATTTCATCGCGCCGCAAAGCAGCGGCAAGGCCGACTATCTGGGGGCCTTCGCCGTTACCGGCGGCCTGGAGGAAGACGCACTGGCGGCGGCGTATGACGCCCAGCATGATGACTACAACAAAATCATGCTCAAAGCGCTGGCCGATCGGCTGGCGGAGGCGTTTGCCGAATACCTGCACGAGCAGGTGCGCAAGCTGCACTGGGGCTATGCCGCCGATGAAAACCTCAGCAACCAGGAGCTGATCCGCGAAAACTATCAGGGGATCCGCCCGGCGCCGGGCTACCCGGCCTGCCCGGAACACACTGAAAAGACGCAGATCTGGCAACTGCTGGACGTTGAGCGCCATACCGGCATGAAACTGACCGAGTCGTTCGCCATGTGGCCGGGGGCGGCGGTTTCCGGCTGGTACTTCAGCCATCCGCAGAGCAAATACTTCGCCGTGGCGCAGATCCAGCGCGATCAGGTGGCGGACTACGCGGCACGCAAAGGCATGAGCGTCAGCGAGGTTGAACGCTGGCTGGCGCCAAACCTGGGGTATGACGCGGATTAATCTGCTTAGGCCGCGCTTGGCGCGGCCTAAGCCTGCCCCTCGGTGGCTTCCACATCAATATGCAGCGCGTCGTAGCGCCAGTATTCCAGATCGCAGTCAATCACCCGATCGTGCTGATCGCGGTTGATGCGGGTGATGAACAGCGCCGGGCTGCCGTAGGTGACCTTGAGCAGCGCCGCCGCCTCTTGCGGTAGCAACGTCGGCAACATGTCAAAACGCACCCGGCCGTAACGAATGCCGTAGCGCTCGGCGTACATACCGGTGAGCGATTGGCTGAGATCGGCGCTGAGGATGTCGGGGAAATAGGCGGGGTTCAGGTAATGTTCGCAATACAGCACCGCCCGGCCGTCGATATAGCGCAGGCGGCGGATGCGGTATACCGGCGTGCCGTCGGGCAGTTCCAGCCGCTGGCTTAGTGGTTCGCACAGCGCCACCGTGGCGGCGTCAATGGTTTCCGTGCGCGCCTGGCGCCCCTGCTGCTGCGCCATTTCATGGAAGTGGCTGCGCTCCAACGGGTTATACAACAGCCGCGGCGGCGAAATAAACCAGCCGCGGCGCACCTGGCGGTAAATGATGCCCTCGGCTTCCAACTGGCCAAGCGCTTCCTGCAGCGTAATGCGGGTAGTGGAAAACTGCTCGCTCAGTACGCGCTCCGACGGCAGTTTGTCGCCGGCGCACAGTTCCCCGCCCGCAATGCGCGCATGCAGCGCCTGGCAAATGGCCGCTGCCGTTGTGGGTATCTCACTCATTCAACTTTCGCCTCATTATAGTGCAAAACGCCCTCCATGAAGGCAGTTGTCGCCTTGTCATCCAGGCCGGTTAGCGCCGTTATACGTTCCGTTGCCGGTATGTCGGCTTGCCTGCAACTCGAATGATTTTGGGGATATGCCGGTGGTTTAACCGCCGTTTCATTGGCTGACATCTGTTTATCACATTTATTCGCTAGATTGGCGTGGTTCTTGCTGGACTAGTCCAGCCCTTACTACACACTACCATCTGGAGCATAAGTGATGAAACGACGTTTGTACGCCTCCGTTTTAACCAGTGCCATGCTGTTGGCCAGCCAGATGAGCTGGGCCGCTGATGCCGATGTGGCCGCGCTTGAACAGGCCGCCAAACAGGAAGGCGCCGTTAACAGCGTCGGCATGCCGGACAGCTGGGCCAACTGGAAAGATACCTGGAAAGATTTGCAGGAAAAATACGGCCTGCAGCATCGGGACACCGACATGAGCTCGGCTCAGGAGATTGCCAAGTTTGACGCCGAGAAAAACAACGCCACGGCCGATATTGGCGACGTCGGGGCGGCATTCGGCCCGATTGCGTTACAAAAAGGCGTTACCCAACCGTATAAGCCCACTACCTGGGATCAGATCCCTGACTGGGCGAAGGATAAAGACGGCCACTGGGCGCTGGCTTACACCGGCACCATCGCTTTCATCATTAACAAACAGCAGGTTAAGGATGTTCCCCACAGCTGGGCCGATCTGCTGAAAGGCACTTATCATGTGACCATCGGCGATGTCAGCACCGCTTCACAGGCGGCGAGCGGCGTACTGGCGGCCACTTATGCGATGGGCGGTGACGAAAAGAACCTGAAGCCAGGGCTAGAATTCTTCGGCAAGCTGGCGAAGGCTGGCCGCCTGAGCCTGACCAACCCGGTTATCGCTTCATTGGAAAAGGGCGAAGTACAAGTCGGCGTAGTGTGGGATTTCAATGGCCTGAACTACCGCGATCAGATCGATCCAACCCGCTTTGAAGTGCTGATCCCCTCCGACGGCACCATCACCTCCGGCTATACCACCATCATCAACAAATACGCCAAGCACCCGAATGCCGCCAAGCTGGCGCGTGAATATATCTTCTCGGATGCCGGCCAAATTAACCTGGCGCGCGGCTACGCCCGCCCGATCCGCGCGGAACACCTCACCTTGCCGGATGACGTAAAAGCCAAACTGCTGCCGGCGGAGCAATACAAAAATGCGCACCCCATCGCCGATCCGGCCGCCTGGGAAAAAAGCGCCAAACTGCTGCCGCGCCTGTGGCAGGAAAACGTCATTATGTTTATGCAACAGTGAGTGAGAAAGTTATGAAAACGATCCTCGTACTGCTGGACGGCCTGAATTATTCAGTGGCGCATGACGCCATGGGCTATTTACAAGCCGAATGTGCGGCAGGGCGTGGGCGGTTATACAAAATGGAGAGCGAGTTGCCCTCGCTCTCCCGGCCACTGTATGAGTGCATTCTCACCGGCGTTACGCCGGTGCTGAGCGGCGTGGTGCATAACAATGTTTCGCGCCTGTCGCATCAGCAGAGTGTGTTCCACTATGCGCGCGCCGCCGGTTTGTGTACGGCGGCCGCAGCCTACCATTGGGTCAGTGAGCTGTATAACCGTACCCCGTTCAATGCCGCGCGCGATCGCCACACTGACGAACCGGCGCTGCCGATTCAACATGGTCATTTTTATTACGATGACCGCTATCCGGACTCGCATCTGTTTGATGACGCGGAGAGCCTGCGTTGCCGGCACCAGCCGGATTTCCTGTTGATTCACCCGATGAACATTGATGATGCCGGGCACCGCTGTGGGCTTTCTTCCCCGCAGTACCGCAACGCGGCGCGTAATGCCGACGGCGTGCTGTCGCGTTATCTGCCGGGCTGGCTGGAGGCCGGCTACCAGGTGCTGGTGACCGCCGATCACGGCATGAATGACGATCGCAGCCACGGCGGCGTGCTGCCGGAAGAGCGAGAAGTGCCGCTGTTCGTATTCGGCAGCGCCTTCAGCCAACAGGAAGCCAGCCCGTTGCAGACCGAACTGTGCGGCACGCTGTGCGAACTACTGGCCGTTGCCCATGACAAACCGAGCTGCCGCGCACTGCTGGCATGAAGGAGCAAGATGAAAGCTAAATGGATTGCTGCGCTGTGCCTGGTGCCGTTTATCGTGCTGTTTGGCGCATTTCAGGTTGCGCCGCTGATCTGGATCGCCATCAACAGTTTTTTCAGCGAAAGCAGCGGCTGGGGGTTAGGCAACTATATCGACGTGCTGACCTCGCCGTTTTATCTGCAAGCCTTCCAGTTCTCGCTGGAAATCTCCCTGTGGTCGAGCGTCTATGGCCTGTTGATCGCCTTGATCGGCAGCTATTCCCTACGCCAGTTAGGCCCAACCCGGCTGCATGATTTCGTGATGTCGTTTACCAACATGACCAGCAACTTTGCCGGCGTGCCGTTAGCGTTCGCTTTCGTGATTCTGCTGGGGTTGAACGGCTGCCTGACGCTGCTGCTGCGTAAATACGGCCTGATGGAAAGCTTCAATCTGTATTCGAAAAGCGGGCTGATCGTGCTGTACACCTATTTTCAGATCCCGCTGGGGGTTTTGCTGTTGTACCCGGCGTTTGATGCGTTGCGCAGCGACTGGAGCGAATCGGCCGCGCTGCTCGGCGCCAGCCCGTGGCGCTTTTGGCGCTATATCGGCCTGCCGGTGTTGGCGCCGGCGTTGATGGGCACCTTCGTGATTCTGCTGGCCAATGCGCTCGGCGCTTATGCCACGGTATATGCTCTGACCACCGGTAACTTCAACGTGATCCCTATCCGTATTTCGGGCCTGGTGGCGGGGGATATTTCGCTCGATCCTAACCTGGCCAGCGCGTTGGCGATGTTGCTGGTGGTGATGATGGCGTTGATCACCCTGATTCACCAATGGCTGTTACGCAGGAGCTATACCCGTGCACGTTAGCGGCCTATGCGCTGCGTCTTTCAGGTTGCCGCGGCGTAAGCCGCAACGCGAAATCTATGGGGTTTAACGGAGGTTGCCGATGCCGCGTTTTGAATTTTTTTATCACCGGGTGGTGACCGGCGTATTGCTGTTGATCCTGCTGTTGCCGCTGGCGGCGACGCTGGTGTATGCGCTGGCCACGCAGTGGGGGGCCACCATTTTGCCGGACGGCTTCACGCTGAAATGGATGACGGCGCTGTGGGCCGATCCACGCTTCCTGCAGGCGCTGTGGCACTCGCTGCTGATTTGCTTTGGCTCGCTGGTGCTGGCCGTGGTGGTGATTCTGCCGCTGATGTTTGTTATTGCTTACTACTTCCCGAAGCTGGATGCGGTGATGAATATCCTGATCCTGCTGCCTTTCGCCGTGCCGCCGGTGGTGTCATCGGTCGGGCTGATGCAACTGTTTGCCGCGGATCCGCTGCCGTTGCTCGGCACGCCGTGGATCCTGATCGGCTGTTACTTCACCATCGCGTTGCCGTTTATCTACCGCGCCATCAGCAACAACATGCAGGCGATCAACCTGCGCGATCTGATGGATGCTGCCCACCTGTTGGGCGCCAGCACCTGGCAGGCGGCGCTGTTGGTGGTGCTGCCTAATCTGCGCAAGGGCGGCATGATCGCGGTACTGCTGTCGTTCTCTTTTCTGATCGGTGAGTTTGTGTTCGCTAACCTGCTGGTGGGCAGCCAGTATGAAACGCTGCAGGTTTATCTCTACAACATGCGCAATGGCAGCGGCCATTTCACCAGCGCGCTGGTGATTTCCTATTTCGCGGTGGTGCTGGTAGTCACCTGGCTGGCAAACCTACTGAACAAAACAAAGGGCTAACCCTATGGCATATCTCAACATCACACGCCTGAATAAACACTATGGGCCGACCCAGGTGTTTCACGACATCGATTTCAGCGCCGAAGAGGGCGAGTTTGTTACGCTGCTTGGCCCCAGCGGCTGCGGTAAATCCACGCTGTTGCGCTGCCTGGCAGGGCTGACCCCGGTCGACAGCGGGCAGATCTTGCTGCAGGGCGTCGATCTGGTGCCGCTGGCGCCGCAAAAGCGCGGCATCGGCATGGTGTTCCAAAGTTATGCGCTGTTCCCCAATATGACGGTGGCGGGCAACGTGGCGTTCGGCCTGAAAATGCAGCGGCTGGCGAGCGGCGAAATCCAGCAACGGGTGGAGGAAGCGCTGGCGCTGGTAGAGTTGACCGAATTAGCCAAGCGCTACCCGCATCAGCTTTCCGGCGGCCAATGCCAGCGGGTGGCGCTGGCGCGCTCGCTGGTGACGCGCCCGCGTTTGCTGCTGCTCGACGAGCCGCTTTCGGCGCTGGATGCGCGCATCCGCAAACACCTGCGCGAGCAGATCCGCCGTATCCAGCGTGAACTGAACCTTACGGCGATCTTCGTCACCCACGATCAGGAGGAAGCGCTAACACTCTCTGACCGTATCGTACTGATGAATAAAGGGGAAATTGTTCAAAGCGGCGATGCCGCCACCCTGTATACGCAGCCGGCCAACGCCTTCGCCGCTGGCTTCATCGGCAGTTACAATTTGCTCGAGGCGGAACAGGCCACTGCTTTGACCGGGAATCTGTACCGCGGTAAGGTGGCTATTCGGCCGGAATCCATCACCCTGTTGCCCGCCGGCCAGGGGATTGCCGCCCGGGTGATGAACCACAGCCTGCTCGGCAACGTGGTGCGTTACCGCATTCAGGCGCAGGGGGTGGAGCTGTTGGTGGATGTGCTCAACCGCTCGGCGGGCGATTTACACCCCGACGGCGGCGAAATTGGGCTACACTTAGAACCCGTTACATTACGGGAAGTTGCATGACCGTGCTGCGGCATTTGCCGTTATAGCCAAGAGATTTCAACTTGCTGCCGACGTGGCGGCGAGTTGAAAGGTGGAGGGTATAACAACAGGGAACCCCGCCAGGCGCCCGCAGCCCGTTGCCGCTGTCCTGCTAAATTGGCGCCCGGCAGGCAGGATAGCCGCCTTACCTTGCCGGGCGTTTAATGGAGCGTGCTTTCCGTGTTGACCCTTCTTCACCTGCTTTCTGCCGTGGCGCTGCTGGTGTGGGGCACCCACATTGTGCGCACCGGTATCATGCGGGTCTATGGCGCCAATTTGCGCCGGGTGCTAAGCAGCAGCGTTGAAAAGAAACCGTTGGCGTTCGCTGCCGGCATCGGCGTTACCGCGCTGGTACAGAGCAGCAATGCCACCGCGATGCTGGTCAGTTCCTTTGTGGCGCAAAACCTGGTAGGGCTGACGCCGGCGCTGGTGATCATGCTTGGCGCCGACGTGGGCACCGCGCTGATGGCGCGCGTGCTGACCTTCGATCTTTCCTGGCTTTCTCCGTTGCTGATATTCATCGGCGTGATCTTTTTCCTTAGCCGCAAGCAAACCCGCATCGGGCAGATTGGCCGGGTGTCGATTGGCCTGGGGCTGATCGTCCTGGCCCTGGAACTGATTGTGGCCGCCGCCACGCCGATTACCCAGGCCGCCGGGGTGAAAGTGCTGTTCTCTTCGCTGACGGGCGACGTAATGCTGGATGCGCTGACCGGGGCGCTGTTCGCCATTGTCAGCTATTCCAGCCTGGCCGCCGTGCTGCTGTCGGCCACCCTGACCGCTTCCGGCGTGATCTCGCTGAAGGTGGCGTTGTGCTTGGTGATCGGCGCCAATCTGGGCAGCGGGCTGTTGGCAACCATCAACACCAGCGGTGAGAACGCCGCCGGGCGGCGGGTGTCGCTCGGCAGCCTGTTGTTCAAAATCGCCGGCTGCGCGCTGGTGCTGCCGTTTATTTCCTATCTGGCCGATATGATGAGCCGTTTGCCGGGCAAGAATGAAGATCTGGTGATTTACTTCCACATGTTCTACAACCTGATCCGTTGCCTGGTGCTGATCCCGTTGGCCGGCCCGATGGCGCGGTTGTGCGGCGTGCTGATTGCCGATACGCCGGAGGACGATCCGCGGCTGCGGCCGCGCCATCTGGACAGCAGCGCGCTGGATACGCCGACGCTGGCGTTGGCCAACGCGGCGCGGGAAACGCTGCGTATGGGCGACGTGGTGGAGCATATGATGATCCTGCACCACGAAGTGCTGCATGGCAAACTGGCGCGGGAAAAGGAAGTGCGCCGCCTTGATGACGATGTGGACGTGCTGTACACCGCCATCAAACTGTATCTGGCGCAAATTCAGAAAGAGGATCTGGGCGAGCAGGATTCACGCCGTTGGGCGGAAATCATTGAAATGGCGCTTAACCTGGAGCAGGCTGGGGACATCATCGAGCGGATGACCGACGACGTGGCGGCCAAGTCCCATGCCGCACGGCGCGCTTTTTCGGCCGAAGGGCTGGCAGAGCTGGATGCCCTGCATGAACGCCTGGTCGGCAACCTGCGTCTGAGCCTGTCGGTGTTCTTGTCCGGCGATCTCACCAGCGCCAGGCGGCTGCGCCGTTCCAAACACCGCTTCCGTATTCTCGATCGTCGCTATGCCCATGCTCACGTTAACCGGCTGCACCAGCAGAACGTGCAGAGCATCGAAACCAGCTCGTTGCATCTGGGGCTGCTGGGGGATATGAAGCGTTTGAATTCGCTGTTCTGTTCGGTGGCGTATAACGTGCTGGAGCAGGATGAGCGGGAAGATGAGCGTGACTGGGAGGAAAAAACCAGCTCGTTGTAAACGCCCGGTCTATCTCATTGCGGGGCGCCAATCGGCGCCCCGTGTGCGTTTATTTTTGTTTCTTGATTGGCCGGCCGGACCAGTAGCCCGCCAGCAGCGAGCCGGAAAGGTTGTGCCAAACCGAGAACAATGCGCCCGGCAGGGCCGCCAGCGGCGAGAAGTAAAGCTTGCCGAGCGTGGCCGCCAGCCCGGAGTTTTGCATGCCCACTTCAATCGCCAGCGTGCGGCAGGTGGATTCATCAAAGCCGAACAGCTTGCCCCCCCAATAGCCGCTCAGCAGGCCGATGCCGTTATGCAGAATCACCGCGACAATCACCACCAGGCCAACGGAGGCAATGTGGCTCTGGCTGCCGGCCACCACGGCGCTGATGATCGCCAGGATGCACACCATCGACAGCGCCGGCAGGAAGGGCTCAATGCGTTTAACGGTTTTGGTGAAGGTTTGGTGCACAATCAGCCCCAGGCCAATCGGCACCACCACGATCTGCAAAATGCTCAGCAGCATGCCCATGATATCGACGCTGATTTTGGCATCGACATACAGGCGCGTCAGCAGCGGCGTGGCGAACACCCCGACCAGCGTTGAGACGGCCGAAATGGTGACCGACAACGCCACATCGCCTTTGGAAAGATAGATCATCACGTTGGATGCAGTCCCGCTGGCGACGCTGCCGACCAGCACCATGCCGGCGGACAAATCCGGCGGCATATGGAACAGCATCGCCAGCAGCCAGGCGGCCAGCGGCATCACCAGATAATGCAGAAAAATCCCGGCGGCCACCGGCGCAGGGCGCGAGAGCACGCGCTTGAAGTCGTCCAGCCGCAGCGTGACGCCCATGGCGAACATAATCAACATCAGTAGTGGGCTGACGTAGGGGCCGACGCCGCTGAACGACGACGGCGTGTAATAGGCGGCGAGCGAGAGCAGGATTGCCCACAGTGGGAACAGACGAGTTACTTTTGCCAGCATGAATGAATTTCCTTAGCCAAGCGGGAACAAGGGGAGTGGTGGTTGGTCGTTATGTTGGAGGTGTGGAACATTATTTTTTATATATGTACGTGATTACAGTGCGGGCACGCCGTGGGTGCCCGCAGAACAGAGCTTATTCGAACAGGTTGCGGTGCAGGGTGCGAACCACTTGCTCAGCATCGTCGCCGGGCACCAGGAAGCAGAGGTTATGGGTGCTTGCGCCGTAGCAAATCATGCGGATGTTGAACGGTTCGAGTACGCCAAAGACTTCTTTGCCCACGCCGCAGGCCTGCGACAGATTGTTGCCGATTAGCGCCACCAGCGCCAGGTTTTCTTCAACTTCGACCCGGCACAGCGAGGAAAGCTCGGTCAATAGCGCGGTAGTCAGCAGGCTGCCGCCGGTCGAGGTGGAGCCGGTGGTATCCATGGTGAGCGCCACGTTAACCTCAGAGGTGGTGATCAGATCCACCGAAATGTTATGGCGCGCCAGAATACTGAACACCTCCGCCAGGAAGCCGCGCGCATGCAGCATGTTCAGGCTGTGCAGCGTCAGCAGTGTTTGTTTGCGGCGCAAGGCCAGCGCGCGGAACAGCGGTGGGTTTTCCGTGTCGTTGCACACCAGCGTACCGCCAGCGGCGGGATCCTTACTGGAGCCGACGAATACCGGGATATCGCAGCGCACCGCCGGCAGCAGCGTGGCCGGGTGCAGCACTTTGGCGCCAAAGGTCGCCATTTCCGCGGCTTCTTCGAACGCAATGCGGTCGATACGCTTGGCTGAGGGCGCCACGCGGGGATCGGTGGTGTAAATGCCCGGCACGTCGGTCCAGATATCCACCCGGCTGACGTTCAGCGCTTCGCCCAGCAGCGCCGCGGTGTAGTCGCTGCCGCCGCGGCCCAGCGTAGTTGTGCGGCCTTTCGGTTCGCAGCCGATAAAACCCTGGGTGATCACCAGGGCTTCTTCAACCCGCGGCTTCAGCAGCGTTTGCGCCAGCTCTTTCAGCGCGGCGGTATCTGGCGCGGCGCGGCCAAAGTTATCGGTGGTGCGCATCACTTTGCGCACGTCGAACCACTCGGCCTGAACCTGGCGCTGGCGCAGCACTTCCACAAACAGCAGGGTAGACATCAGTTCGCCATGGCTGACCAGCTCATCGGTCAGTGCCGCCGAGGTGGCCAGTGCGGCGGCTTCCGACAGCATGGCGATGTTTTCCAACATGCGGTCGATTTCGTCGCGCACCACCTGGGGGTTATCCAGGCGATCAAGGATGGCGTACTGAATACGGCGAATTTCATCGAGGTAATAGCTGCGTTTTTCGGTTTCGTTGCCTTCGGCCAGCGCCACCAGCAGGTTGGTAATGCCGGCGGAAGCGGAAAGCACCACCAGGCGCACATTGGGGTTGGCCAGGACGACGTCCGCGCTGTGGTTCATGGCGTCAAAGTTGGCGACGCTGGTACCGCCGAATTTGGCCACGATGGTGGCATGTTGGGATGCTGCTTGAGTCATGTAAAAAAACCTCGTGTCAGGGAGTGCCGTTTTGACGGCATTTTATTTCCAGAGCCTTGGCACAAGGGAAGAGCGGTAAACAGGGAGCAGGCGTAGAGATGAAGGCTACGGTACACCCAGAAGCGCCCCACCTTGCAGGCCACCTGCGGTGGCCTAGGGTGACAACCCAGGGGATTCAGCCCCTGTAGCCGATACGTTGGTCGCCGCTGGCCGCTGTACCTCGGCGTCGCTCCCCCTCCGGTGCCGTCATGGGAGTACGGCTCCTCTGACACTTTACCTGGGCGACGCGCCTCTTCTGGCTTGCGCACGGGGTGCGCAAGTAGGCTGTTAGGAATAACGGGTTTAGGCCCAACTGTCAACGGCCGAAGGGTGAGGGATTTTCATTTTTGTCGCTTGCGGCGGGCGTCGTGCGCTCTGCGTTAAATCCCGCCGGCGTTTGTCGCACAGAGTTAACCGAAGTGCGGGCTGTTTGTTGAATAAAGGTAAATGCGATGTGCGTGACGTGGGCAGCATGCGCCTATTGCAAGAAAAGAGATCATAATCATCGGCGTTCAGGCTACAATCGGACGATTACGTCACCTTCATCTCAAGCATAAGAGCGTTGCTATGAAAAATATTAATCCTAGTCAAACCGCTGCTTGGCAAGCCCTGCAGCAACACTTTGAACAAATGAAAGACGTACAGATCCGCGATCTGTTTGCCCAGGACGGCGATCGCTTCGCCAAGTTTTCCGCTACCTTCAACGATCAGATGCTGGTGGATTTCTCCAAAAATCGCATCACGTCGGAAACCCTGGAAAAACTGCTGGCGCTGGCTGAAGAAACCGATCTGCAGGGCGCAATCAAATCCATGTTCGCCGGTGAGAAAATCAACCGTACTGAAGATCGCGCCGTGCTGCACGTTGCGCTGCGTAACCGCAGCAATACCCCGATTGTGGTCGACGGCAAAGATGTGATGCCGGAAGTTAACGCCGTGCTGGCGAAAATGAAGCAGTTCTGCGAGCGTGTGATTGGCGGTGAATGGAAAGGCTACACCGGCAAACCGATCACCGACGTGGTAAACATCGGCATCGGTGGTTCCGATCTTGGCCCTTATATGGCGACCGAAGCGCTGCGCCCCTATAAGAACCACCTGAACATGCATTTTGTTTCCAACGTTGACGGCACTCACATTGCGGAAACCCTCAAAACGTTGAACCCGGAAACCACCCTGTTCCTGGTGGCTTCCAAAACCTTCACGACGCAGGAAACCATGACCAACGCCCACAGCGCGCGTGATTGGTTCCTGAAAACCGCCGGCGATCAACAGCACGTCGCGAAACATTTCGCCGCGTTGTCCACCAACGGCAAAGCGGTAGCGGAGTTCGGCATCGACACCGCCAACATGTTCGAATTCTGGGATTGGGTGGGCGGCCGTTACTCCCTGTGGTCCGCCATCGGCCTGTCGATTGCGCTGTCCATCGGTTTTGACAACTTCGAACAACTGCTGAGCGGTGCGCATGAAATGGACAAACATTTCTCCACCACGCCGGCGGAGAAAAACCTGCCGGTGCTGTTGGCGCTGATCGGTATCTGGTACAACAATTTCTTCGGTGCCGAAACCGAAGCGATCCTGCCGTACGATCAATACATGCACCGTTTTGCCGCGTATTTCCAGCAGGGCAATATGGAATCCAACGGCAAATATGTCGATCGTAACGGCAAACCGGTGGACTACCAGACCGGCCCGATTATTTGGGGTGAGCCTGGCACTAACGGCCAACACGCGTTTTATCAGCTGATCCACCAGGGCACCAAGCTGGTTCCTTGCGATTTCATCGCACCGGCGATCAGCCACAACCCACTGAGCGATCACCACGCCAAGCTGTTGTCTAACTTCTTTGCCCAGACCGAGGCGCTGGCCTTTGGTAAATCGTTGCAGGTGGTGGAAGAAGAATTCGCTGCACAGGGCAAGAAACCGGAAGACGTGAAGCACGTTGCGCCGTTCAAGGTATTCGAGGGCAACCGCCCGACCAACTCTATTCTGCTGCGGGAAATCACTCCGTTCAGCCTGGGCAGCCTGATCGCCTTGTATGAGCATAAAATCTTCACCCAGGGTGCGATCCTCAATATCTTCACCTTCGACCAATGGGGTGTGGAACTGGGCAAACAGCTGGCCAACCGTATTCTGCCGGAACTGGCAGGCGCTGACGCCGTCAGCAGCCATGACAGCTCAACCAACGGCCTGATTAACCGCTTTAAAGCGTGGCGTTGATTTATACTCTAAATAATTCGAGTTGCAGGAAAGCCAACACGCCTGCAACGTGAAGAATGACGAGTATATCGCCGCTAAGGCGATGCTGTGACAAATGTCGGCCGTGAGGCCGGCATTTTGCGTTTATCGGTACGCCCACCGGAGCGCGCGCGATACGTGCCCCATGCCGAGCCGAGCGGAAGATGCCGCGAGAATATGACACGTTGCTTACCGTCTGCTATGGCGGCCGCGGATAGGCTACCGATAAAATAGGGGTAACTAAGAATCATCTCAATGTGTGGGGTTGATGCAGGGGAAAAGGGCTGTTGGCTTGGTTAACGGGTGAAGGGTTGAGGTATCTGTTTGAAAAATAATAGTTTATATTGTGAATGGGCTTTTTCTGAATTTCCATTTATCGGCTTTTTTCATTTTTGTTTTATTATTTATTGTGTTATACAAATTAAAACCATCGCTAATGGCTATTTGCCCTGTCAGAAAGATATGACTTATTTTTAGATAATAGCGATGTTTTTTTAACATGATACCTTATACTAGTTAGGCCTAAAAAGTGATCTTTAGGCCGTAGGTTCATTACTGAAAGAGGGTTGTGTATGAAAAAGGTATTATATTCAGCATTAGCCGCAATGGCGCTGCTGGGTGCCTCCAATTCCTGGGCAGCCTTTGATCCAGCCGGGTCAAAAGGTGATGCAGTGATTGTTGGCACTGGCGCGGTTGCTGCTGTAGCAGCGGCTGCATTGGTTGCCCAGAGCAATAGCGATGACGGCAGCTCAACCAGCACCAGCACCAGCACGACAACAAGTACAGCGGGCTAAACCGTAAAAGAATAACCACTTAGTGGTTATTCTTTTTTTTTCTTTTTCTTAATGTGCCGGGATTGCTCAGTTGCGCCATCTATTTTTATTATTCATATGTTTATCCCTTCAGGCCTGTACCTCAGCCCAAAACAGCGTCAATGACACTGTCTATCACGTATTGTTTGAATCATCGGGCGTTGAGCTGACAGATCAAGAAATCCAAGACTTATCCAGGCCCAGCGTCTATGTCACCATTAACGATCAGCCACAGATCATGATGGTGCTCGGGGCGTTTGAAAATGGCGAAGAAAAATGGGTGAGCCAGGACCGCACGTTAATGACGTTACGCCATGGGCGCCTGGTGAAAACCCTGGGCTGGCATGACAATTTAACCAGCGTCTCCAACCTTGAACAAGATCCTCTGGCGGCGCCTTTGCGGATTATCGACGTTACCCGCTGGCTGCGCCAAATGTCCTGGACGGAAAATAACCAAACGCGCTATGGGCTGGCCGAATCCACCTTCCAACGTCAGGAAGATGAAACCCTGACCATCGGCGGCAAACGTAAGACCTATCGCGTAATTGAAGAACAGGTTGCGGTCAGCGGCCTGAATAAGAATTGGGAAAACCGTTTCTGGGTTGACCCGCAAACGGGTGTGGTTATCAAGTCCGAGCAATATCTGGGTGCGGACTATTTCCCGGTTGAAATTACACTATTGAAGCAGAGGGACAATGAGAAAAATTAATCTGCTCTTAAGTGCATCACTGTGCCTCTTGTTGAACACTGCCTATGCAGATAGCCGGGTAACCGTGTTTTATCCGAACAAGGCAGCGGTCACGATCAAGGATGCGGCGACGCTGCAAAGCCTGGTGGTGGGTAACCCGGCGTTGCAAGGCAACATCTGGTGGCCGGGGGCGGCGATTGCAGAACGCAGCGCCACCCAGTTGCAAAAACAGAAGCAACAGCAATTGTTGGCACGGCTCAGCGCATTGAGCGCCGAACTGCGCCAGGATGGGGATACCACGGTCGCGGCCACGGTAGACAGTGTGCGTTCGCAGATCGCCGGGCTGAACATCGTCGGCCGTCAGTTTGTGTCGCTGGATCCGGATTGGCTGCAACTGCGCCCGGATTTGGATCGCCGTCTGGCGGGGGAATATCAGGTTTTCGTGGCGCCGGAGCCGAAAGACGTCAGCCTGCTGGGGGCATTGGCGCCCGCCGGCAAACATGATTTTCTGCCTGGCAAAGACGTCAGTGATTATTTAAGCGGGCTTCAACGCCTGGATGGCGCTGAGCGCAGCACCGCCTGGCTAATCACGCCTGAAGGTGAGGCCCAAAGCGTTCCAATTGCTTACTGGAACCGGCGGCATCATGAAATGACGCCAGGGAGTCTGCTGTTCCTCGGGTTTGCCTCATCCGCTCTGCCCAGGAGCTATAAAGACATCAATGAGCAAATCATTTCGTTATTGACGCACCGGATCCCTGACTGATGAAAACACGTTACTTACTTAGCTTGGTTGCGCTGTCTGTCGCGAGTGCGTGTCAGGCAGCGTCATATCCTGAACCTCTGGGCCCTTCTCAGTCTGATTTCGGCGGCGCGGGGTTGTTGCAAATGCCGAGCGCCCGTATGGCGAAAGAGGGCGAGTTCAGCTTCAACTACCGTGATAACGACCAATATCGCTTTTATTCGGTCTCTATTCAGCCGTTGCCTTGGTTGGAAACCACCATTCGTTATACCGACGTGCGGACGCGTCAATACAGCAGCAATACGTCATTCAGCGGCGATCAAACCTATAAAGACAAATCCTTTGATGTGAAGCTGCGCCTGTGGGAAGAAGGCTATTGGTTGCCGGAAGTGTCTGCCGGGATACGGGATATTGGCGGTACGGGGTTATTTGACGGTGAATACCTGGCTGCCAGCAAGGCGTGGGGCCCGTTTGACTTCACGCTAGGCATGGGCTGGGGCTATCTGGGCAACAGCGGCAATGTGAAAAACCCGTTCTGTGAAGCCAGCGACAGCTATTGCCACCGCGGCAACGGCGGCAGAACCGCCGGCTCCGTCGATCTCAACAACTCTTTCAAGGGGCCGGCATCGTTGTTCGGCGGTATTGAATACCAAACGCCCTGGCAGCCGCTGCGCCTGAAAGTGGAGTATGAAGGGAATAATTACCAGGATGATTTTGCCGGTACGCTGCGCCAGGACAGCAAATTCAACTTCGGCGCCGTTTACCGCATCACGGATTGGGCGGATGTGAACGTCAGCTATGAGCGTGGCAATACCTTTATGGCCGGCTTTACCCTGCGCACCAACTTTAACGATCTGAAGCCGTCGAATGTCGATCAGCCTAAACCCGCCTATCGGCCGCAGCCGCAGGATAGATATCTGCAGCATGACGTCGTGGCGAACCAACTGACCGATCTCAAATACAATGCGGGCTTCAACGCGCCGAAGATTCAGGTGAAAGACAACACGCTGTACATGACCGGCGAGCAAAGCAAATATCGTTATTCCGAAGACGGTGTTGAGCGCGCGAACGTTATCCTGATGAACTACTTGCCGGAAGGTGTGGATACGCTGGATGTGACCGAAACGCGCTACCACATGCCGCAGGTGACCACACGTACGGACGTGAACAGCCTCCGTCAGCAGTTGGAAGGCTACCCGTTGGGGCATGAGCAGACGTTGCAGCAAAAACGCATCGATCCCGATCTGCCGAAAACCACCGAACAGGGCTATTACATCGATGATGAGGCGCTGTCCTTCAGCCTGTCGCCGACCTTAACCCAATCGCTGGGCGGGGCGGAAACCTTCTACATGTACCAGGTGGGCCTGCTGGGCAGCGCCAACTGGTGGGTGACTGACCATTGGTTGAACAGCGGTAGCGTATTCGTCAACCTGTTCAATAACTACGACAAGTTCAACTACACGGCGCCGCCTTCGGACAGCCATCTGCCGCGCGTGCGTACGCACATTCGTCAGTATGTGCAGAACGATGCGTACATTAACGATTTGCAGACCTCTTACTTCCAGGACTTCGGCCAAGGGTTCTATGGCCAGGTTTACGGCGGTTATCTGGAAAGCATGTTCGGCGGCGTCGGCGGTGAAGTGCTGTATCGGCCGCTCGACAGCAATTGGGCGGTGGGCGCTAACGCCAACTGGGTGAAACAGCGTGACTGGGACGACATGATGCGCTTCACCGACTACAGCACCGCAACCGGCCACATTACCGGCTACTGGATGCCGCCGTTCGTCGATGGCGTGCTGGTCAAACTGAGCGTGGGCCAATATCTGGCTAAAGATAAGGGCGCGACGTTGGATCTGTCCAAACGCTTTGACAGTGGGGTCGTGGTGGGCGCTTATGCGACGGTCACCAACGTATCGAAAGAAGAATACGGTGAGGGGTCATTCACCAAGGGATTCTATGTCTCTATCCCGCTGGATCTGATGACGGTATCGCCTTCACGCAGCCGTGCTTCCGTAAGCTGGACGCCGCTGACCCGCGACGGCGGCCAGATGCTGGGCCGCAAGTATCAGCTGTATAGCATGACTTCTGATCGCAACGATAGCTTCCGTTAAGCCGCGCACCAACCTGCGTACGAGGGGGAGATGGCTCCCCCTCATTTATTTTCCAGCACGACATCCCTCTCTTGCGGTTAAATACGCCGCCGCGCGCCCACCAGGGTGTTTGGTACCATCTCGCTCCCGGCAAGGTTAACAGTATACAATGCGTTTGGGCTGGGCTTGCCGCCGGCGGCAATGCCGTGGCCTGGCACAGACCGAGCGAATAATATCCGGATGGGATACCGGGCAATATCACTTTTAACCATGTTGTATAAGGTGGACTATTTTATGGCAAAAACATCACGCTCTATCCTGGTGGCGAAAACCCTACAGCGGGTACTTAACGTGGGGTTGCTGCTGTTGGCCGCCATACTGGTGGTGTTTCTGGGCAAGGAAACCATTCACCTGGCACAGGTGTTGTTTATGAATAACGAAGCGTCATCATCATATCTGTTGATTGAAGGCATCGTTATTTACTTCCTGTATTTTGAATTTATTGCGTTGATCGTGAAGTATTTCGAATCGGGTTATCACTTCCCGCTGCGCTATTTTATTTATATCGGCATTACCGCGATTATCCGCCTGATTATTGTGGATCACAAAAACCCGGTGGATACGCTGATTTATTCCGCCGCCATATTATTCTTGGTGATTACCCTGTACCTGGCCAATACCGAGCGCCTTAAGCGCGAATAACGTCGTATGACTAAGAGCCTATCCCAGTAGGCGTTATTGTCGCAGCCAGTTTGGACACGGACAGCGCGCAGACAACATGCCGCGCATGTTGAACGGACTTTAGTCCGGCCCGTAGGGCGAGCGCAGCGAGTAAACCGAAGCGTACACGGAGTACGTGAGGATTTCGAGCACTGTCCAGGTTCAAAATGGCAAGTAAAATAGCCCTAATGGGGCGATAAAAAAAGCGGCCGTTAAGGCCGCCGAGACACAGAGAATGCGTGGTGAGAAAGTACAGCAAAGATTGCAGTGGCTAAAATGACTTACCCCTTCACCCCACCGGCCGTGAGGCCGCCGACCAGCCAACGCTGGGCCAGCAGGAACACCACGGTAATGGGGATGGCCGAGAGCACCGCCGCGGCGGCGAAGTCGCCCCACAGGTAGTTCTGCGGGTTCAGATATTGTTGCATCCCCACCGCCAGCGTATAGCTGTTAACGTCGCGCAGCAGTAGCGAGGCGACCGGCACTTCGGTAACCGCCGCGATAAAGGACAGAATGAATACCACCGCCAGGATCGGCACCGACAGCGGCAGCAGCACCAGGCGGAACGCCTGCCACGGGCTGGCGCCGTCCAACGCGGCGGCCTCCTCCAGCGAATTATCGATGGTTTCAAAATAGCCCTTGATGGTCCAGACGTGCAGCGCGATGCCGCCCATATAAGCGAAAATCACGCCGCCGTGGGTATTCAGGCCGAGAAACGGCACGTACTGGCCCAGGCGATCGAACAGGGCATACAGCGCCACCAACGACAGCACCGCCGGGAACATCTGAAAAATCAGCATGCCTTTCAGCAGGCTGCTTTTGCCGCGAAAGCGCATGCGGGCAAAAGCGTAGGCGCAGGTGGTGGAAAGCGCCACGATGCCGATGGCGGTAATCGCCGCCACCTTCACCGAATTCCATAGCCATAGCAGCACTGGGAACGGCGGCGGGGTAACGCTGCCGTCGGCGTGCGTCACGCTAATGCCGAGCGCCAGCCGCCAGTGATCCCAGGAAATCTGTTCCGGGATCAGGCTGCCGGTAGCGAAGTTGCCGGAGCGCAGCGAAATGGTGATCACCATCAGCAACGGGAACATAATCAAAGCGATAAAGCACAGCATCAGTATATGGGTGATCCACAGGCGCACGCGCTGGGATTTGGGTTGAACCATGGCCATCTTGCTTACTCCTCATATTGGCGTGGCTGCCGCCGGCAATGGATTAATCAAAGTTCATCTTGCTGGCTTTCAGGTTGAGAATGGCCAGCGCCCCCACCAGCAGGAAGATCAACGTGGCGATTGCCGCCGCCAGGCCAAAGTCTTGGCCGCCGCCGCCTTCAAAGGCGATGCGGTAGGTATAGCTGACCAACAGATCGGTATAGCCGGCCGGCGTGGTGGTGCCGATCATATCCGGGCCGCCGTTGGTCAGCAGTTGAATCAGCACGAAGTTGTTAAAGTTGAAGGCGAAGCTGGCGATCATCAGCGGCGTCAACGGTTTAATCAGCAGCGGCAGGGTGATGCGAAAGAAGTTCTGCAGCGGCCCGGCGCCGTCCATCGCCGAAGCTTCGTACAGATCGTCCGGGATCGCTTTCAGCAGGCCCATGCACAGGATCATCATATAGGGGTAACCCAGCCAGGTGTTGACGATCAGGATCATGCTCTTGGCGGTGAGCGGATCGCTAAACCAGGCCGGTTTGATGCCGAACAGGTGGCTGAGCATCATGTTGATCTCGCCAAAGCTCTGGTTGAACAGCCCCTTGAAGATCAGGATCGAAATAAACGACGGCACCGCGTAGGGCAGTATCAGCAGCACCCGGTACAGCGCCTTGCCTTTCAGCGCTTCCCACTGCACCACGCAGGCCAGAACCATGCCCACCGCCACGGTCAGGATCACCGTCATCACCGAAAAGATGATGGTCCAGATAAAGATCGAGACAAAGGGTTTCTGGATGCCTTCGTCATGCAGCACACGCAGGAAATTCTGCCAGCCGATGGTGACGGTATAGCCGGGGCTGAGGGTTTCCTGCGCCCAGTTGCCGTCTGCGTTCACCGCCTGGTAAAAACCGATGTCGTCGTTCGGGCGATACTGCACCTGCGTTTGGTTGTTGGTCAGGGTCGTGCCGTCCGCGGCCAGGCTATACAGCGGGCTGGTGCCGGAGAACTGGCGCAGTGAGCTCATGCGCAGTTCGCCGCCGTCGGGCATTTTAGCGACAATCTGGCTCAGCGCCTGGCGGTTTTGCGTGATTACCCGCAGCGTGGCGCGTTCTTCGCTGGGCGCGGCGCTGACCGCGGCCATGGCCAGCGTTTGCGGCTGGGCGGCGTTAAAGCTGAACGGCTCGGACAGCATCTGCTGGCCGTTGGCCGGATCGGTCAGTTGCAGACGCCATTGCTGGGCCGGCGCCGGGAAAAGGGCGAAGGTGAAGGTTTGGCCGCTTTGGAACTGGCGCTGCATCAGCACCGATTGCGCCCGTTCAAAGGTCAGTTGGTTGGTGCTGCTGTAATTGGTAAAGGCGATGGCAATGGTGCAAATCAGCGGAAACAGAACGAACAATCCCATGCCGGCAACGCCGGGGTAGACATAGCGCCAGGCGTAGGCGCGGCGGTTGGCGAAAACATATATTCCGGCGCTAATCAGGAGCAGCGTGATGATGGCGAATAGGTATTCACCCTGTGCATACATCAACACAATCAGATAGCAGGTAAACAGGCTGAGCAGGCCGACTACCAGCCATTTCAGACTCTCTTTTTGCCACCACTTCGATTTTTTGCGCGCGGATGAACCGGCGTGAGCTAATTGCATGGGGTGTTCCTTTCTTGGCGACAACGGCGGAGCGCCGCCAGGCGCTCCGCACGACTAGGCTTACTTGGTAATTCGGGTCTGCACATCGTCCAGCGCGGCTTTTACCGTCTGGCGGCCATGGATGGCATTGAGCACGGCGCTGCGTTCGGCATACCAGAAGGCGCTCATTTGCGGAATGTTAGGCATGATTTCGCCATTCTGTGAGTTCTGCATGGTCGCGGCGATCTTCGGATCCTTCGCCAACTGCTCCTGGAACGACTTCAGCGCTACGGCGCCCAGCGGTTTGTCGTTATTGACCTGCGCCAGCCCTTGATCGGTCAGCAGGTAGTTTTCCAGAAACTCGGTGGCCAGTTCCTTGTTCGGGCTGGCGGCGTTGATGCCGGCGGTTAGCACGCCAACGAACGGCTTGGACGGCTGGCCTTTGAAGGTCGGCAGCAGCGTTACGCCGTAGTTGATCTTGCTCTGTTCGATATTTGACCACGCCCACGGGCCGTTGATGGTCAGCGCGGTTTGGCCCTTGTTAAAGGCGGCTTCGGCGATGGAATAGTCGGTATCGGCATTGATGTGTTTGTTGTTCACCAGATCGACGATGAACTGCAGCCCGGCCTGGGAGCCGGCGTTCGCGACGCCAACGTCTTTGATGTTGTATTTGCCGTCTTCATACTTGAAGGCATATCCACCGGCGGCGGCAATGATCGGCCAAGTGAAGTAGGGTTCCTGCAGGTTCCACATGATGGCGCTCTTGCCTTTGGCGCGCAGTTCCTTATCCAGCGCCGGAATTTCTTCCCAGGTCTTTGGCGCTTCTTTGATCAGGTCTTTGTTGTAAATCAGCGACAGCGCTTCCACGGCGATCGGGTAGCCGATCAGCTTGCCGTCGTAGCGCACGGCATCCCAGGTAAAGGGATAGACTTTATCCTGGAACGCCTGGGAGGGGTGGATCTCGGCCAGCAGGCCGGACTGAGCATAACCGCCGAAGCGATCGTGGGCCCAGAAGATAATGTCCGGGCCGTCGCCGGTGGCGGCCACCTGCGGGTATTTTTCTTCCAGTTTGTCCGGATGTTCGACGGTCACTTTAATGCCGGTATCCTGCTCAAATTTTTTGCCGACCTCGGCCAGGCCGTTGTAACCTTTATCGCCGTTAATCCAGATAACCAGCTTGCCTTCTTCAATCTTGGCGAAAGCCGGGGCAGAGAGCACTAACGTGGTCAGCGCGGAAAGCATCAGCGTACGGGCAGTGCGATTCATAAGCCAGTCCTTCTATCTATTGTGGGCACTTCGTGTAAGGAAAGTGGTTTCCTGAGCATAGTGGGTCACAACGTGCCCTTTTCTCATCCTCCCCCCCTCTACGCCCCGTAGCCCGGTAGTGTGATCCAGATAACATTGCGCTCTATTCTGTGGCCTCAGGCACAAAAAAGGTGGGCTATTTTTGTCAGGCAGATCACAGAATTGAATTCGGCAGGGAACTTCTCATCCACTTCATCGTTCCCTCATCCTCCCATCTCCTCCCCCATGAAAAAGCGCCTAACGGATGATTCCCCCGTGCGCCGATTGTCGCACTATCGCCAGCATTGATTTTGGTTATCAGCCGCTGCGGGAGCCGGTCTTATGTCGTCAACATCCATCGCCAGCCAGCCTACGTTGTACCGGATCCATCCGGTGAGTTTCCGTGACGGCAACGGAGATGGCGTTGGGGATTTGTACGGCCTGCTCGGCGCACTGCCTTACCTGAACGCGCTCTCTGTCGACGGCCTGGTGCTGCCGCAAACGTGGCGCGATGAAGCCGGCAGCGTGGTGGCCGCACGTGGGTTAGCGTTGTGGGCCTGCGATGGCCAAGGGCGGATACATGGGCCGGGGCGCCAGCCCTATGTCAGCAGCCCGCTGGCGCAGGCGGTGGCGCCGTTCAGCATTGAAAAACTGGTCACGGTGCTCAATACCCACCGCCGGCGCCTGGCGGACAGCGTCTGGAGCACGGGCAGCGCCGATCAACCGCGGGTGGTCAGCCACTGGGGGCAAGGGGATCTGCGCTCCGCCGCCGCCTTCCTGACGCTGTTGGCGCTGCTGCCGGCGCCGATCTGCCTGTATCAGGGGGAAGAGCTGGGCTTGCCCCACGCCGCTGGGCTGGATGAGCTGCAGGGCGCCCAAACGCCGATGCCCTGGCACGAAGCGCCGGAACAGGTGACCGCCGGTGAGCGCCACTGGTACCAGCGGGTCGCCATTGAGCACCGGGCGCTGGCCATCAGCCGCCAGCAGCACGATCGCCATTCGACATTGCGTTATTGCCAGTCACTGTTGGCGTTGCGCCGCTTGGCGGTGATCCAGCAGGGGGAATTGAGCGCAGTTAGCCAGAACAATGGGGTGGTTCGTTTACTTATAACCCATCAGGAACAATGCCTTGAAGCGCTGATTAATCTACAGCCTTATACTCAGCCGGCGGCGCCGTCTGAGGCGACCCTGCCTTTGGCAGGACAGGCGGTGCGCAGCCAAGAGGGTCATCAATGGGTTTTGGCAGGGTTTGCCTCTGCCATTTTCACGAAAAATGTTAACTGCGAAAGCAGGGGAGTAACGCATGGCTAGCGTCACACTGCGCGGCGTTTATAAAGCATTTGGCGAGACGGTGATTTCCAGAGACGTCAATTTAACGATCGATGACGGTGAGTTTGTGGTGTTTGTCGGGCCGTCCGGCTGCGGCAAATCCACGCTGTTGCGCATGATCGCCGGGCTGGAGGATATCACCGCCGGCGATCTGTTCATCGGCGAAACCCGGATGAACGACGTGCCGCCCGCCGAACGCGGCATCGGCATGGTGTTTCAGTCCTATGCGCTCTATCCGCACCTGTCGGTGGCTGACAACATGTCGTTCGGCCTGAAGCTGGCCGGCGCCAAAAAGGCGGAAATCACCCAACGGGTGAACCAGGTGGCCGAGGTGCTGCAACTGGCGCACCTGCTCGATCGTCGGCCGAAGGCGCTGTCCGGCGGGCAACGCCAGCGCGTGGCGATTGGCCGCACGCTGGTGGCGGAGCCGGCGGTATTCCTGCTGGACGAACCGCTGTCCAACCTGGACGCCGCGCTGCGTGTGCAGATGCGTATCGAGATCTCGCGCCTGCATAAGCGCCTGCAGCGCACCATGATTTACGTCACCCACGATCAGGTTGAAGCGATGACGCTGGCCGACAAAATCGTGGTGCTCGACGCTGGGCGCGTCGCGCAAATCGGCAAGCCGCTGGAGCTGTATCACTACCCGGCCAACCGCTTCGTCGCCGGGTTTATCGGCTCGCCCAAAATGAATTTCCTGCCGGTCAAAGTGACCGCCGCAGAACCGCAACAGGTGCAGATCGAACTGCCCAACCGCCAACGGGTATGGCTCCCGGTGGACGGTTCGGGCGTTCAGACCGGCGCCAACATGTCTCTGGGGATCCGCCCGGAACACCTGCTGCCAAGCGATGCCTCTGAAGTGCGGCTGTCAGGTGATGTACAGGTGGTAGAGCAGCTCGGCAACGAGACGCAAATCCACATCCAAATACCGGCAATCCGTCAGAACCTGGTGTACCGCCAGAACGACGTAGTGCTAGTAGATGAAGGTGCCACATTCGCCATCGGCCTGCCGCCGCACCGTTGCCATCTGTTCCGTGAGGACGGTACGGCATGCCGGCGGCTGCATCAGGAACCGGGCGTTTAAACGCATCAAGGTCTGTAGAACAGGAGAATAATGATGACTACTCTGCGCAAACTTCCTCTGGCACTGGCTGTCGCCGCCGGTGTTCTCTCTTCACAAGCCATGGCGTTGGATTTTAAAGGCTATGCGCGTTCCGGTATCGGCTGGACCGGCAGCGGCGGTGAGCAACAGTGCTTCCAGGCTACCGGGGCCTCAAGCAAATACCGTCTTGGCAACGAATGCGAAACCTACGCTGAATTAAAGCTGGGCCAGGAAGTGTGGAAGGACGGTGATAAAAGCTTCTACTTTGATACCAACCTGGCGTATTCCGTTTCCCAACGTTCCGATTGGGAAGACGTCACCCCGGGCTTTCGCGAAGTGAACGTTCAGGGTAAAAACCTGATCGAATGGCTGCCAGGTTCCACCATCTGGGCCGGTAAACGCTTCTACCAGCGCCATGACGTCCACATGATCGACTTCTACTACTGGGATATTTCCGGCCCGGGCGCCGGCCTGGAAAACATCGATCTGGGCTTTGGTAAACTGTCTCTCGCGGTGACCCGTAACTCCGAATCCGGCGGCTCTTACGGCTACCTGGATAACGAATGGGATCAGCGGCCAACCATCAACGATACCTTCGACGTGCGCCTGGCGGGGCTGGAAACCAACCCGGGCGGCACGCTGGAATTCGGCGTCGACTATGGCCGAGCCAACGTACAGGATCATTACAGCCTGGCCGATGGCGCTTCCAAGGACGGCTGGCTGTTCACCGCCGAACATACGCAAAGCATCCTCAACGGCTACAACAAGTTTGTGGTGCAGTACGGCACCGACGCCATGACCTCGACCAACAACGGCCGCAACCAGGGCGCCACCATTGATAACGACGGCTCAATGCTGCGCATCCTGGATCACGGCGCCATCGACTTTAACGACAAATGGGCGCTGATGTATGTCGGCATGTACCAGGATATCGACCGCGACAACAATAACGGCACCACCTGGTACACCGTAGGCGTGCGGCCAATGTACAAATGGACGCCGATCATGAGCACCCTGCTGGAAGCCGGCTACGACAACGTTAAGTCCCAGCGCACCGGCGAGCGCAACGGCCAGTACAAAGTTACCCTGGCGCAACAGTGGCAGGCCGGCGACAGCATCTGGTCGCGCCCGGCAATCCGCCTGTTCGCTACCTATGCCAAATGGGATGAGAAGTGGGGCTACGCCACCAGCAGCGATACCGGCTACAGCACCGGTACGGCCTACAGCGACACCAGCCTGCATACCTTCAGCCGCGGCAAGGATGACGAAGTCACCTTCGGCGCCCAAATGGAGATCTGGTGGTAATGGCGTTACCGCGGGAGAGCGCTACGCGCTTTCCCACGCCTGATTAACCGGCAGCGGGCGCTTGCCTGCCCGCTGCCGGCCTGCATGCTTGATGCGAGAGGGTATAACAATGAAAAAGAATCTACTGGCTCTTTGCCTGTCTGTGGCGCTGGCCGCCGGTGCGCCGTTAGCCGCCTATGCCGCCACGCCAACCAACGTTTCCGTCGCACCCGCCATTAACCCGGCCACGTTGCAAAACCTGCCGTGGCAGCCGCTGGTGCCGCCGGCCAATCAGGATGTCAAACTGGATGGCAGCAGCCCGCAAATCAATCAGGGCGATATTCAGGGCGCGGTTGCCGCCTATACGCTGCCGGCGGATCGCGGTTCGCTGGAAATTACTTTAAGCAGTATCGCCAAGGATAACCGGGTGTACTCGCCGAGCGTGCTGGTGCTGGATGAACACCAGCGGCCGGCAGCCTACTACCCGTCCAGCTATTTTAGTTACCAGCCGCCGGGCGTGATGTCTTCCGATCGTCTGGAGGGCACGCTGAAACTGACGCCGGCGCTGGGGCAACGGCAGATTTATCTGCTGGTTTACACCACCCGCCAGGATGTGGGCAAAAGCACCCGCCTGACCAACCCGGCGAAAGCCTATGCGCAAGGGGTGGGCAACGCGGTGCCGGACATTCCCGATCCGATCGCCAGCCACAGCAGCAGCGGGCTGCTGAAGCTGAAGGTGACGGCGGAGCAAGGCAGCGGCAACGTGATGATCGGCATGTTGCAACCGGCGCCGGCCACCACGCCGGTAGTGGTGGGGACCAATGCGCCAACGGCAGCGCCTGCGCCGCAGCCGGCTGCGGCGAAACCCGCCGAGCCGATGTTGAATGACACCGAGGCCTACTTCAATAACGGTATCAAACAGGCGGTCAAAGCCGGAGATATCGATAAGGCGCTGAAACTGATGAATGAAGCGGAAAAACTGGGTTCCACCACTGCACGTGAAACGTTTATCAGCAGCGTGAAAGGCAAGGGCTAATACCCCGCGCTGCCGATGCTGGCTGGAGGGTTGGTGCGCTGTGGCGCACCTTTTTTCATACGCGGGCGAGCTGGCTGGCGATCAGCGCCAGCAGGCGCGCGTTGTCCACGCTTTCCATCACCTGTATCGGTTTCCCCTGCGGTTCCGGCATCCCCAGCGCCAGGCGCAGGCTATCGGGCCGCCAACGGCGCGAACTGCCGCGTGTTACGCCGCCTTCCAACGCCACATCGACAAAATAGTCTCGCGTGGTAACCAGATCCGGTTCCAGCAGCCATGCCACCACCAGCGCGTCATGGATCCAGCAGCCCGGCAGTTGGCGAGTGTGCCGCGAATAATCAACCCAGGGTTGCGTGGTTGCGCGCAGGTAGCGGCATAGCGGGGTGTCCGGTTGGGTGAGGCGAGTGAGATCCTGCTGCGTCAACATGGTTTGGGTGGTGACATCCAGCGGGGCGAGCGTGATATTGGCGCCGCTGTTCAACACCAACTGCGCGGCTTCGGGATCCAGGCCGAAGTTGGTGTCCTTGATATAGCCTTCCACCGCGAACACCCCGCCCATGATCACGATGTTTTTCACCGCTTGCGCCATCTGCGGATAGAGCTGCAGCGCGTGGGCCACGTTGGTCAACGGGCCAATGGCGGCCAGCGTAATTTCACCGGGGTTAGCGCAAATCAATTCGCCGATGGCGATTGCTGCTTCCGGCCTGGCCGGCGTTGCGGGCTGCGGCGCCGGGGTGTTGCGCCACAGGGCGGCCAAAATCGGATCGGCGATGGTGCGATCCAGATAGGCGCGCCATGGCTCGGGGCGCTCGCACAGCGCCCGCGCCGCGCCGGCGATAACCGGTACGGCATAGCCGCTCTGTTCCAACAGGGTATTGGCAACGGCGAAGCCCAGATCGCGCGGCGTATTGCCCGCCACGATGGTAATCAGTTCCAGCGCTAGCCGTGGGCGGGCCGCCAGCGCCAGGGCCAACGCCAGGCCATCATCCACATTGGCGCCGGGTACCCCGTTGCCAGGATCGCAATCAATAATCAAACGCATAATTTTACCTGGAAGAAAACGCGCAGCCGCAGGAACGGCGGATGTGCAATTGGAAAGCGAATTCGTGCAGCACCGGTTCTTTGGCGCCGGCGGCCAGTATGGCGATCGCCTGTTGCGCCATGGCGTGAATGGGTTGCTCCACCGCGCTTAACGGCGGCACGCTGAATTCGGACTGCGGCGTGCCGTTAAAACAGATCAGCGCCAGATCGTCCGGGGCGCGCAGATCGTGCTGCGCCAGCGCGGCCAGGCAGCCGAGCGCTTGCTGTTCGTTACTGGTGAACACCGCGCGCGGGCGGGGACCGGCCAGCAACTGCCGGGTGGCCTGGTAGCCGCCGGTGCGGGTATAAGGCACTTCGAAAATCCACTCTTCACGCGGCGTGATACCGGCTGCCAGCAGCGCATCGCGCCAGCCGTTGAGGCGGTCTTGCGCGTTGAGCATGGTCAGCGGGCCGATGAAAATACCGATATCGCGATAGCTGTGCTCGATCAGATGGCGCGTGGCCTGGCTGGCGGCGCCGCGCTCATCGACGCGGATGGCGCTGATGCCGGCGGCGGGATCAATGGTGTCGATCATCACGCAGGGCGTGCCTGCCGCGCGGATCACGTCGAACCACGGGTGGCGATCGACGCTGGTGTACAGCAACCCATCCACTTGGCGGCGCAGCAGGTTGGTGATCAGTTCGTATTCGCGCTGGCGATCGTCGCCGGCGTCGGCCAGCAGCAGGGCGCGGCCGAATTTGAACGCTTCCTGCTGCAGCGCGCGCGCCATTTTGGCGAAAAACGGGTTGGAAATGTCCGGCACCACCAGGCCGTAGGTCTGGGTGGAGCCGGAGGCCAGCGCACGGGCCACGTCGTTTGGCTGGTAGCCGGTCTGCGCAATCGCCGCCAGCACCCGCTGGCGCGTCGCTTCCGCCACCGGGCGCGGGCCGTTATTGATGACATAGCTGACGACGGCAACCGATGTGCCCGCCGCGCGGGCGACATCGGCGCGGGTAATGCGCCGAGCGGGGTGATTATCCACGTTGTTTTCCTGGGCCAGGTTACACCGCATCCTGTGGCAGATTGAGATCGCGGCCGCGGGTTTCGGGTGCAAAGTAAGTGGTGATGAGACCAATGGCCGCCATTACAACAAAATAACTGGCAATAGGCCACCAGTGGCCAAAGCCGGACAGCAGGGCGGTGGCGATCAGCGGCGCCGTGCCGCCAGAAAGGATAGAGCCCAGCTCCTTGGCGAAGGCCATCTTCGAGTAGCGGTTCTTCACCCCGAACAGCTCCACCCCATAGGCCGCCTGCACGCCGAAAATGCCCAGCGAGGCAATGCACATCCCGGTGACGATTACGCCAATCACGATAGCCGGTTCGCGGCTTTCCAGCAACCAGAAGGCCGGGAAGGCATACAGCACCAGCAACAGGCAGAACCAGCGGTAGGTAATGCGCCGGCCGAAGCGATCGGACAGCCAGCCGGCCAGCGGGATCACCAGAAAGCCGCACAGGGAAGCGATCAACACCGCCAGCGCCGGCACGGATTTATCCACCATCAGGATCTTGGCGACGTAGCCGACGATAAATCCCTGGCACAAATAGGACGGCCCGTTTTCGCCGATCCGCAGGCCCAGCATCACCCAAAAGGCGCGGGTACGCTGCAAATAGCTGCGATTATCAACCGTTTCCGTTTCCGCCGCCTGCAGCAGTTGCTGGTGGTTTTGTTCCAGCTCACGCTGAAACACCGGCGTTTCCTGCACGTGGCGGCGCAGATACAGTGCGATGCCGGCAATCAGGATGCTGGCGAGGAACGGAATGCGCCAGCCCCAGCTCATCAGCGCGTCTTTGTCCAACTGCAACACCAGCAGCCACACCAATGAGGCCAGCAGCGTGCCGCTGTTGGAACCCAATGCGATGATCGAGGCGATCAGCCCTCGCCGCTGGGCTGGGGCGTATTCGGCCAGCATCACGGCGCCGCCGGACAGTTCGGCGCCGGCGCCGAAGCCCTGCATAAAGCGCAGGAACACCAGGCACAGCGGCGCAAAAATGCCGATCTGAGCATAAGACGGGATCAGCCCGATCAGGGTGGTGGAAACCCCCATCATGGCGACGGTGGTGATCAGTACCACGCGGCGGCCTTTGCGATCGCCAATCCAGCCAAACACCAGCGCGCCGATCGGGCGGGCGATAAAACCGACGGAGTAGGTGGCGAAGCTCGCCAGCAGCGCCAGCAGCGGGGTGGCTTCCGGGAAGAACACATCGCCGAACACCATGCCGGCCGCCAGGCCGTACAGGGCGAAGTCGACGTATTCCATGGTGGTGCCAAGCCAACAGGAGAAGGTGGCGCGTATAAACTGGCTGCGCCCCTCTGGAGTGGCCAGCTTTTCATCGGCCGCCAGCGGTGCGCCGGCGACGCCTGGCTTGGCCAGCGTTGTCTCGCTCATCGTGTTATGTCCTCTCTTGTGCCGCGAGCGGCGTCGTTAAAGGTATTTCCCTGGTGTTGGCGAATCCGCCAACCAATGTGCCTGACCGGTAACGATTCAACGCTGAGCCGCAAGATTATCTACGCGCGTAGATAAAGCAATACAGTCCTGCTTATTGCGTGCGTGCGATCACAGAATAGCGACCGATCAAGGGGAGGAATGTAGGGCACACAGATGGCAGAAAGATGACATAGGGATAAATTCACCACCCGTTATTTGCCGGGGGTTGCATGATGAATCCGCCTGCCGCTTTTAGATTTCTGCGTTACAATGGCTTTCTGTTAACAGTTTGTGGTGCCGAGGGGGGGCCTGGCGCGTCCCTTTGGCATGGAGTAAAGGTAATGTCTGGCAATAGGGGTTCCATCCTGCCACCCATCACGTGGTTGTCTGAACAACATCCTCCGGTGCCTGCTGGCATCAGCGACTGGCTGATGGAGTTGGGATCGATGACCCGCCGCTTTGAACGCCACTGTGCGTGCGTGCACGTTGAGCCGCAGTGTGAGTGTTTCGTCACGCGGGCCGAACTGGGCGACGAGGCGCAACATCTGCCCGCGAGCTCGCGTTACTGGCTGCGTGAAATCATTCTGTTGGGGGACAATGAGCCTTGGCTGATCGGCCGCACGGTGATCCCGCAGGAAACCCTGACGGGTGAGGATCAGGCATTGGTGGATTTGGGTACCGTGCCGCTCGGCCGTTACCTGTTCAACAACGGCGCCCTGACGCGGGATTACATTCATATTGGCCGGCACGGCGCGCAGTGGGCGCGGCGTTCCCGTTTGCGTTTGGCGGGCAAGCCGCTGCTATTGACCGAGCTGTTTTTACCGGCGGCGCCGGTGTATAACGCGGGCAATAGCGCACCGGCATGATAAGGGAGGAAAAACGTTGGAAAGTAGCGTGACGCAAAGCAAATGGCAGGCTTATAGCCATTTGATGCGCATTGATAAACCTATCGGCAGCTTGCTGTTGTTGTGGCCGACGCTGTGGGCCTTATGGCTGGCGGGGCAAGGGGGGCCTTCATGGTCTGTGCTGGCGGTGTTTGTGCTGGGGGTCTTCCTGATGCGTGCCGCCGGCTGCGTGGTGAATGATTACGCCGATCGCGCCTTTGACGGCCATGTGAAAAGAACCGCTAACCGCCCGCTGCCGAGCGGCCGGGTCAGCGAGAAAGAAGCCAAGATCCTGTTTGTGACGCTGGTGCTGCTGTCGTTTTTACTGGTGCTGACGCTGAACGCCATGACCATCTGGCTATCGTTGGCGGCGTTGGCGCTGGCATGGATGTACCCGTTTATGAAGCGCGTCACCCATTTGCCGCAGGTGGTGCTGGGGGCTGCGTTTGGCTGGTCGATCCCGATGGCCTACGCGGCGGTCAGCGAGGCGTTGCCGCTGAGTTGCTGGCTGCTGCTGCTGGCCAATATTTGCTGGACGGTGGCCTACGATACGCTGTACGCCATGGTCGATCGCGATGACGATGTGCGGATTGGCATCAAATCCACGGCGATTCTGTTTGGCCGCCATGACAAGCTGATCGTCGGCCTGCTGCAATTCGCCACGCTGCTGCTGCTGCTGTGGGTGGGCTACCTGTCGCAACTGGGCGGCGCTTATTACTGGTCGCTGCTGCTGGGCGGTGCGCTGTTTATTCATCAACAGCGCCTGATCGCCACCCGCGAACGCGACGCCTGCTTCCAGGCGTTTCTCAATAACAACTATGTCGGCCTGGTGCTGTTTATCGGCATCGCCCTAAGCTACTGGCAAGCCTGAACCCCAAACCGCTCCTCTCTGCGGAGCTTGCATATTTTGTGCCCCAGGTACTAACTCACAGAGTTCGAGAGTGAGTCGCTAAATATAAATGCAACTCCGGACTGCTCCCTCTCCCACTGGGAGAGGGTTGGGGTGAGGGCGTTATTTGACTACGACTCCGGGCTGCTCCCTCTCCCATTGGGAGAGGGTTGGGGTGAGGGCGTTATTTGACTACGACTCCGGGCTGCTCCCTCTCCCATTGGGAGAGGGTTGGGGTGAGGGCACGGAATTACTCGCCCTTCGCCTCTTCCGCCGCTGGCTGCGCGATCGCCTCCGCCAGCATACTCACGCTTTCAATCGTCAGCTTGATTTCCGGGGTGATCAGATCGCTCAACATGGTGTAAACCTCCATGGTGTGCTCACGGATCGCGTCGCCGCTGTCGCTGATATATCCCTCTTCGCGCAGCGTTCCCACCAGGGTGGCAAATACCGCTTTATCGAAGAACTCCGGCGCGTTGATGCCGTGCAGCACCGACAGGCGCTGGGCCATGATGCGGCTTTCTTTTTCCAGCGCGCCGCGGTTGATGCTTGGGTTGGCGCTGAGAATCGACATGGTAATCGCATAGCGTTGCAGCGTTTCACGCACACCGGCGGCCAGCAACTGCAGCGGGCGAATGCGCGCCGGGTTCAGTTGCAGCTCGTCATCGCTGTAGCTGATTAACTGCTGGCGCGCCAACTCGTCGATCATCGGCTGCAGCACCTCCAGCAGCTGTTCCTTACCGTAATGCAGGAACAGTTCCGCTTTCAGCATCGGATAAATCAGGCCGATCTGGCGCAGCAGTTCGCTGCGTGACACGCGGCGGTGATGCATCACGATGGTGGCGATCAGCGAAGGCAGCACCAACATATGGTGGATATTGTTACGGTAATAGGTCATCAGCACCGCCTGTTCGCGCGGCAGGATGATGATGTCGCCGATATTATCCTTTTCCACCCCGAACTTATCCATGCCCAGCGCGTGATCCAGCAATTCTTCCGCGGTTTGAGCCGGCACGGTGGCGTCGGCGGCGTAAGGCACGTTACGCATCAACTGCAGGTAGCAATCCAACTGTTCGATCAATTGCTCGCGGGTCAGCGAACGTTGGCGCGAGGCCAGCAGGGCGGTGGCGCACAGGTTCATGGCGTTGGCGGCGGCGGCATTGTTGATGCGCACCATGATTTTGCCGGCAAGATCGTTCACCGTTGGCGTCAGCCAGCTTGGGCGCTGGGCTTCGATCGGATCGATAGCGTCACGCCACTGAGGCACATGCTGGTTGAGGTAGGTGGTCAACGGCAGCGGTTCGCCGAAGTTGACATAGCCCAGGCCAAGATTGCGCAGTTTGCGCAGGCCACGCAGCATTTGCAGCAGGTTTTCTTTTTCTTTGGTGGCACCGCGCAGTTCTTTGGCGTAGGTACCCACTTCCATCACGTGCTCGTAGCCGATGTAGATCGGCACCAGCGTGATTGGGCGGGTGCCGCCGCGCAGCATCGCCTGGATGGTCATCGCCAGCGTACCGGTTTTCGGCTCCAGCAGGCGCCCGGTACGGGAACGGCCGCCTTCGACAAAGTATTCCACCGAGTAGCCGCGGGTAAACAGTTCGCCCAGGTATTCACGGAACACCGTGGAATACAGTTTGTTGCCTTTGAAGGTGCGGCGAATGAAAAAGGCGCCCAGACGGCGGAAGATCGGCCCGGCCGGCCAGAAATTCAGGTTAATGCCGGCGGCGATGTGCGGTGGCACCAGCCCCTGGTGATACAGCACGTAGGACAGCAGCAAGTAGTCCATATGGCTGCGGTGGCAGGGAACATAGACGATCTCGTGGCCGTCCTGCGCCAGTTGGCGCACGCGTTCGGCGTTGGTGACGTTGATCCCTTGATACAGGCGGTTCCAGGTCCAGCCCAGTACGCGGTCTGACAGGCGCACGGTTTCGTAGGAGAAATCGGCGGCGATCTCTTCCATCAGCGCAATGGCGTTCTGCTGCGCTTTTTCATGAGAGATTTTTTTGTTGCGCGCTTCATCCTCAACGGCTTTTTCAATCGCCTTGGAAGCCAGCAGCTTGTTGAACAAGTCCTGGCGTGCCGGCAGGCTAGGGCCGACCGCGGCCAGGCGCTGGCGGGCGAAATGCATGCGCGCCACACGTGCCAGTTTCTGCGCAATGGTTTGATCGGTACCGTGTTCGTTCGCCATATGGCGCAGCGAAACGGTATTGGAGAAGCGGACGAAGCTGTCGCGCCCCAGCCACAGCACGGCGAAGAATTTCTGTATGCCGTTCAACAGGCGTAGGTGCGGGGTGCCGTGGCCTTCGCGGCCGGGGGAGCGGCCGAACATAACGGAAACCGGCAGCATCTGGATGTCGAGATCCGGGTTGTTGCGGTGCAGATCCAGATAGTCATGGAACAGCTTGACCGACTCTTCTTTCGGCGTGTAGTACCGGAACACACGCGGGCCATGGTGAATAAACACATAGCCGGGCAGCACGGTGCCGTCGATTTCCAGCGGAGTGAGCGGATCGGGCAGATCCTGCGCCAGACATTGGGCCCGCAGCGTGAGTAAATCCGCCTTCGAGTTATAAGGTAAAACGTACAAAATCGGCCGAGTGGGATCCAACCCTAACTCCGCGACCGGATCTGACGGGATAACCTTACTTCTTACCAGCAGTTTTAGTGAAGAACTCAATAAGTTATAATAAATTTTACGCCAACTTGACATAACAACGTGAAGCCTCTTGTTAGCAACGCGCCGCAAGCATACCAGAAACCGCTTTGCAGATCTGTGGTGTTAAAAAAGCCGATGCCGTTAAAATGATGTTTTACCCCTGAAAAAGGCGCCCGTAAATGGCAAATCAAACAACCGGTCTAACGCGTATTATCAAGGCGGCAGGTTATTCCCGGCAGGGGTTTATCGCCGCCTGGCAAAATGAAGCGGCATTCCGCCAGGAAACCCTCGCCGCTGCGCTAGCCATTATTTTGGCCGCCTGGCTGGACGTTGGGGCGATCGCCCGTATTTTACTGGTGGGTTCCGTGATCCTGGTGATGATCGTCGAGCTGCTTAACAGCGCAATCGAAGCGCTGGTCGATCGCGTGGGCACCGAGCACCATGTGCTTTCCGGCCGGGCAAAGGATATCGGTTCGGCGGCGGTGACGCTGGCGATCATACTGGCGCTGTTTGTCTGGGGCAGCGTATTGTGGCAGCACTTTGCCTGAATGGCAGCCGCCATTGGGTTGTTTTTCACCGGTTTTGCGCGCCTACTCCCTGATTTTTATTTATTCTGCGGTTCCCAATCCCCGCGCACCTGTATATACTCACAGCAAAACTGTATAAACAAACAGGGGGCGGGATGAAAGCACTAACTACCAGGCAGCAAGAGGTCTATGACCTGATTCGCGATCATATTTCGCAGACGGGCATGCCGCCCACGCGTGCCGAGATCGCATTGCGTCTGGGGTTCCGCTCGCCGAATGCGGCTGAAGAGCACCTGAAGGCGCTGGCGCGCAAAGGGGTAATCGAGATCGTCTCCGGCGCCTCGCGCGGTATCCGCCTGCTGATGGAAGATGAAGACGGTCTGCCGCTGATTGGCCGCGTGGCCGCCGGTGAACCGCTGCTGGCGCAGCAGCATATCGAAGGGCATTACAAAGTTGATCCTTCCCTGTTCAAGCCCAATGCCGATTTCCTGCTGCGGGTAAAAGGGATGTCGATGCGTGACATCGGTATCCTTGATGGCGATCTGCTGGCGGTGCATAAAACCCAGGACGTGCGTAACGGCCAGGTCGTTGTGGCCCGTATCGAAGATGAAGTGACCGTCAAACGCCTGAAAAAACACGGCAACGTGGTTGAGCTGTTGCCGGAAAACAGTGAATTCCAGCCGATCGTCGTCGATCTGCGTGAGCAAAACCTCACCATTGAAGGGCTGGCCGTCGGCGTTATTCGCAACGGTGACTGGATTTAACCCCTGCGTTTCCCCCTGATGTAAATCGCCCCTGTCCAGGGGCGATGCCTTTCTTGCCTTTTCAATACGCACTGCCACAGGAATAGGTTGCTATGCGCTTGATTACCGCCTTCTTTAGTGACAACGACAAAGCGCTGTGGCGTTTGGCGTTGCCGATGATCTTTTCCAACATTACCGTGCCGTTGCTGGGTTTGGTCGATACGGCGGTGATCGGCCACCTCGACACCCCCAGCTATCTTGGCGGCGTCGCCGTGGGGGCGATGGTCACCAGCTTCCTGTTCATGCTGTTCCTGTTCCTGCGCATGAGTACCACCGGGCTGGCGGCGCAGGCGCAGGGCGCCGGCGATGCGCCGCGGCTGGCCCAGGCCTTTGTGCAGCCGCTGCTGCTAGCCGGGATCGTCGGCCTGGCGATACTGTTGCTGCGCCGGCCGCTGATCGGGCTGGCGTTGCAGATTGTCGGCGGCGACGGCGAAGTCTTGCAACAGGCGCGGCTCTTTTTGGAAATTCGCTGGTTGAGTGCGCCGGCGGCGCTGGCCAACATGGTGCTGCTGGGGTGGCTGCTCGGCGTGCAGTACGTGCGTGCGCCGGTATTATTGCTGATCGCCGGCAACCTGCTGAATATTGTGCTGGATGTGTGGTTGGTGATGGGGCTTGGCTGGAACGTGCAAGGGGCCGCGCTGGCGACGGTGGTGTCTGAGTATGCCATGCTGTTGTTTGGGCTATGGCTCGCCTGGCGGGTGATGAGGCGGCGGGGCATTTCATTGCCGATCTTGCGCCACGCCTGGCGGGGAAATCTGGGCCGTTTGTTGGCGCTGAACCGGGACATCATGCTGCGTTCCCTGCTACTGCAGTTGTGCTTCGCTTCGTTGACCATTCTTGGCGCCCGGCTGGGCAGCGAAGTGGTGGCGGTTAACGCGGTGCTGATGAACCTGCTGACCTTTACTGCCTATGCGCTTGATGGTTTTGCCTATGCGGTGGAAGTGCACTCCGGCCATGCCTATGGCGCGCGCGACGATCGCAAGTTGCACCAGGTATGGCACGCCGCTTGCCGGCAAGCGGGCCTGGTTGCCCTGGGATTTGCGGCCGTCTACGCCGTGGCCGGCCAACAGATTGTCGGCGCACTGACCTCATTACCGGTGTTGCGTGAGCTGGCTAACCACTACCTGGGCTGGCAGGTGGTGCTGCCGCTGGTCAGCGTGTGGTGCTATCTGATGGATGGCATGTTTATCGGCGCGACCCGCGGCGCGGAAATGCGTAACAGCATGGCAGTCGCCGCCGCCGGCTATGCGCTGGCGTTGCTTACCCTGCCGCTGCTCGGCAACCATGCGTTGTGGCTGGCGCTGTGCGTGTTCCAGATGCTGCGTGGCATTACGCTGGGGTGGCTTTGGCTGCGCCATAACCGGCAGGGCACCTGGTTTGCGCACGAACGGGGCAAGGAGTAGCCCTCCATTCGTCGTGGATTTTGTTAATATTATGTTACATCTTGCTGGATGAAGAAAATCCCGGTTATCGGGTTGTTTTACGGTTGTTTTTAACTAGAAAAATTCTTATTTGTGGTATTTATCGCTGGTTTTTGTTTTTAATTCGGAATCTATAGCTAAGATTAGTAATGTGGCTGGCTGATTAGGCAACGGCTTAATCCTGTACAGATGAGGAAAATCTGTTACTTACTTTGGTCAGTTAGGCCAGCCGGATTATCTGAAACTGACTTACTTTAGTTACGGAGAGAAATGATGAACAAAGATCAAGCTGGCGGTAACTGGAAGCAGTTTAGAGGTAAGATCAAGGAACAATGGGGCAAGCTGACCGATGACGATATGACGGTCATTGAAGGGAAGCGCGAACAGCTGGTCGGCAAAATTCAGGAACGCTACGGCTACCAGAAAGAGCAGGCCGAAAAGGAAGTTAAATCCTGGGAAGACAGCAACAAATACCACTGGTAATACACTAGGCTTTACCCCTACGGCAATCCAAAACGGTACAGGGACGTACCGAGAATGTCCCCGCTGTATGCCCGCCGGTTATTTCTTCTTCACTACAATGCTGTGATCGTGATCGCAATCATGCGGATGCTTACAGGCTTCTACCTCTACGCAGTCAACGCACAGGCCGTGCGCTTCAACCACGCTGTGGCGCAGAGCAAAGCCGGACTCTTTTGCCAGCTTCTGCAGTGTTTCTTCGATGCCGTCGGTCGTGCGCTCGGTCACTTGCCCGCAGCGATCGCAGATAAACAGCGCAGAAGTATGCATCGGCTGTTCAAAGTGGTGACACAGCACGTAGCTATTGGTGGACTCCACCCGGTGGATAAATCCCTGTTCCAACAGGAAATCCAGTGCGCGATACACCGTCGGCGGCTTGGCCTGTGGCTCGGCCACCCGTAACAGATCCAACAGATCATAGGCGCTGATGGCACCGGGCTGTTGTGCCATCAGGCGTAACACTTCCAGCCGTTGTGGCGTCAGGCGCACATTGCGTTGCTGGCAAAGGTGCTCAGCCTGCGCGAGCAGCTTTTCCTGGTTGGTTGGGTTCATGGCAAATATCCCGGGTACGTAAAAAGGCGACTTTACCATGTTTAGGGGCAATAGCCGAGAGGTGCGCGCGTTTGCGCGGGGTGAGGTTTCGCACTGCATTGCGCGCGGGTAATTTACGACACGATGACGAGTAAAAAACGGATTTATCTGGCTGTTGCAGATTCGAAAAAATGGAGAATGCCAATCCAGAACGGGTGGCTGGCGATGCGCCGTTTTTGCTTGCCATAACAAATAGCCCGATCTTCGGGCTATTTGGGGTATCAGGCAAACACTACTGTCAAGCTGCCCGGTGTCCGGCGGGGCTTTCCTACCACGATTTGCACATCGCGCCCTAAGCGGGTCAGGCATTCCAGCATTTTGGCTTCACTGATGCCCCGGAACTGCCCACGCAGCATATTAGATACCTTGGGTTGCGTCATGCCCAGCAGTTTTGCCGCTTGTTCCTGCGTCAGGCGACGGCTTTTAATGATGTTGCCAATGGTGGTGGCAAGCTGGGCTTTTACCCGCATTTCCTCTGCGTCTTCTCTGCCAATATCGGCATAAACGTTGCCGCTGCTGATTTCAATATCATGGCTCATATTATGCTCCTCTGGCATGGCTTTCTGCGGCTTTCAGCCGTTTGCGGATTTTGTCCATATCGGGTTTCGGCGTGGCAACCCCCGATGAAGACTTTTTCTGGAATACGTGCAAAACATAGACGGCATCACCGAACTTAACGGTATACACCGCACGATAAGTATCACTGAAAAAATCCTCAACCACCTCAAGCGCGCCAGCGCCGCCAAACCCTTTCAGTGGTTTGGCTTGGGTATGTTTACCGCCTGACTGCGCCAGATGCAGGGCATAGCCGAAAACATCCTGTACATCGTTAGGCAATGACTGGAGATCTTTCTTGCTGCTGCCAACCCAATATAGTGGCTTCATCCGCGTTATCCATGCGTTAAATTATATCCATTTGGATATAATTTAACATGGCTAATGGTCAATGTATAGTCAAGAAGGGAGGGGCATATATTTGATTCGTTTATGGAGATGATACTGGCGATGTCGCAGTCAACCGGCATATTCAGTCCGTCACTTTTAGTACCATCGGCTTTGCCTCCAGGGTGAACAGTTTTCCCGGTAGCGGTGCTTTTTGCCTTGGCGCCTACGGTGCGGCGGCAGCGCAATGTACCCTCTGCGCGCTGGCGCTTGCCTATGCTATAGTAAGTCAAATTCCATTCTTTTCCACAGCACCCCATCTTTGAACCGGGGGCTAAGAATGCCAAAACACCCTGAAAAATTTAAAAATGCATCAAAATAAAGAATCGCAAAACGCGTTGCAAACTCGTGTGCTGCCTGAGGAATCGGCTAAATTTCCGCCGCACCGTTTTTCCATCGCGCCGATGCTCGACTGGACCGATCGCCATTGCCGTTACTTCCACCGTCTGCTGTCCAGGCAGGCGCTGCTGTACACCGAAATGGTCACCACCGGCGCCATTATCCATGGCAAAGGCGACTATCTGGCGTACAACCAGGAAGAACACCCGCTGGCGCTACAGCTGGGCGGCAGCGATCCGGCGGCGTTGGCGCACTGCGCCCGGCTTGCTGAACAGCGGGGCTATGATGAAATCAACCTCAACGTGGGTTGCCCGTCCGATCGGGTGCAGAACGGTATGTTCGGCGCCTGCCTGATGGGCCAGGCAGCGTTGGTGGCGGACTGCGTGAAAGCGATGCGTGATGCGGTATCCATCCCGGTGACGGTAAAAACGCGCATCGGCATTGACGATCAGGACAGCTACGCTTTCCTGTGCGATTTCATTTCGACGGTGGCCGGGCGCGGCGAATGCGAGATGTTTATTATTCATGCCCGGAAGGCCTGGCTTTCCGGGCTAAGCCCGAAAGAGAACCGCGAAGTGCCGCCGCTGGATTACCCGCGGGTCTATCAGTTCAAGCGTGACTTCCCGGCGCTAACCATCGCCATTAACGGCGGCGTGAAAACGCTGGCCGAGGCGCAGCAGCATCTGCAACATGTTGATGGCGTGATGATGGGGCGTGAAGCCTATCAAAACCCAGGCGTGCTGGCGCAGGTGGACCGCGAGCTGTTCGGCGCCGAAACGCCGGCAATCGACAGCGTGGCGGTGGTCGAGGCGCTTTATCCCTATATTGAGCGTGAGCTGGCCAACGGTACCTATCTCGGCCACATCACCCGCCACATTTTGGGCCTGTTCCAGGGCGTGCCGGGCGCGCGGCAGTGGCGCCGCCACCTGAGTGAAAATGCCCATAAGCCGGGGGCGGATGCGCGGGTGGTCGAGCAGGCGTTGAGCCTGGTGCGGCAACCGCGGGCTGATGTGGCGTAATTCACCATTGTTCTGACTAACAGTTGGCGATTTTCACCCGGCTGGTGGCTGCAATGAATATTACTTACGCGAAAAATCAAGCCGTTAGCATTGCGTGCGGCTTGGCACGCTTCTTGTAACTGACCGGTGGATACCGTGTTTTGCCAAGGAGCAATCATGTTGGAACTTTTCTTTATCATTGGCTTCGTCGTCATGCTGTTGGTGACCGGCGTTTCTTTGCTGGGGGTTATCGCCGCCCTGTTTGCGGCCGCGGCGTTTATGCTGCTCGGCGGCCTGTTCGCCATGATGTTCAAACTGCTGCCGTGGCTGGTGCTGGCGGTGGTTTGCGTGTGGCTCTACCGTGCGGTGCAAAAGCCGCAGATACGCCGTTATTAAGCGGGCATTATGTTGAATTATCAGGCACTCCCTCAACAGAGGGGGATTCATGCCGGCCGAATGCGGCAGAGATCACACCTTGGAAGTTTAGCGGCACGTAGGCATGTTTTTTATGTTGAAGGGCTGCTAGGATAGCCGCCGAATCGCTGATGCGAACGATTTCATCCCCGTTGGGAACAAAACCGATAATTCGTGTTGCACAAGCAACCCCGTTCCCGGCGGACTCTGCTCCACCCCTACGACAACCCTGCAGTAATAAAAACAGAAAGCCCCTTGTGGGAAAATGCCAGCCAGCTAATCCCTGGCTGGCATTTTTATTGCCGCGCTTAATCAGCCGGCCGTTCAAGGGATCAGTAAACTGGAACCAACCGTTGCGCGGCTTTCTAACACCCGGTGCGCCCGCTGCGCATCCCCCAGCGCAAACTTTTGCTCATCGCGCACATCCACATTGATCGCCCCACTGCTAATCTGCGCGAACAGCGCATCGCTGGCCGCCTGCAGCTCTTCACGGTTCGTCACATAGCCGTTCAGCGAAGGGCGCGTCACGTAGAGCGAGCCTTTTTGGTTCAGGATCGCCAAATCCACCCCGGTCACCGGGCCGGACGCATTGCCAAAGCTGACCATCAGCCCGCGGCGTTTCAGGCTATTGAGCGAAGCCAGCCAGGTATTTTTGCCCACCGAGTCATACACCACGCCGACTTTGGCGCCATCGGTCAGTTCCGCCACGCGCTGGGCGATATCCTGGGTGTTGTAGTTAATGGTGGCCCAGGCGCCGGCCTGCAGCGCCAGCTCGGCCTTGGCATCGGAACCGACGCTGCCGATCAGCCGGGCGCCCAATGCTTTGGCCCACTGGCAGGCGATCAGCCCAACGCCGCCGGCGGCGGCATGGAACAGAAAGATTTCGCCCGGCTGCACCACATGGGTCTGGCGCAGCAGATAATGGACCGTCAGGCCTTTAAGGAACGATGCCGCGCCCTGTTCGAAGCTGAGCGCATCAGGCAGCAGCGCCACTTTGGCGGCCGGCACGTTGTGGATTTCGCTGTAGGCGCCCAGCGGCGCCTGGGCATACACCACCCGATCGCCGGGCTTGATGCCGCTGACGCCGGCGCCCACTTTGCTGACCACGCCGGCCGCTTCGGTACCCAGCCCGGACGGCAACTGCGGCGGCGCATACAGGCCGCTGCGTACATAGGTGTCGATATAGTTGATGCCGATCGCCTTGTTGGCAATCTGTACTTCACCCGCCGCAGGATCGCGCGGGGTAAAATCAACGTATTGCAGTACGTCCGGCCCGCCGGTCGCGGCGAATTGAATGCGTTTTGCCATGATCGCTCCTCAGGTAACCGATTAAACCCGTGGCCCAATTGTTGGGGCATGGGGATTTATCATTATGTATACTGACGCGTCGTCACTTGATAACAGGTAATTTATTCCCACTATGGCAGGAAAGAAACCCACCAACAAATCTTACGAGGCCCAGGCACCCCGCGATCGCCAGATGGAAGGGCTGAAGATGCCGCCGCATTCGCTGGAGGCGGAGCAATCCGTGTTGGGCGGTTTGATGCTGGACAACGAACGCTGGGACAATGTGGCCGAGCGCGTGGTGGCCGGTGATTTCTTTAGCCGCCCGCACCGGTTGATCTTCACCGAGATGCAGCGCCTGCTGGAGATGAGCAAGCCGATCGATCTGATCACCCTGTCTGAATCACTGGAGCAGAAAGGGGAGCTGGATTCCGTCGGCGGCTTTGCCTACCTGGCGGAGCTGTCCAAAAACACCCCCAGCGCGGCCAACATCGCGGCCTATGCGGACATCGTGCGCGAGCGCGCGGTGGTGCGGGAAATGATCTCGGTTGCTAATGAGATCGCCGATGCCGGTTATGATCCCCAGGGGCGCAGCAGTGAGGATCTGCTCGATCTGGCGGAATCGCGCGTGTTCCAGATTGCTGAAAACCGCGCCAATAAAGACGAAGGGCCGAAAAGCATCGATCAGATCCTGGAAGCCACGGTGTCGCGCATTGAATCGCTATACCAGACGCCGCATGACGGCGTGACTGGGGTGGACACCGGCTATAACGATCTGAACAAGAAAACCGCCGGCCTGCAGAAATCGGATTTGATCATCGTGGCGGCCCGTCCGTCGATGGGTAAAACCACCTTCGCCATGAACCTGTGTGAAAACGCCGCCATGCTGCAGGAAAAGCCGGTGCTGATTTTCAGCCTGGAGATGCCCGGCGAACAGATTATGATGCGTATGCTGGCTTCGCTGTCGCGTGTGGACCAAACGCGGATTCGTACCGGCCAGCTTGACGATGAGGACTGGGCGCGCATTTCCAGCACCATGGGGCTGCTGCTGGAAAAACGCAACATGTATATCGATGATTCTTCCGGCCTGACGCCAACCGAAGTGCGTTCCCGCGCGCGGCGTATTTTCCGCGAGCATGACGGCCTGAGCCTGATCATGATCGACTATCTGCAATTGATGCGTGTGCCCGCCCTGTCGGACAACCGTACGCTGGAGATCGCCGAGATTTCCCGTTCGCTGAAGGCGCTGGCCAAAGAGCTGCAGGTACCGGTGGTGGCGCTGTCGCAGCTTAACCGCTCGCTGGAGCAGCGCGCCGATAAACGCCCGGTTAACTCGGATCTGCGTGAATCCGGCTCGATCGAGCAGGACGCCGATCTGATCATGTTTATTTACCGTGATGAGGTCTATCACGAAAACAGCGATCTGAAAGGCATCGCTGAAATCATTATCGGTAAGCAGCGTAACGGCCCGATCGGTACCGTGCGGCTTACCTTTAACGGCCAGTGGTCGCGTTTTGATAATTACGCCGGGCCACAGTATGACGAAGAATAATTAACCGAGCCGATCTCAATAGCCCTTGTGCCTTCCGGCGCCTATTGAACCCAGGCTTTAAGGAACTGAAATGAAAGCGGCAACCGCTATAATCGACCGCCGCGCTCTGCGACACAACCTGCAACAGGTGCGCCGTTTGGCGCCTCAAAGCCGCCTGATCGCCGTTGTGAAAGCAAACGCTTATGGCCATGGCCTGCTGGATACGGCACACACCCTGCAAGACGCCGACTGCTACGGCGTGGCGCGCCTGAGTGAAGCGCTCACGCTGCGCGCCGGCGGCATCGTTAAACCCATTCTGCTGCTGGAAGGCTTTTTCGCCGCCGAGGACTTGCCGCTGCTGGCGGCCAACAATATTGAAACCGCCGTGCACAGCAACGAGCAGTTGGCCGCGCTGGAGCAGGCCGATTTGCCACGCCCGCTGCGGGTGTGGATGAAGCTGGACACCGGCATGCACCGGCTGGGCGTGCATCCTGAGCAGGCCGAAGCCTTCTACCAGCGCCTGTGCGCCTGCCGCAGCGTGGCGCAACCGGTGAACATGATGAGCCATTTTTGCCGCGCCGACGAGCCGCAATTGGACGTGACGCCACGGCAAATCGCCTGTTTTGAACAGTTCACGCAAGATAAACCGGGGTTGAGATCTATCTCTGCCTCCGGCGGCATTCTGCTCTGGCCGCAGGCGCACTACGACTGGGTGCGCCCAGGGATTATTATGTACGGCGTCTCGCCGCTGGCGGAGCCTTATGGCGAGAGCTTCGGCCTGCAGCCGGCGATGGCGCTGACCTCCAGCCTGATTGCGGTGCGCAGCCATAAAGCCGGCGAACCGGTGGGCTATGGCGGCACCTGGGTGAGTGAGCGCGACACGCGGCTCGGCGTGGTGGCGATAGGCTATGGCGACGGTTACCCGCGCAGCGCCCCCTCCGGTACACCGGTGTGGCTCAACGGCCGCGAAGTACCGATTGTCGGGCGGGTTTCGATGGATATGATGTCGGTCGATCTGGGGCCGGACAGCACCGACAGCGTCGGGGATGAAGTGCTGCTGTGGGGTAAACCATTGCCGGTCGAGCGCATCGCCGCCTTTACCGGCATCAGCGCCTATGAGCTGATCACCAAACTGACGGCGCGCGTGGTGACGCAATACCTCGGCGAATAAGCCCTTCTGGCCGCCGGCATGGCCGGCGGCGCAGCACGGGAGCCGTTGCCCGCGTTATTCCAGATAAAACACTTCTTTGAGTTCCTGGCTGATCGGGCTGTTGTCCGGGTTGCTTGGCATCAATTCACGCATGGACGCCCACCAGCGCTGGCACACCTCGGTGCCGGCCACCGCCGCCCAGCGCGCCTCGGACTCAATTTCTACCGTAGCAAACAGCAGGTGGCGATCGGCGTCGAGATAAATAGCATAGTGATGAGCACCGTGCTGTTTAAGAACCGCCGCCAGTTCCGGCCAAATCGGCGTATGGCGGCGCTGATATTCTTCATGCGCATCGGGATTCACCTGCATCACAAAGGCTTTGCGGATCATAGTGCCTCCAGGTACATCTCACGCACCTCTTCACGGGAAGCGCTGCGTGGGTTGCAGGGCGCACACGGATCGGCCAGCGCTTTATCCAGCCAATTTTCAATATCAGCCTGCGAAATCCCCAACTGTTGAAACCCGTCGGGAATGCCGACGCGGCGCGACAGTTGGCGGATAGCGGCAATCGCCTGCTGGCTGGCCTGCTCGTCGTTCATGCCCTGACGCTCCACCCCCATCGCTTCGGCGATGCGCGCAAAGCGCGCCACTGCCTGCGGCCGGTTAAACGCTTCGACGATCGGCAGCAAAATGGCATTGCAGACGCCGTGCGGCAGATTGTGCGTGGCGCCCGGCTGGTGCGCCAGGGCGTGCACCAGCCCCAGGCCGGCGCTGTTAAACGCCATGCCCGCCAGATATTGGCCATAGGCCATGTATTCGCGTGCTTGCAGATTGTGCCCGTCGTCCACCGCTTTCGGCAGCCACTGGCTAATCAAGCGGATGGCCTCCAGCGCGGAGGCGTCGGTCAACGGGTGCGCGCCGACGGAAACATAGGCTTCAATCGCGTGGGTGAGCGCATCCATGCCGGTGGCCGCGGTGACGCTGGCCGGGATTTCCAGCATAACGCTGGGATCGTCAACTGCGATATCAGGAATAATGTTCGGATCGATGATCACCTCTTTGACCTGGCGCCCGCTATCGATAATTACCGCGTTGCTGGTCATCTCGGCGGCGGTGCCCGCCGTGGTATTGATCGCCACCAGCGGCACGCCGGCATGGGCCACTTTGCCCACTCCGGCGTATGCGGTGGAAGGGCCGGGGTTGGCGGTGAGGATTTTGATGGCTTTGGCGGTGTCGATCGGGCTGCCGCCGCCAAAGGCGATGATGTAACTGCAATTGGCGGCGCGGTAGGCCGCCAGCCCCTGTTGCACCAGTTCTTCGGTTGGGTTGGGGAACACACGGTCGAACAGGGTATAGGGGAGCTGCGCGCTATCCAGGTTGGCGAACAGCGTGTCCAGCAGCCCTAACTGCACCAACTGGCCGTCGGTGACGATCAGCGCCTTGCCCCATTGTTTGCCCGCCAGCAGCTTCACCATATCGGCGATGGCGCCTGCGCCATGCAGGCTGATTTTCGGTAGTGCCAACATAAAGCTCATGATCTGTTCCTTATATCTTGAGTGCGGCGGCCATTGGCGTGACGCCGAAACGCTCGCCCAGGGCGATCAGTTGTTCGGTGGTGATGGTTTGCCGCATGCCGCCCATGGCGATCACTTTCACCAGCACTTCCGAGGATTTTTCCGCCGTGTCGATCAGGCCGAATGCTTCATCCAGCGTTGGGCCGGTGGCGAATATGCCGTGGTGCGGCCACAGCACCAGACTATGCGCGCGCATTTGTTCTGCGGTAGCGGCGCCGATGCCGTCGGTGCCCGGCACCATCCACGGCACGATGCCGATGCCGTCGGGGAATACCACCAGGCATTCGGTGCTGCCTTCCCACAGCTTGCGGGTGAAGCTGACGCTATCCAGTTCCAGCACGTAGCTCAGGGCGATCAGGTTGGTGGCGTGGCAGTGCATGATGACGCGGTCCGCCCCGCCGGCGAGTTGTTTGCGCACCGCATGGGATTGCAAATGCGTCGCCAGTTCCGAGGTCGGCAGGCCGCCGTTCACCAGCCCCCAGTGAATGTGGTAGGCCATGCCGTCGTCGTTGATTTGCAGCAGCGCCAGGCTATCCGCCGGATCGAGCTGCACGTTGCGGAAAAACTTGCCGGAGCCGGTAACGATAAACCAGCATCCGGCCAGCGCCGGCGCCGGCTGGCTCAGTTCGACGCAGCGCGGTTCGGCGGCAAATTCATCGCGGTAGGGCGCGATGTCTTCGGCATCCAGCCGCAGGCTGACATTGCCGCCGTTGCGCTCATCCCAGCCTTTCAGCCACATATCGCTGGTGGCTTTCACCATGCCCTGAACGAACCATGAAGAGAGAATACGTTGCATAGGGGCTCCTTAGCGTTGGGCTAAAATTTGTTGTTCATAACGGCGGACGGTGGCGAGCCAGGAGGCATCCGCCGGGGTATCGTTGCGCAGGCAGTACATTTCCCACACGGCCTGCCACGGCAGGGATTTTTGCTCTTCCAACAGCGCCAGGCGGGCGGTGTAATCCCCGTCGCGCTCCAGTTGGCGCAGCTGTGCGGTCGGTTCCAGCAGCGCGCGCAGCAGGGCTTTTCGCATGTTGCGGGTGCCGATCACCCAGGCGGCGATGCGGTTGATGGAGGCATCGAAGAAATCAAGGCCGATATGCACCCGGTCGAACAGATCGTGGCGCACGATTTCATTGGCGATGGCCTGGGTTTCGTCATCCAGCAGCACCACGTGATCGCTGTCCCAGCGCACCGGGCGGCTGACGTGCAGCAGCAGGCGGGGGATATACAGCATGGCGCTGGAGATCTTGTCGGAAATCACTTCGGTCGGGTGGAAGTGGCCGGCATCCAGGCATAGCGCGGTCTGGCGGCTGGTAGCGTAGCCGAAGTAGAACTCATTGGAGCCGACGGTGTAGCTTTCCGCTCCGATGCCGAACAGCTTGCTTTCCACCGCGTCAATGTGGTGCGCCGGGTTGAGCTTTTCGGCGATCACTTCATCCAGCGCGGCCAGCAGGCGCCGGCGCGGCGCCAGACGATCGACGGTAATATCTTTCATGCCGTCCGGGATCCAAATATTCATCACCGACGGCGTACCCAACTGTTCGCCAAAATAGGCCGACACGCGGCGGCTGGCCTGGCAGTGTTCGATCCAGAACTGGCGGATTTCATCGTTGGCGTGCGACAGGGTAAAGCCGTCGGCGCTCAACGGATGCGAGAAGCACGATGGGTTGAAGTCCAGCCCCAGTTGGTTTGCCTTGGCCCACGCCACCCAGTTTGTGAAGTGCTCCGGTTTGATTTCGTTGCGCGGCACCTGGGTGTCGGCTTCAAGATAAATGGCGTGCAGGTTCAGGCGCTTGGGGCCGGGGATCAGGCTGAGCGCCTGTTCCAGATCGGCGCGCAGTTCGCCGGCGGTGCGCGCTTTGCCGGGGTAGTTGCCGGTGGCCTGAATGCCGCCGCTCAACTCGCCATCCGGGTTTTCGAAGCCCGCCACGTCATCGCCCTGCCAGCAGTGAATGGAGATCGGTAAACGATCGAGCTGGCGCAAGGCCTGTTCGACATCGACGCCAACGGCGGCAAAGCGTTGTTTTGCCAGCTCCCAGGCCTGATTGATTTGTGTAGTCATGCGCAAAGCTCCTTACGTGATTGACGATTTTGCAGAATCTGCGCGACGAAGCGGGCAGTTTCGCTATTTGAATCGGGGGTAAACTGTTGCAGCTCGCTGTTGCGGCCGATCAGCGCCCGGAAGGCATCGACGTCGGCGATTTCATCCAGCGCCATCAGTTGGCAGCCGACGTTGCCCAGGGTTGAGGCTTCGATCGGCCCGGCGATCACCGTGACGCCGCAGGCGTCGGCGCACAGTTGGTTAAGAAAGTGGTTCTGGCTGCCGCCGCCGACGATATGCAGGCGGGTGAACGGCCGGCCGCGCAGTTCGCTAAGTTCCAGCAGCACCTGCGCATACAGCAGCGCCAAGCTGTCGAAGATGCAGCGTGCCAGTTCACCGGCGCCGGCAGGCACCGGCAGGCGGCTTTCGCGGCAGGCGGCCTGGATCTCCTGGCTCATGCTCGCCGGGTTGATGAAGCGATCGTCATTGGGGTTGATGATCGCGCGGCAGGCGGGGGCGGCCTGCGCCTTGCGGATCAGATCCGGCAGATCGTCGATTGCCTGCTCCTGAACGATGCGTTGCAGCAGCCACAGGCCCATGATGTTTTTCAATACCCGGTAGCGCCCTTCCGCGCCGCCTTCGTTGGTGATATTGGCCGCCAGCGCGCGTTCATCAACGTAGGGCGTTTTGCTTTCAAATCCCATCAGCGACCAGGTGCCGGACGAGAGATAAGCGGCATCGTCATCGGCCAGCGGAGCGGCGATCACGGCGCTGGCGGTATCGTGCGTGGCAACGGAAACCACCGGAATGCGTTTCCCCTGCGCACACACCCAGTGGCCGATAATGTTGCCCGGGTGGGTGGGCGTGCCCAACCATTCGCGCGGCACCCCCGCCCAGCTCAGCAGGTGCTCATCCCAGTTATCGGTGTTGATGTTCACCATTTGCGTGGTGGTGGCGTTGGTGTATTCCCAATTCAGCTTGCCGGTCAGGCGGTAATAGAGGTAATCCGGCATCAGCAGCGCGTGCGCCACCTGGCCCAGCAGTGCCGGCTGTTGTTCGGCCAGCGCGCGCAGTTGATAGAGCGTATTGAACGGCAGAAATTGGATGCCGCTGCGCCGGTAGATCTCTTCGCGGCCCAGCGCCTGCTGGGCGCGCGCCATGACGCCCTCGGTACGGCCGTCGCGGTAAGCGATGGGCAGGCCAACGCGTTGGCCTTGTTTATCGATCAGTACATAGTCGACGCCCCAGGTATCAATACCGATGGAGTCGATGGCGGGCGCCTGGTCGCAGGCTTGTTGCAGCCCGTGGCGGATTTCGCTTTCCAGCGCATCCACGTCCCAGACGTCGTGGCCGTTGATGCGCTTTAGCCCGTTCTTAAAGCGGTGAACTTCACACAAGGCCAGGCTATGGTCCCGGTTGTCGTAACGCGCCAGCATCACGCGGCCACTTGAGGCGCCCAAATCAACGGCAACACTATGGCGGAGAGTCATGGTAGGTGTCCTTATTTGTCTCATTGCCCACCAGTCTAAGAAGTTCCCCGCGCGCCGACCTTCATGCCACTGACATCCGCAAGAGGCGGTTGGCAAAGAGAAAAAGGTGAGTGTGAGTGAGCTCACAGAATGTAATTTGGCGCCTAAATGGCGCCGCTTGTGATGCCAGTCGCATTTCTGAATAATTCCATCGCGTTTCTTAAAAAACGCACGGGATTTGCGCGTTTTTCTGTCAAAAAATTAAGGTGGCGTTGAGAATCGTTCTCTACTATCAAACGACGTTACAACCCAGTGGGGATGACAATGACCGTTTTACGCAGCGTTGATTTTTTCCCTTCCGAACACGCGTCGGTGGCGATCGAGCCGCGTTTGCCGCAGCCGGAGTTTCCGGAGCATTACCATGATTTTTATGAGATTGTGGTGGTTGAACACGGTACCGGCACCCATGTTTTCAACGGCCAGCCGTATACGCTCAGCGGCGGCTCCGTCTGCTTTGTGCGCGATCGCGATCGGCACCTGTTCGAGCATACGGAAAACCTATGCCTGACCAATGTGCTGTATCGGGCGCCGAACGGGTTCAACTTCCTGACCGGCCTGGAACAGCTGTTGCCGCAGGAGCAAGACGGCAATTATCTTTCCCATTGGCGGGTGAATCCGTGCATGTTGCAGCAGGTTAAACAGGTGATTGATCGCTTTGAAACCCTGGCGGATGATGCGGGGCCGCATGCCATCGCCGCGCGCGAGATTTTGTTTATGCAACTGCTGGTGGTACTGCGCAAAAGCACATTGGCCGAGTGCGGTGAAGGGGATGAAGGGCGGCTGAACCACCTGATCGTCTGGCTGGAGGCGCATTTTGCCGAGGATGTGTGCTGGGAGCAGCTCGCCGATCGTTTTCGCCTGTCATTGCGCACATTGCACCGGCAGTTGAAGCAGCAAACCGGGCTCACGCCCCAGCGTTACCTGAACCGGCTGCGGTTGATGAAAGCGCACCATTTATTGCGCCACAGCGATGACAGCGTGACCGATATCGCCTTCCAATGCGGTTTTAGCGATAGCAACCATTTTTCTACCCTGTTTAAACGGGAGTTCTCCTGCTCGCCACGGACGATACGCCAGGGGATCAACGCCTGAAGGCTGCCATTAACGGCAGCCGGGTAACGCGCTTACCTGCATAGTTTTTTTCAATTCAGAAGCCAACAATTTACTAATTGCATGTTTTCTACCATTACCACCATAGTGGTTAACCGTCTGATAACAGACGGTCCATTCTGGAAAATTCGAGAAAACATGCATGAACACTCAATTATTTGAAGGTGGCGAGTTCACCACACTGGCTCATTCGATGACGCCAGCGGAGTTGGCCAATATTCTCAACGGCCATGGCATGTGGAAAACAGCGCAGAATGAACGGTTTGGCATCCCGAATATCGTCATGACCGATGGTACCTACGGCGTACGATACTCCATTCAGCAAATCGATCATGATGAAAAAGGGGGCCAGGATTTCGCCGGCTTTCTCAATGTCGTTAACCAACGGGCCAAAGACGTTGAAATCGCCTGGGGCACCATGAAACCCGCCACCTGTTTTCCTAATGGCTCAAGCTTTGCCTGTAGCTGGGATGTGGCGCTCGCCAATCAGCTCGGCGATGCGCTAGGCAAAGAGTGCCAACAAATGGGTGTTCATCTGTTGCTTGGCCCGGGTATTAACATTCGCCGTACCCCGTTGGGCGGCCGCAGTTATGAATACTATTCAGAAGATCCGCTGATCTCGGGTGAGATCGCCAGTGGCGTCATCCATGGGCTGCAACAGCAGGGCGTGGGCGCTTCATTGAAACACTTCGCCTGTAACAACTCGGAAATTGAACGCACCAGCATGGATTCTATCGTCGATGAGCGGGCGCTGCGTGAAATCTACCTGCGTGGTTTTGAACGCGCGATCAAACAGGCGCGCCCGTGGACGGTGATGAGCTCATATAACCGCCTGAATGGCGCGCAGACTGCCGAACATAGCTGGCTGCTGACCGACGTGCTGCGCCACGAGTGGGGCTTTGACGGTGTGGTCGTGGCGGACTGGCATGGTATTAAAGATCGCCCGCAGTCGTTGCTGGCCGGCAACGATCTTGATATGCCGGAAAGCCAATCGCGCAAAGCCGATCTCGTCAAGGCGCTCAACGCCGGCAGCGTACCGCGTGAACAGGCTGAACTGTCCGCCACGCGGGTAATGCGCCTGGTGCACCGTGCATTGCATAGTGAAAAACGTGATACCCAGTGCGATAAACCCACGCACCATTTGCTGGCGCGCCGGATGGTGGCGGAATCCATTGTGTTGCTAAAAAACCGCAATCGGGCTTTGCCGCTGGAAATCGCCACCTGTCCGCGGCTGCTGATTGTGGGCGAAGGCGCCAAAAAACCCGTGATTCAGGGATCGGGCTGTGCGACCACCCTGCCGACCCAGGTAGATATTCCGTTCGATGAGATGCTGAAATATGCAGGCGACGCGATCCGCGTTGAGTGGTGCCGCGGCCACAGTGATGATCCCAACCAGGTGTTCGCACTGCGCGATGAAGCCTGCGCCGCCGCCCGTGAAGCCGATCGGGTGGTGGTATTCGCCAACAGTGAAGACGGCTATGACGGCGAAGGTTCTGACCGCCTGACGCTTGGGCTGCAAGCGGGGCAGGATGCGTTAATCAGCGCACTGGCGGCGGTGAACGATAACGTCATTGTGGTGCTGGCGAACCCCGACGCCGTGGTTATGCCCTGGTTGGAACAGGTCGCCGCAGTGGTTGAAACCTTCTATGCCGGGCAGGCGATGGGGGGCGGGCTGGCCGATGTGCTGTTTGGCGTGGTGAACCCCAGCGGCAAACTGACCGTGACCTTCCCACAGCAGATTGCGGATATTCCCGGTTGGCACAGCTACCCCGGTGAAAATGGCCGCCATTATTACAGTGAAGGGGTGTTTGTGGGTTACCGCTGGTACGACATTCGTCATCTGGAGCCGCTGTTCCCCTTTGGCTTTGGCCTAAGTTACAGCGATTTTCGTTATAGCGATATCGCGGTGGATAAAGCGCAGGTAAAAGCGGGGGAAGAGATTCACGTGAGTTTTACCCTGACCAACGCCAGCCAACGCGCCGGAAAAGAAGTCTGCCAGCTTTACAGCGCCTATGTTGATTCGCGCCAGAAGCGCCCTCTGCGCGAACTGCGCGCTTTCACGAAAGTCCTGTTACAGCCCGGCGAACAGCGCCGCATCACGCTATGCGTGCCGGCGGATGATTTGCGTTATTACGACACCGCTCGGCAGCAGTGGGTGTTGGAAGCCGGGCAAGTACAGCTATGCGTTGGCGCCAGTTCACGGGATCTGCCGTTGGCGGTGACCCTGACCTGCCTGAACAAGGTGGCCCGTTACCGCCTTATCGCGCGGGATACTCAACCGAAGTTCATTTTGGAAAACCCGCTGGCACGTGATTTGTTCAATGCGTTCCTTCAGCAGCAACTGGCCGTTTCGGCAGAGGATGCCGACCGGCTGCTGGAGCACTGCGCCAACTCGTTCGTCGGCATAATGACCACGTTTGATCGCCGCTTCCGCTACCGCTTCGACGAACAGGCGATGGATGCGGTGATTGAGAAAGTAAACCGGGCGATCTTGCAACAAGAGCAGGAACAATAAATCGGCCAGGATGGCCTGGGTTTAATAAAGACGCCATTGACAAAAATAATGCTATGCAGCAGGGGGAAAAATGACCAATAACGTCGGCAAGAAACACTACACGCGTCGGGATGCCTTGAAGCTTGGGTTGGGGGCAGCGGCGGCTGCGTCGTTGGCGCCGCTGGTGGCATCACGTTCAGCCAGCGCGGCGGAGGTAACCACCCTCACGGTCGCCGACGTGGGCGGCCCCTACAGTACGGGCTTTAGTAAAGCGTTCTACAAGCCCTTTGAAGAAGCGACCGGGATCAAAGTGATCAATACCGTGCTTGGCCCCGATCCGGTGCCGCAATTCCAAATGATGGTGGACACGAAAAACTACCTGTTTGACGTGGCGCTGCTTAATCCGGAACACCTGGTTCGCCTCAACAAAATGCCGAAACCCTATCTGGAAGATATCCACGTTCAGGTGGCCGATCCGGAAAACTACGTCAACGGGGCGATTACCCCGCAGTTTGGCGGCGTCAGTATTTTTGCTCTGGCATTGGGTTACCGCACCGATACTTTCGCCAGCGATCATGCGCCGGCGAATTTCATCGATTTCTGGAACACCGCAAAATTCAAGGGCCGCCGTGGCTTGTGGCGTAGCCCGGTCTGTACCCTTGAAATGGCGTTGATGGCGGACGGCGTCGATGCGAAAAAGCTCTACCCATTAGACGTTGAACGCGCCTTCCGCAGCCTGGATAAAATCCGCCAACACATTGATATCTGGTGGACCAGCGGCGCGCAGGCCACCCAGTTGCTACAGAGCGGGGAGCTTGATCTGCTGAGTATCTGGAGCACCCGGGCGCAGACGGCCATCGACGGCGGGGCGCCTGCATCCATCGCCTGGGGGCAGGGGCTGTATAACATTGATGGGTTTACCATTCCTCACGGCAGCCCAAAAGTCGAAGCCGCGCGCAAGTTTATCCAGTTCTGTATGGACCCCAAACGTCAGTCGCTCTATACCCAGGATTTGGCCTGTGGGCCGACCAATATCAAAGCTTATGAATACATCGATAAGGCGAAAGCGGCATTGTTGCCGACCGCCCCCGATCATATTCAACAGTTGGCGCTGCTGGGGGCGGATTATTGGGGGGAAAACCAGGTGGCACTGACCGAACGTTTCGAGAAATGGATACTGAGCTGATCCGCTAGCAGGGCTCCGCGCCTTTTTACTCTGGAGGATTTTACTTGAGCGAATCTGTCACCTCTCCCGCCAAAAGGCGCGCTTTTGCCATGAAGTGGAACCGGCACCCCCTGTGGCTGGCGGCGCCGGGCCTGTTGTTTTTGGCGGTTTTTCTTGCCTGGCCGACCTTGAAGCTGATGTTGCTCAGCTTCCAAAACAGCGACGGGCAGCTTTCCCTGGAGGTCTGGCGGCAGATGTTTAGCGCCAGCGTCTATGTCAAAGTCACACTGAATACTTTTGTCATCGCATTACAGACTACCCTGGTGTGTCTGGTGGTGGGATATCCGGTGGCTTACTGGTTATCCCTGCGCAGTGAACGTGCCCGCCGCCGATTGATGTGGCTGATCCTGTTGCCTTTTTGGACCAGCGCGCTGTTGAAAAACTTTGCCTGGATGGTATTGCTTTCGCGCCGGGGGATCCTGTCTGAAATCCTGATGTCGATGGGCGCCGATCAGCCGCTGAATGTGCTCTATACCCGCGGCGTGGTGGTATTTGCCATGGTGCACAGCATGTTGCCGTTGGCGATTATCACCATGCTGCCCACCATGACCGGCATCGATGGCCGCTTGCGGCTGGCCAGCCATACGATGGGCGCATCGCGCGTGCAAAGTTTCTGGCGTATTTTTTTCCCGCTCTCTATGCCGGGGCTGGTGGCTTCATGCCTGCTCATTTTTATTGGCTCGCTGGGCTTCTTCATTACCCCAGCGCTGCTTGGCAGCCCACAGGATTCGGTGATTGGTCAGTTGCTGATAACCCAGGTGCAACAGTTGCTCAACTGGCGGCTGGCGGGCGCGGTAGCGATGCTGCTGCTGGTGACTACGCTGGTTGTCTGTTTCGCCTATGACAAGCTGTTTGGCATGTCGGCGATTTCAGGCGGTGAAGGGCATGCCAGCGGCAAACGCGTGCGTCTTGTCGGGTATGCGTTGATCGCGATAATTGCGCGCAGCGCGGATGGGGTGGCCAACGTGCTTGGCCGCCTGCCCGGTAACCCGCGCTTTGGCGGGTTGCTAACGCTGTTCAGCGCACTGGTGATCGCCGTATTGGTGCTGCCGGTGGTGTCGTTCGTGCCGATGGCGTTCAGCAGTTCCAGCTTTTTGCAGTTTCCGCCGCCGGGCTTCTCGCTGCGATGGATGCAGGCTTATCTTGAATCGCCGATCTGGACCGGCGCGACGGTACGCTCCGTCGGCATCGCACTGGTAACCGGCCTGTTGGCGGTGCTGATTTCAACGGCTGCCGCTTTTGGCCTCTCGCGGTATAAAGGCAAATTAAGCAGCCTGGTAGTGATGACGTTCCTGCTACCGATGATCATCCCGAACATCGTGACTGCCGTTGCCCTGTTTTACCTGTTCGCCACCCTGGGGCTGGTGGGCTCTAACGCCGGTATTATTCTCGGCCATACCGTAATGGCCATACCCGTGGTGTTTATCATCATCCTCACCACCTTCAAAAGTTATGACTGGCGGCTGGATCAGGCCGCCGGCACTCTGGGGGCCGGCAGGCTGCAGGTGATTTGGGAAATTACGCTGCCCCTGATCAAGAACAGCCTGGTGGCGGCGTTTATCTTCGGCTTTCTTAACTCTTTCGAAGAGCTCACCGTGGCGCTGTTTGTCGGCGGCGGGGTGAAGCAGACGCTGCCCAAGCAGATGTGGGATGACGTGCTGCTTTCGGTTACCCCCACGCTGGCGGCGGCTTCGGTCATTATTTTGACCATTGTCACCCTGTTATTCATTGTTGCAGAACGCTCACGCCGTAAAGCGGAAACCCTGTGAGGAGATAAAACCATGTCATCAACCATTAAATTGCAGGCGGAGCAAATCGGTAAGCAGTACGGCCAAACAACCGTTTTACAGCATCTGGATTTGGCCGTCAGAAACGGGGAGCTGCTGACGCTGCTTGGCCCGTCCGGTTCGGGCAAAACAACGCTGCTGCAAATTATCAGCGGCCTGACGGCGCCGACTTCCGGGCGGTTACTGATTGACGATAAAGATGAAACCAGGACGCCAGTACATCAGCGCGATATCGGCGTCGTTTTTCAAAACTATGCGCTGTTCCCGCATCTGACGCTGGAAGAGAACGTCGGCTTCCCATTGCGCATGCGCCGTCTACCGGCCGCGGAGATTGCTCGCAAGGTTAACGCCGCGCTGGAGATGGTGGCGTTGGCACATGCGGCTAAACGTTTCCCGAGCGCGCTTTCCGGCGGGCAGCAGCAACGTGTGGCGCTGGCCCGATGCCTGGTTTATCAACCGGGCATTATTCTGATGGATGAACCGCTGGGCGCGTTGGATCGCAAGCTGCGGGAAAATATGCAGATGGAAATCAAGCGGATCCACCGTGAATCGGGCGCTACCATCATCTTCGTCACCCACGATCAGGAAGAGGCGCTGGCGCTGTCCGATCGTATTTGCCTGATGAATGAGGGGCGCATTGCCCAGATTGATACGCCGGAGAATATTTACGAACAGCCCAACTCGACGTTCGTTGCCGATTTTATCGGGCTGTCTAACATCCTGCGCGGCCAGGTGCGCGAGGGTTGCCTGGTCACCGAACAGGGGACGTTTGCGCTGCCGGCATCATCGGCCCCGAACGGGCACGGCGCGCTGGTCATTCGCCCTGAATACATCCGCCTTGCCGCCGCAGGGGCCGGGCAGTTGCAGGGGGAAATCAGCGAACGCATCTATGCCGGTTCTGAAACCCGCATTGTGGTGACGCTGGCCGGACGCGAGCGTTTTATCGTGCGCAGCAGCGGTATCTCGGGCAGTAAGATTGGCGACAAAGTATCGCTGGACTGGGATGCGAACAACAGCCGGTTGCTTTCTGCCTAAACTCGCTACTGCCCGTTTTGATAAACAGAACTGCGTTTTTGCGCGGGCCGCTCCGGTGGCCCGCGATTCGGCGCAATCGCAATCGACATTCCCGGTGAATCCGCCAATAAAAAAGCCGCTCCGTTATCCGTTGCGGCCGTCATCAAACATTCACTGATTAGGCTGTGTCCCGCTATTGCGGGACACGGCCTGACATCGGCGCGGTTTAGCCGCGTTGATAGGCGCTGTATTTTTGCTGCGTCGCTATATGGTCGGCGATATATTTGGCGTCATGCCATACGCCCCAAATAAACGCCGAGCCACGGCGCGATAACCAGGGCAGCCCCAGGAAATACACGCCGGGTTCACTTGATACGCCGCGTTGATGTTTGGGGGTGTTGTTTTCATCGAAAGCATTCACGTCGAGCCAGCTGTAATCCGTCTTGTAGCCGGTTGCCCAAATAATGGTGGTAACCCCGGCGGCGGCTAAATCCAGTTGTAACGTGGGGTGAGTCATACAGGGCGGATCGGGTAAAAATTTACGCGCCTGCGGCTCTTCAGGAAGATCCAAACCATTGCGGGCAATATATTCGTCGGCGGCATCCAGCAGCGACAAATAATTCCGGTCCCCGTTTTTGATGTTCTCGCTCAGATCCGGCTGAAACGTCACCACGCCGTTGTGGAAACTTTTAGTCAGGCCGACCAGGTGCACGCCCTGATTTGCCAGCGCGCGGAAATCCACGGTATGGCCACCGCGTGCGCCGCTGACGGCGATGGTCACATGCTCTTTACCCGGTTGGTTGACCGTCGCATCCCACAGCCCAAGAACGCCTAACCACCAGCAAAAGTCACGGTTACGGTAGGCGCGCGGCGGGCGATCGTGAGCGCCGATCGAAAGATAGACCTTTTTACCGGCACGCTGCAGTTCATCAGCAATTTGCACGCCGGATGATCCCGCCCCGACAACCAGCACGGCGCCCTCCGGCAACTGCCCCGGGTTCTTGTAATGGGCGGAATGCATTTGTAGCAGGCGCGCATCCTCGGGGGCAAGCACGGGGATCACCGGGCGTTGGAACGGCCCGGTGGCCGCGACGATGCGGGTTGCTTCAATGATCCCGGCCGTGGTTTCAATGCGAAAGCCGGGGCGGCCTGGGTTGCGTGCGGCGTGTTTGACTTCAACGCCGGTGCGAATGGGCGCCTGGTACTTTTCAGCATAATCGGCCAAATAGTCGGCGACCCGATCTTTCGGCACGAAATCGTCTTGGCCCATGCCTTTAAATTGCATGCCGGGAAAGCGGTCATGCCAGGCCGGGCCATTAGCGACCAGCGAGTCCCAGCGCCCGCTGCGCCAGGCTTCGGCAACCCGGTTTTTTTCTAGTACCAGATGCGGGATGTTCAGCGTTGTCAGGTGCTCGCTCATCGCAATGCCGGCCTGGCCGCCACCCACGATAAGCGTATCGGTTTTGATGATTTCGTCTGTCATGTCTGTGTCCTTTGAAGCGCGTAGGAGAGAGAAAATTCACCGACTGCGTAGACACTCAAGACTATTGAACCGCGTTACCCCGGTAAAATATTATAAATCTGGTTACTAAACATATAATTTGAATGCTCTGCCGCCGTAATTCCCTTGACCGGCGCTGATTGTTCGTTACCCGAGGGGGCCACTCAATAGGCGATAGCGTAAGGTTCGCCGTCTGCGAGCAATAATGCGGGAACCGTCACCGTTTTTTCCGCCAGAAAAGCGGATATTTGCAGATGGTTTTTTTCATGAGGCAGCGCTGTGGCCGATCAGTTAATCCTCAAAAAAGACGATTTCTTCGCTACTGCCACCCAGCCGGTGGCGGTGGCCGACCGTTATCCGCAGAATGTATTTGCCGAACACACCCATGAGTTTTGCGAAGTCGTGCTGATCTGGCGCGGCAACGGCCTGCACACGCTGAACGACCGGCCGTACCGGATAACCTGCGGCGATTTGTTCTATATCCGGGCGGAGGACCGCCACAGCTATGAATCCGTTGATAAACTGATGCTGCATAATATTATCTACTGCCCGGAGCGGCTGAAGTTGAACGTCGACTGGGGGGATCTGTTGCAGCAGCGCCAACCGCCGGGCTGCAGCCCGCATTGGCGGCTCAGCAGCCACGGGATGGCGCAGGCGCGCCAAGTGATTGGCCAGCTTGAACATGAGAGCCAAAAGCGCGATCAACTGTCCTACTGTTTGGCGGAAAGCCTATTTTTGCAGCTTGCCATCATTCTGCGCCGCCATCGCTACCAGCCCGCCAGCGCCAGCAGCCTGGAAAAGGGTGAAGGGATCGATCTGCTGTTGGCTACGCTTGGCAACAGCCTGGCCCGGCCGTTCAATCTGCAGCAATTCTGCCAGCGCCAACAGCTTGCCGAGCGCCCGCTGCGGGAACTGTTCCGCCAGCAAACCGGCATGACGGTCAGCCAGTATCTGCGCCAGTTGCGTATTTGCCAGGCGCAGCATCTGCTGCGCCATAGCGACATGCTGATCAGTGATATTGCCGCCCGCTGCGGTTTTGAAGACAGCAACTACTTTTCGGTGGTGTTCACCCGGGAAACCGGTATCACGCCGCGGCTATGGCGGCAACGGTTTGGCGCCGCTGCGGAACGGGAGAAAGCGCGCTCCCGTTCCGGTTCGGCATGCTAGCGCCTAGTTCGCCATGCCCAGGCCAACGATGTTGGCGGCCAGAATAATCACTATACAGCCAATGCTCAGCACGCCCACCGGGCGGCGGCCAACGTTTTTCCACTCTTTCAGCACCAGCCCCACCAGGCCGCCGCACAGCACATAGAAACTCATGTGCAGCATCCAACTGACGTAATCATACTGGGCCGGGATCTTGGCGTGGCCCCAGGCGTAAAAGAAGAATTGCAGGTACCACATCAGGCCGCCGAGCGCGGAAAACAGCAGGTTGCTGATGATAAGCGGCCTGGCGATGGAAAAATCGGCCTTGAGCGACAGCGTTTTTACCTTGGCCAGGCGGATAAAACAGAAGCCAAGGTTAATCAGCGCACCGCCGCCCATGATTACCACATAGCTGGGCAGTGCCACGTATAACGGATCAACACCTAACGCCGCTGCCGTTTCATGCATCGGCTTGGCGGCATCCATGGCGAACGACATCCCGGCGGAGAAGATACCGCACATGACGGCCAGCAGCAGGCCCTTTTTCAGGTTGAATTCTTCCGCCTGAATGCCCATTTTGCGCTCCTTCAACTGCCCGGCCCGGGTGACGATACCCACGCCGATCAGCGCGACAAAGACGCCCAGCAGTGTCATCCGGCCGCCTGGCGTTCCGATCAGGACGTCGATTTTGCCGTTGAGGATCGGCGTCATCAGGGTGCCGACGATCAGCGTGATGCCGATGGCGATACCGATGCCCATCGACATGCCGAGATAGCGCATGGTCAGGCCATAGTTGATATTGCCGATCCCCCACATGGCGCCGAACAGGAATACCGGCAGCAGGGTCGACAGGCTGAACGAACCGTAATAAGCCCAGAAATTGGGCAGCAGCGCGATGCTGACCGCCCAGGGGAGGATCAGCCATGAAACCATCCCGCCCAGCGACCACATGGTTTCCCACGACCAATTCCGCACTTTTTTGAACGGAGCATAAAAGCAAGCGGCGCTGGCTGCCCCGATCAAATGCCAGACTATCCCCATGGTTATTGCGTCACTCATTTTCCACTCCTCATTTTTTGAGTTGGCGGGGGATTAGCGCTTCCCCCAATAGCCATGAGTCTATGGGGGTGGCAACTGACCGACCTTCGATGCAATGCCGCCGGTGGCATAAAGCTGGCAAAATTCAGTGGGTGGGAAGGATGGCGATCACAGTTTGCCATTTTTGGCATGTGGGGCGGCGCTAAGCCGTGGGGGCGGGTGGTCAGGCAAGGGCGAGCAGGGTACAGCAGCGGCGGCCAGGCGACCCGCCGCTGCTTATCGGGCGCGGTTAACGGCGGCTTATTTCTTCGCGGCCAGCCACTGATCGAGCACGTGCTGGTATTCCCCGGTGGCTTTCGCCAGGTGCAGCCACTGGTCGACATACAGCTTCCAGCTCATGTCGTCACGCGGCAGCATATAGGCCTTTTCGCCATACTGCATCGGCTGATCCGGGTTCACGGCGCACAGCTTGGGGTAGTGTTTTTGCTGATACAAGGCTTCGGAGGCATCGGTGATCATCACGTCCGCTTTGCGATCCACCAACTGCTGGAAAATCCCCATGTTGTCGTGGGATAGCGTTAAATCCGCTTTCGGCAGGTAGGCATGCACGAAGGCTTCGTTGGTGCCGCCCGCCGGTTCGATCAGGCGCACGCCGGGCTTATTGATTTGCTCGACGGTGCGGTATTTCTTCACGTCCGTACAGCGTACCAGCGGGATTTTGCCGTCCACATCCAATTTTTCGGCGAAAAACACCCGTTTTTGCCGTTCCAGCGTGACGGAAATCCCGCCCATGGCGATATCGCATTTGCCGGCGACAAAGTCTGTCATCAGGTTTTTCCAGGTGGTTTTCACCCACTTCACCTTGGCGCCCAGGCTGTTGGCCAGCGATTCGGCCATCGCGATGTCGATCCCTTCATAGCTGCCGTCTTCCTTCAGGAAGGTATAGGGCTTGTAGTCGCCGGTGGTGCACACATCCAGCGTTTTTTGTTGCAGAACTTTGTCCAGGCGCGATTGGGCGCTGGCGCTCCCGGCGGCGAGCAGCAGGGCAAGAGGCAGTATTCTTTTCATGGAGTTCCCTTGTTACAAATGCATGGCTATACCCGTCATACTTCAAGTTGCAGGTGTGTTGGCAATAACTCGGCCCCTCCCTGGGCCTCGCCCTGACGGGCGCGGTGAACCGCGTTCAAATTCGTTCCTGACGAATTTGTCCTTGCTCACCCCAGTCACTTACTTGAGTAAGCTCCTGGGGGTTCGCTGCGTTGCCGCCTGCCTGCAACTCGAATTATTTTGAGTATAAAAGTACTACATAGCCGTTAATTGTTGTTGATTTATCGGCGTTAGCCGTTATTTATGCCATCAATGGGCCGTTTGCTGTTGTATCCCGCCTTTTCGGCGCCAGGGGGACTACAACGGCAAAAAAACTGATAGTCTGATATCTCCATCATACGTCAAGTTGCCGCTGGATTGGGCCTATCTTTGGGCTTGCCCCGATGGGGCCGCGGCCGGGCGCAGTTACCGGCTCCCGCGCTGTTGAAAACACCGGTGGCGTTTTGCCCTGCAACTTGAATGATTTTGGGGATAGCGTCGATATTTCTTAACACAGTTTATGGGTGGCTATGTACAACATTGATGATTTTGATATGAAAATCCTGACGCTGTTACAGGCCAACGGCCGTTTGACCAATCAGGAACTGAGCGATCTGGTGGGGTTGTCCGCCTCCCAGTGTTCACGGCGGCGTATCAGCCTGGAGCAGGCGCAGCTGATTCGCGGTTACCATGCCCGCTTGGCGCCAGAGGCGGTGGGGCTTGGCATGGTGGGGCTGATCGAAGTCAGTCTGACCCACCACGGGCATGAGCGGGTGGACAGCTTTCATGAGCTGCTGGAACAGGCGGACGCGGTGCTGGATGCTTACAAGACCACCGGCGACGCCGACTATCTGCTGAAGGTGGCCGTGGCCGATCTGGCCGCGCTGAGCGATTTTATCAGCAAAACCCTGTTGACCCACAGCAGCGTTGGGCATGTGAAAACCGCGGTGGTGCTTAACCGCATCAAAGAAAACGGCCTGCTGCCAGTGGCGCGTTAATCTCCCGCGCAGGGCGACCTATTTTGGGGCGCAATGCACCAAAATAGGGAATATCCTGCTTGTTTTGAGCCTGTCATTGTCCATTATCGGTCTTATTGTGCGTGATATGCCTTTTTTATGCGTATATCGTGCATTTTCTTCTTGAGGGAAAACAGCGCATTAGCTAAGTTAACTACCGCCTCGCCGGTCGGCCTTCTCTTCCATGGTGCACTTCTTGCATTATTCAACGCCATAGGCCCGCTGTGCCGGGCGATGATGACTTCCTGACGTAGAGTAATTACCCCATGGATAACTGCATTACCCCCGAAGAAAACCTTTCGCATAGTTGGCTGGAAGATGTGCTGGCGATCGTTATCGGCACTCTGATGGTGTCGTTCGGCGTTATTTTATTGCGGCAGGTCGGCGCGTTGACCGGCGGTACCGCGGGTATGGCCTTCCTGATTAGCTACCTGACGCCACTGTCTTTCGGCGTGGTCTTTTTCCTGCTGAACCTGCCGTTTTACTGGCTGGCGATCCGCCGCATGGGCTGGGCCTTTACCGTAAAAACCTTCTGTTCGGTGGCGCTGGTGTCGATCTTTTCCGATTTGCACCCCTACTTTATCCATTTTGACCGCCTGCAGCCGTTTTACGCGACGGTATTCGGTAGCGTGATTATGGGATTAGGGTTTATTGTATTGTTTCGCCACCAGGCCAGCCTGGGCGGCGTCAACATCCTGGCGCTCTACCTGCAGGACAAATACGGCCTGCGTGCCGGCAAGCTGCAGATGGGGGTTGATGTGATCATCGTGCTGGCCTCATTATTCGTGGTGAGTATTCCCATGCTGATAGCGTCTATATTGGGCGCACTGGTGCTGAATTTGATTATCGCCATGAACCACCGGCCTGGCCGCTATGTCCACTAGATAGCGATTGCGCGTGGCCGGTGAATGGTAATAAGCGCCGCTGAATCACTGAACCAAGGAGAGCCATTACGTGTTCCAAAATGTTGATGCCTATGCCGGAGATCCGATCCTGTCGCTGATGGAAACTTTCAAGCAGGATCCCCGTGAGCGCAAGGTGAACCTGAGTATCGGCCTGTACTATGACGAGCAGGGGATCATCCCGCAGCTGCAGGCGGTCGCCAACGCGGAGGCGCAACTGAACGCGGCACCACAGGGCGCTTCGGTATATCTGCCGATGGAAGGGCTGCCGGCCTATCGCAGCGCTATCCAGCCGTTGCTGTTCGGCGCCGATCACCCCATGCTGCAGCAGAACCGCATCGCCACCGTGCAGACCGTCGGCGGTTCCGGCGCGCTGAAAGTCGGGGCGGATTTTCTGCACCACTATTTCCCGGATTCCCAGGTGTGGGTGAGCGATCCGACCTGGGAAAACCACGTTGCCATTTTCAGCGGCGCCGGTTTCACGGTGAATACCTATCCTTATTTCGACAACGCCAGCCTGGGCGTGAAGTTCGACGCCATGCTGGCGGCGCTGAAACAGCTGCCGGCGAAGAGCATCGTGCTGCTTCACCCGTGCTGCCACAACCCGACCGGTTCGGATCTGACCAACGCCCAGTGGGATGCGGTGGTGCAGGTGGTGGCCGAACGTGAGCTGATCCCCTTCATGGACATCGCTTACCAGGGCTTTGGCGCTGGCATGGAGCAAGACGCCTATGCGATCCGCGCGATGGCCGCCGCCGGCCTACCGTGCCTGGTGAGCAACTCGTTTTCCAAAATCTTCTCGCTGTATGGCGAACGCGTCGGCGGCCTTTCCGTGGTGTGTGAAAGCAGCGAAGCGGCCGGGCGCGTGTTGGGCCAACTGAAGGCCACCGTGCGCCGCAACTATTCCAGCCCGCCGAAGTTTGGCGCGCAGGTGGTGGCGACGGTGTTGCAAGACGCCGCCCTGAAGCAGCAGTGGCTGGATGAAGTGGAAGCCATGCGGGCGCGTATTCTGGCGATGCGCCATACTCTGGTCGACGCGTTGAAAAGCGCGCTGCCGCAGCGCAACTTCGACTATCTGCTGCAACAGCGCGGTATGTTCAGCTACACCGGATTTAGCGCGGCGCAGGTCGATCGCCTGCGTGATGAATTCGGCGTTTACCTGATCCACAGCGGCCGTATGTGCGTGGCCGGCCTGAACCATAACAACGTGCACCTGGTGGCGGAGGCATTTGCCGCCGTGCAGTAAATGCTGTTAGGGTGAACTGCGGTTCGCTGTTATTTGAGAAAGGACGATATCGCTATCGTCCTTTTTTTTCGCTGATATACCGTCGCAATGCGTGAAACCGGGCCAGACAAGCAGCATGTCATGCGCTTTCACGCACAATAATGGGATATCGCTTACAGGGGGCGGCGGCCAGAGTTGTCGCCGATTGGATAAATAATATACTGATTGAGGGAGCTCAGTTATGTGGCATCAGCAAACGCTTATCCTCAGCGCAAAAGCGCGTGGTTTTCATCTGGTCACGGAAGAAATCACCGACCAGCTAACCCATTTGCATCGCGTGAAAATCGGCCTGCTGCACCTGTTGTTGCAGCATACCTCAGCCTCGCTGACGCTTAACGAGAACTGCGATCCCACCGTGCGGTTCGATATGGAACAGCACTTTCTTCGCCAGGTGCCGGAAGATGCACCCTATCAACACGACTATGAAGGGCCGGATGATATGCCTGCCCACATCAAATCTTCGCTGTTGGGCGTGTCGCTGTCTTTGCCCGTCAGCCACGGGCGGTTGATGCTGGGAACATGGCAGGGGATCTGGCTTGGGGAACACCGTAACCACGGCGGCGCACGCCGCGTCGTGGCCACGTTACAAGGGGAATAGCCAATGAACCACTCAGCACTGCTGGAATACTGTATGGCCAAGCCGGGCGCGCAGCAAAGCGAACAGCCCCAATGGCAGGCCAGCCAGATCAAGGTTGGGGATGTGATGTTCGCCATGGTATGGGAAGTGGATGGCCGCCCGGCGTTGGCGGTAAAAAGCAGCCCGGAACTGGCGGAAAACCTGCGTGAGCTGCACCCGGAGATCGTGCCGTGCGAGCACCTGAATAAAGCGCACTGGAACGCGGTGTTTCTTGATGGCGATCTGCCCAATTCGCAGTTTTATACCTTGATTGACAGTTCATATCAGTTGGTGCTGGCGGGGTTGCCGGAACAGGTGCGCCAGGCGTTGCATGCCTAAGCGGCATCTTGCCGGCGTGCGGCGACGGTATTATAAGCGATGGCGGCATGCCGCCTGGTCATTCGGTTAAACAACATTGACAAGGGATGCTTATCGTATGGCGATCGGTGACGAAAAACGCAAAATGCTGGCCGGTGAATTTTACAATGCCGAGGACGAACAGCTGCGCCGCGAGCGCATTCGTGCGCGCCAACTGCTGCATCATTACAATCATTCGGCGCCGGACGAGGGCGCACTGCGTGCGCAATGGTTGGCGGAGCTGCTGGGGCGGTTCCAGGGCGGCACTATCGAGCCGAACTTTCGCTGCGACTATGGCTACAACATCTATCTGGGCAGTAACATCTACGTCAACTTTGATTGCGTCATGCTGGACGTGTGTGAAGTGCACATCGGCGACAACTGCCTGCTGGCGCCGGGCGTGCATATTTACACTGCCACGCATCCGTTAGAGGCGGCGCTGCGCGCACGCGGAGTGGAGTATGGCAAGCCGGTGACCATTGGCAATAACGTATGGATTGGCGGCCGGGCGGTGATTAACCCTGGCGTCACGATTGGCGATAACGCGGTGGTGGCTTCCGGCGCGGTGGTGACCAAAGACGTGCCGGCCAACTGCGTGGTGGGCGGCAACCCGGCCAGGGTGCTGAAAACGCTGCCGCAACAGTAAACAGGCGCCCGGATGGGCGCCTGATAACGGTTATTTCTTCTCAAGCATTGGTTTCAGGAAGCGCGCTGTGTGCGAGGCTTCGCACTGCGCCACGGTTTCCGGCGTGCCGGAAACCAGGATCTCACCGCCGCCGCTGCCGCCTTCCGGCCCCAGATCGACAATCCAGTCCGCGGTTTTAATCACGTCCAGGTTATGCTCAATCACCACGATGGTGTTGCCCTGATCGCGCAGCTGGTGCAGCACCGAAAGCAACTGCTGAATATCGGCGAAGTGCAGGCCGGTGGTCGGCTCGTCAAGGATATACAGGGTTTGGCCGGTGCCGCGTTTTGACAGCTCACGCGCCAGTTTCACCCGCTGGGCTTCGCCGCCGGACAGCGTGGTGGCCGATTGGCCGAGGCGGATATACGACAGGCCAACGTCGATCAGCGTTTGCAGCTTGCGCGCCAGCGCGGGAACCGCATCAAAGAAATCGCGTGCTTCTTCGATGGTCATATCCAGCACTTCGTGGATACTTTTGCCTTTGTATTTAATCTCCAGCGTTTCGCGGTTATAGCGTTTGCCTTTGCACTGATCGCAGGGCACGTAAATATCCGGCAGGAAGTGCATTTCCACCTTGATCACGCCATCGCCCTGGCAGGCTTCGCAGCGGCCGCCGCGCACGTTGAAGCTAAACCGCCCTGGGTTATAACCGCGGCTGCGCGCTTCCGGCACGCCGGCGAACAACTCACGCACCGGCGTGAAGATGCCGGTATAGGTGGCTGGGTTGGAGCGCGGCGTGCGGCCGATCGGGCTTTGATCGATATCGATCACCTTGTCGAAATGCTCAAGCCCGGTAATTTCACGGAACGGCGCCGGTTCGGCGATGGTGGCGCCGTTAAGCTGGCGCTGGGCAATCGGGAACAACGTATCGTTAATCAGCGTCGATTTGCCCGAGCCGGAAACCCCGGTGATGCAGGTGAACAGCCCGACCGGCAGCGTCAGCGTGACGTCCTTCAGGTTGTTGCCGCGTGCGCCGCTCAGCTTCAAGACTTTGCTCGGATCGGCCGGGACGCGCTGCTGCGGAATGGCGATTTCGCGCTTGCCGCTCAGGAACTGCCCGGTGAGGGAATCCGGCTGCGCCATGATGTCGGCAACGGTGCCTTCCGCCACTACCTGGCCGCCGTGTACGCCGGCACCGGGGCCAATATCGATCACGTGATCGGCGGTGCGGATGGCGTCTTCATCATGTTCCACCACAATCACCGTGTTGCCCAGGTTGCGCAGGTGGATCAGCGTTTCCAGCAGGCGCTCGTTATCGCGTTGGTGCAGGCCGATGGACGGCTCATCCAGCACGTACATGACCCCCACCAGCCCGGCGCCGATCTGGCTCGCTAGGCGGATACGCTGCGCTTCGCCGCCGGACAGGGTTTCTGCCGAACGGGACAGCGACAGGTAATTCAGGCCGACGTTCACCAGGAACTTCAGGCGATCGCCGATTTCTTTCAACACTTTCTCGGCGATCTTGGCGCGTTGACCGCTCAACTTCATGTTCTGGAAGAAGGTCAGCGCATGGCCGATGCTGAGATCGGAAATTTGCGGCAGCGTGGTGTCTTCAACAAACACGTTGCGTGCTTCTTCACGCAGGCGCGTGCCGTTACAGGAAGCGCAGGGGCGGTTGCTGATGAACTTCGCCAGCTCTTCGCGCACCGCAGTGGATTCGGTTTCCTTGTAGCGGCGTTCCATATTGTGCAGCACGCCTTCGAACGGGTGGCGGCGCACTGTGGTATCGCCGCGATCGTTGATGTATTTAAACTCGATCGATTCCTTGCCGGAGCCATACAACACGGCTTTTTGCACGTTGGCGTCCAGGCTGTTGAACGGCGCTTCGATATCAAAATCGTAGTGGTCCGCCAGCGAGCGCAGCATTTGGAAGTAGTAGAAGTTGCGGCGATCCCAGCCGCGGATCGCGCCGCCGGCCAGAGACAGCTCGGGGTTTTGCACCACGCGGTCCGGATCGAAAAACTGCTGCACGCCCAGGCCGTCGCAGGTGGGGCAGGCGCCGGCCGGGTTGTTGAACGAGAACAGGCGCGGTTCCAGTTCACGCATGCTGTAACCGCACAGCGGGCAGGCGAAGTTGGCGGAGAACAGCAGCTCCGGCGCCTTGGCGTCGTCCATATCGGCGACCACCGCCGTGCCGCCGGAAAGCTCCAGCGCGGTTTCGAACGATTCCGCCAGGCGCTGGGCCAGATCCTCACGCACTTTGAAGCGATCGACCACCACTTCAATAGAGTGTTTTTTCTGCAGCTCCAGTTTAGGCGGATCGGAAAGATCGCACACTTCGCCATCGATACGCGCACGGATGTAGCCCTGGGCGGCCAGGTTTTCCAGCGTTTTGGTGTGTTCGCCTTTGCGGTCTTTAATCACTGGCGCCAACAGCATCAGCCGTTTGCCTTCCGGCTGGCTGAGCACGTTGTCCACCATTTGGCTGACGGTCTGCGCCGCCAATGGCACATGGTGCTCCGGGCAGCGCGGCTCGCCGACGCGGGCGAACAGCAGGCGCAGGTAATCGTGGATTTCCGTGATGGTGCCCACGGTGGAACGCGGGTTGTGCGACGTTGATTTTTGCTCGATCGAAATGGCCGGAGACAGCCCTTCGATATGATCGACATCCGGTTTTTCCATCAGAGAAAGGAACTGGCGCGCATAGGCGGAAAGCGATTCAACGTAGCGGCGCTGCCCTTCGGCGTATAGCGTATCAAAAGCCAGTGAGGACTTGCCTGATCCAGACAGACCGGTGACCACCACCAGCTTGTCGCGTGGGATAATCAGGTTGATGTTTTTGAGATTATGGGTACGAGCACCACGAACTTCGATATTGTCCATTTACACTTCCCGTCTTGATGATACGCTGCGCCCGTTTGCACTTTTTGCGTGCATTCTTGTGACTTAACGCGCAAAAAAACAGTACAGCCAGTACGAAACGCATAATTATGGCACAAAAAAAACTGAATGGATATCCAGTATATGAATGCAACGTAGCCGGGTGTGGGAACACTTCTGGAACCCAATTCGCAGTTATTAACGTAGGTGTGGTTTCGCGTCTGGCATGTTAAACTCACTCGTTTATACTGTGTAAAAATCATTCATCAGGAGAGTGCTCATGGCCAGCCGAGGCGTAAACAAAGTAATTCTGGTCGGGAACCTGGGCCAAGACCCGGAAGTTCGTTACATGCCGAATGGGGGCGCAGTTGCCAACATTACTCTGGCAACCTCCGAAAGCTGGCGTGATAAGGCGACTGGCGAGCAGAAAGAAAAAACGGAATGGCACCGCGTAGTGCTGTTCGGCAAACTGGCGGAAGTGGCGGGCGAATACCTGCGTAAAGGCTCACAGGTTTATATCGAAGGCCAGCTTCAGACCCGTAAATGGCAGGATCAGAGCGGCCAGGATCGTTACACCACGGAAGTGGTGGTGAACATTGGCGGCTCCATGCAGATGCTGGGCGGCCGTCAGCAAGGGCAGGGCGGCGGCGCAGGCGCTGGCCAATCAGCCGGTGGCCAGGGCAACTGGGGCCAGCCACAGCAACCCCAGGGCGGCAATCAATTCAGCGGCGGCCAGCAGGCGCGCCCGGCGCAGAACAGCGCCCCGGCGGCCAGCAGCAATGAACCGCCAATGGATTTTGACGACGATATCCCGTTCTAACGCATGCATTTTTAGCATGTGTTGACGAAGAACGATGAAACCCTGCTTCGGCAGGGTTTTTTTATTGCTGCGTAAACACCATTCGGGCTCCACATTTGGACGTTGCCCGCTGCCAACTCAGTCAGTGCGTTATATCGCTTTTTGACACCAGATAGCTGTTAACTTCGCTTATTGAACACTCGGTACTGGATGCATCGCTTTGCGTGATTACCTCGTAGCGCCCACCTGATTTATCATGGAAAACAAAATGATAAACCTGAGTATAGCGATCTTTGCCCTTCTTCTCCGAGGCCAGGCGGTTAATCTCCGTCTTCGATTCATCAAGATTAACAATATCGACAATCCCAGCATTCTTCATCCATGCTTCGGCCATATTCATTGGCCATGAATGGCAATCAGGAGATGCGGCCATGGTTGATAATGGTGAGAATATAGCCAACAGAACGATGATATTTTTCTTCATTTGACGACCTCAAACAGTTTATCACCGCTGCTCCATATTTTTTGGCGAATAAACAACGGCATAATAATACAGCCGTTAGAAGCACTTCCTGGTTGCTTTATACATTTCAGGCGATGAGAGGCAGGCGGGCCATGCTAAAGAAAATGCCAGGCAGGCGGCGCTGGCTGGCATTTTTTTGAATAACCTGGTGGGGTTAGTCATTAGTTGAAGATTTCTGCGGTGCCGTACAGTTTATTCTGGCCGCCGACGGCAGTGATGTGGTAGGCGCTGGCGCCGGATGCGGCGGCTTTGCTGGCCAGTTCGCTTTCCAGTGAGCTCAGGCTGGAAGCGCCGGTGACGGAAATCACGCCGATTTTTTGCGCGCCTTCAGCCGGTTGGCTGCTGATGTGGTCGGCGGCGACAGTGGCAAAAGAAGCGGTGGTCAGCAGCAGTGCAGTAGCAAAAATTTTGATGCTTTTCATGATAAATTCCTTGGCTTGTTTGTTAGATGAGAGGGCGTTCCCTCTCGATGTGTTGAATAATAGCCCTCTGGCTGGGCGGAGGAAATCGGAGAGTTTTGAGTTAATTTGTCAAATTAATTGACTGAATAATGCGCGTTGGGCTTTGATCATGGCGGGATACCGGGATCGCCACTACGCTTACAATTGGCGGGCGTTTGCTGTCCGTAATCCACTGGCGCCGCGTTATACCCCGGCCCCTATCACCACGTCTTGCCGGGGTGGCAACCAGGCAACCAACCGGAGCGTCGCTATGATTATTGTCCACCACCTGAACAACTCGCGTTCGCAGCGTATTTTGTGGTTCCTGGAAGAATTGAACGTGCCGTACCAGGTGCAGCGCTATCAGCGCGATAGCGTGACCATGTTGGCGCCGCCGGCGCTGAAAAAGGTGCACCCGCTGGGCAAATCGCCGGTGATCGAGGATGGCGATCTGGTGCTGGCGGAATCGGGCGCCATCATTGAATACCTGCAAGAGGCCTATGATGCGCAGGGCCTGTTTATGCCCACCGACTTTCATGCGCGCCAACAATACCGCTACTGGCTGCATTATGCTGAAGGTTCGCTAATGCCGCTGCTGGTGATGAAACTGGTGTTCGGCCGTCTGGACCATCCGCCGATGCCCTGGCTGATGCGCCCGCTTGCGGGGGCTATCGGCAAAGGGGTTCAGCGTGAATACCTGGATAAACAGATTGCCGGCCACCGCGCTTATCTTGAACAGCACCTGGCGAAAAGCGCCTGGTTTGTCGGCAATGACTTCAGCGCCGCCGATATCCAGATGAGCTTCCCTATCGAAGCGATGGCCTCACGCGGCGGCCTGGACGGTTGCCCACAACTGAGCGATTTTTTGCAACGCATCCATGCCCGCCCCGCTTATCAACGCGCCCTGCAGCAGGGCGGCCCGTTTGAATTGCCGCGTTAGCCCAACATCGCCAATGCCAATCTTTTATCCCATGCCAGGCGTTGAAAGGGGCGCGTTTCAGGCTGCTATCCCTCAATTATTTATGTGACAAAGCCCACATTTTCGCTGATGATTAGCATTAATGCCTTTGTGCATATTTTGTCGCTGTTTTTCATTGATTAGACGGTGCGGAAGGTTGGATAATCGTTTGCTTTGCATAAAACATCATAAATGACGCGCACCAGGCGTTAAACGCTAAAACGTTTGCTTTTTTCGCGCTGCATGTTGCGGTGTTAGGGAAAAGTGTGGGGTGAAACCTGGCAACGGCGGTTCGCCATGGCTCAACGCGGAAACAATAAGGCCATATATACCCAAAATAATTCGAGTTGCGGGAAGGCGGCAACGCAGCGAATCCCCAGGAGCTTACTGGAGTAAGTGACTGGGGTGAGTGACAAATCTGCCGGGAGCAGATTTGAACGCAGTTGGCAGCGGCCCCGAAGGGGCGAGGCCCAGGGATGGGCCGAGTAACCAAGCCAACACACCTGCAACTTGAAGTATGAAGGGTATAACAATGGTCGGGATGACTACAGGGGATAAGCATATGTCGAATTCTCAGCCGAAAGGTGGGCTTGACGCATTTTTTAAACTTTCAGAACGGGGCAGTAACGTGCGTCAGGAAGTGGTGGCCGGGTTAACCACCTTTCTGGCGATGGTCTATTCGGTGATCGTGGTGCCGAGCATGCTGGGCAAGGCGGGTTTTCCCCCCACGGCGGTGTTTGTCGCTACCTGTCTGGTCACCGGTTTTGGTTCGCTGCTGATGGGGCTGTGGGCCAACCTGCCGATGGCGATTGGCTGTGCCATTTCGCTGACGGCGTTTACCGCCTTCAGCCTGGTGCTGGGCCAACATATCAGCATTCCGGTAGCGCTGGGCGCGGTGTTCCTGATGGGGATTTTGTTCACCGTGATTTCGGTGACCGGCATCCGTGCCTGGATCCTGCGTAACCTGCCGATGGGTGTGGCGCACGGCACCGGCATCGGTATCGGCCTGTTCCTGCTGCTGATCGCCGCCAACGGCGTTGGCCTGGTGGTAAAAAATCCGCTGGACGGGTTGCCGGTGGCGCTCGGCGCCTTTACTTCTTTCCCGGTGGTGATGACGTTGCTAGGGCTGGCGGCGATCTTCGGGCTGGAAAAGCGGCGGGTGCCGGGTGGTATTCTGCTGGTGATTATCGCGATTTCGATTATCGGCCTGATCTTCGATCCGGCGGTGAAATATCAGGGGCTGTTTGCGATGCCGAGCCTGGCGGATGCCAATGGTAACTCGCTGATTTTCAGCCTGGACATCATGGGGGCGTTGCAGCCGGTGGTGCTGCCGAGCGTGCTGGCGCTGGTCATGACGGCGATATTTGACGCCACCGGCACGATCCGCGCCGTGGCGGGGCAGGCGAACCTGCTGGATAAAGACGGGCAGATCATCAGCGGCGGCAAGGCGCTGACTTCCGACTCCCTGAGCAGCATATTCTCCGGCCTGGTGGGGGCTTCACCGGCAGCGGTGTACATCGAATCCGCCGCAGGCACCGCAGCGGGCGGCAAGACCGGCCTGACGGCTACCGTGGTCGGCATCCTGTTCCTGCTGATCTTATTCCTGTCGCCGCTCTCTTATCTGGTGCCGGCCTATGCGACGGCACCTGCGCTGATGTACGTAGGCCTGCTGATGCTGAGCAACGTGACCAAGCTGGATTTCAACGACTTTGTGGATGCGATGGCCGGCCTGCTGTGCGCGGTGTTTATCGTTCTGACCTGCAACATCGTTACCGGCATCATGCTGGGCTTCAGTGCGTTGGTGATTGGCCGTATCTTCGCCGGCGAGTGGCGCAAGCTGAACATCGGCACGGTGTTGATCGCGGTGGCGCTGGTGGCATTCTATGCCGGCGGTTGGGCGATCTGAGTTTGCTTTTCCCCCGCCGTTCCCGGCGGGGCAACCCGGCGGCGGCACATTATCTTTGCGATGTGCCGCCGCCGTGGCGTATTTGCCCTCAGGCCTTTCTGAAAGGCACAACAAGTTTTATCCACTGTAAAAAAAGTGATCTATCATCGGCAGATACTTTGGTAACACGCCTTGGTAGTTTGAACCGTAGAGTCTAAGGAAAGCATGGAAATCTTTTTTACAATCCTCATTTTGATCCTGGTGGTTTCGCTTTCTGGGGTGGTGACGCGCATGTTGCCGTTCCAGGTGCCGTTGCCGTTAATGCAGATTGCGATAGGGGCCCTGTTGGCCTGGCCACATTTTGGGCTGCATGTCGATTTCGATCCCGAGCTGTTTTTAGTGCTGTTTATCCCACCCCTGTTGTTTGCCGACGGCTGGAAAACCCCAACGCGTGAGTTTATTCACCACGGCCGGGAGATCCTTGGGCTGGCGCTGGCCTTAGTGCTGGTGACCGTGGTTGGCGTGGGTTACCTGATTTATGCGATGGTGCCGGGCATCCCGCTGGTGGCGGCGTTTGCGCTGGCTGCCGTGCTCTCACCGACCGATGCCGTGGCGCTGTCCGGCATTGTCGGCAAGGGGCGTATCCCGAAAACCATCATGGGCGTGCTGGAAGGCGAAGCGTTGATGAACGACGCGTCGGGCCTGGTTTCGTTGAAGTTTGCCATTGCGGTGGCGATGGGCACCATGGTGTTTACCGTCGGCGGCGCCACGCTGGAATTCTTAAAGGTGGCGATTGGCGGCTTGCTGGCCGGGGTTGCGGTCACCTGGACCTACAGTAAATCGCTGCGCATGATGAGCCGCTGGAGCGGGGACGATCCGGCGACGCAGATCGTGTTCCTGCTGCTGCTGCCGTTCGCTTCCTATCTGATTGCGGAACATATCGGCGTGTCCGGCATCCTGGCGGCGGTGGCGGCAGGGATGACCATCAGCCAGTCTGGCGTTATCCGCAATGCGCCGCTGGCGATGCGTCTGCGTGCCAACAGCGTATGGGCGATGCTGGAGTTTGTCTTCAACGGCATGGTGTTCATCATGTTGGGGCTGCAGTTGCCGGGCATCCTGGAAACCTCCATCCTGCAGGCCGAGCTCGATCCGACGATTGAAACCTGGTACCTGTTTACCGATGTGGCGGTGATCTACGCCGCGCTGTTGCTGCTGCGCTTCAGTTGGCTCTGGTTGATGAAGGGGGCCAGCCGGCGTTTTCTGAAGAAACGCCCGCTGCTGTTCGGCAGCTATACCACCCGTGAGCTGTGGGTGGCATCATTTGCCGGCGTACGCGGCGCCATCACGCTGGCGGGTGTGCTTTCTATCCCGCTGCTGTTGAGCGACGGCTCGGCGTTCCCGGCGCGTTACCAACTGGTGTTTATCGCCGCCGGCGTGATCCTGCTGTCGTTGGTGATCGGCGTGCTGGCGCTGCCGCTGTTGCTGCGCGGCGTGCAGGTGGCGGACGTTAGCGTCAGCAAGGGCGAAGAACGTATGGCGATCGCCATGGCGGCGGAAGTGGCGATTGAGAGCATCCACAAAATGGAAGAGCGGCTGGCGGCCGACAGCGAAGAGAATATCGACCCTCAGATCCTAAAAGAGATCAGCTCACGGGTGATTGGTACGCTGCGGCGGCGTATCGCCAGCAAGGACGATATCGAAAATGCGCTGGCGCTGGAGAATCTGGAGCGGCGTTTCCGCCTGACGGCGCTGCGTGCGGAGCGCGGTGAGCTGTATCACCTGCGCGCCACGCAGAAGATCAGCAATGAAACGCTGCAAAAACTGCTGCACGATCTGGATCTGCTCGAAGCGCTGCTGGTAGAGCGCGAAGGGTAGACGCCGCGCATTATCGTCAAGGGCCGCTGTGAGCGGCCCTTGTTGTTTGCGCCGGGCTATTTTGCCAGCGGATAGATGTCGCGGCAGCAAGCGATCCACGCCTGTGCGCTGTGGGAAAGGTAGCTGCCCTGGCGCCAGATCAGCCCCACGCTCCAGGCCATACGCGGCGCCAGCGGCAGCCAAAGCAGGCTGTCTTTATCCAGCCACCGGCACACCGGCTCCGGCAGCATAGCGATGCCCACGCCCGCCTGCACCATGGAAGCCAAAAAATCCCACTGGCCGCTGCGCACGGCGATTTGCGGCTCGATCCCGGCTCGCCGGAACGCCGCCATCAGCATCTTATACAGCACGAAGTCTTCGTTATAAATCAGGATCGGCGAGTTGGCCAACTCGCTAATATCGATGGCGGTGCGCTTTTGCCAGTGCGCGGTGCGCGGCACCACGACGCACATCGGGTGTTCCAGCAGGGGAAGAAAGGTGAGCGGTTGTTCGGAATCGGGCGAGTAGGCGGTCAGCGCCAGATCCAGCTCGCCGGCGATGACCGCCTGCTCGCCCGACAGGCCGCCCAGTTCAGAAATACGCAGCTCAATGCCGGGGTAACGCTGGCGGAACTGGCGGATTAAATCGGCGATCTGCCGGCCCACCATCGGCGGAATGCCCAGACGCAACACACCTTTTTTGACCGCGCTGATATCGTCCAGCTCGGTTTCTAACTGGCGGAACTCATCCAGGATCGCCAACCCACGCTGATACACCGCCTGGCCGCTGTCGGTCAAACGCAGCCGGCGCCCTTCGCGGATCAATAATGTGCATTCCAGCTCTTCTTCCAGGTGGCGCAGCATTTTGCTGATGGTCGGCTGGGTCACAAACAGCTTTTCCGCCGCGTGGGTAAAGCTCTGCTGGCGGACCACTTCAACAAAATAGCGCAGGGTGCGGACATCCACGGTAGGTTCTCCTGATGGACAATACCGGTGAGAAACTATTCCTGTCCGGCATGATGTTGATAATTTTAATTCATTTCATCTCTGGTTTCTTGGCTACGTATACTGTTATTTCTGTTTTTTTCGATGGAATTTGAGGTGGTTTGCCATGTCTTTGGCGTTACGCCCAGCTGCGCCTTCCCTGTTGAGCCGCCTGCAGGTGCCTGTTCAGGTGGTGCTGTACGCGGTGCTGTTTGTGATCGCCGATCGGTTGGTGCAGCACTTTCATCTGCCGCTGCCGGCCAACATCATCGGCATGATGCTGCTGCTGGCGTTGATTCTGCTGCGCATTTTGCCGTTGAACTGGGTGAAAGCCGGCTCACGCTGGCTGCTGGCGGAAATGCTGCTGTTTTTTGTCCCGGCGGTGGTGGCGGTGGTGAATTACGCGCAACTGCTGATGGTGGAAGGCTGGAAGATTTTTCTGGTGATTGCCGTCAGTACCATGTTGACGCTGGGCGCCACCGGGCTGGCGGTCGATCGGGTGTATCGGTTTGAAATCTGGCTACAGCGGCGTAAACGGCAATGAGTGATTTTATTATCAGCCTGGCCTGCTTTGCGATAACGCTGGCGCTGTATTTCGCCAACAAGGTGCTGTACCGCCGCCGCCGAAACCTGTTGCTGATGCCGTTGGTGCTGACGCCGCTGGTGTTGGTTTTGCTGCTGGTGATCACCCACGTCTCCTACCAGGATTACCTGGGGGAAACCCACTGGCTGTTGTGGCTGCTTGGCCCGGCCACCATCGCCTTCGCGGTGCCGGTGTATGAAAACCTGCATATCATCCGCCGCCATTGGCTGTCGCTGAGCGTTGGCGTGGTCACTTCCATGCTGGTGGCCGTTTACAGTTCTGTGTGGCTGGCGCGTTTGATGACGTTGCCCGAAGCGGTGCAGCGCAGTTTGGCGGTGCGCTCGATTACCACGCCGTTCGCGCTGGAAGCGGCCAAACAGATGGGCGGCCAACCGGATTTGGTGGCGTTGTTTGTAGTGATCACCGGGGTGTTCGGCATGGCGGTGGGGGATATTCTGTTCCTGCGGCTAATGGTGCGCAGCCGCCTGGCGAAAGGTGCCGGGCTGGGGGCGTCGTCGCACGGCGCGGGCACCGCCAGGGCCTATGAAATGGGGCCGGAGGAGGGCGTGGTGTCCAGCCTGGTGATGATGTTGGCCGGGATTATCACTGTGGTTTCCGCACCGATGATTGGGCAATTGATGTGGTGACGGGTTGCTCGCCCTCACCCTAACCCTAACCCTCTCCCACAGGGAGAGGGGACAGATCGCGCACGTTGACAGTACGCAGTTATTCTGCGGCAGCCCAGAGCAGGCGCTCGTGGCTGGCAGCGCGCACGGAATTAAGCCCTCTCCCATTGGGAGAGGGTTGGGTGAGGGAGCAGATCGTGGCTGGCAGCGCGCACGGAATTAAGCCCTCTCCCGCTGGGAGAGGGTTGGGTGAGGGAAGATTAGTGAATCACCTGCGCCAGGAACGCCTGGGTGCGTTCTGATTTCGGATTGCTGAAGAACTCCAGTGGCGGCGCCTGCTCTACGATCTCACCGCGATCCATAAAGATCACCCGGTCGGCCACCGTGCGGGCAAAACCCATCTCATGGGTTACGCACAGCATCGTCATACCGTCGTTAGCCAGCCCAATCATGGTATCCAGCACTTCTTTCACCATTTCCGGATCCAGCGCAGAAGTTGGCTCATCAAACAGCATGATCTTCGGCTTCATGCACAGTGAGCGGGCGATCGCCACACGTTGTTGCTGGCCGCCGGACAACTGCCCTGGGAACTTCATCGCATGCTCGGCAATCCGCACCCGTTCCAGATAATGCATCGCCAGCTCCTCCGCCTCTTTCTTCGGCATATTGCGCACCCAGCATGGCGCCAGCGTGCAGTTTTGCAACACCGTCAGGTGCGGGAACAGGTTAAAGTGCTGGAACACCATGCCAACCTCAGTGCGCACCCGCTCGATGTTGCGCAGATTGCCGTCCAGCGTGATCCCATCCACGGTGATCTTGCCCTGCTGGTGCTCTTCCAAATGGTTGATGCAGCGGATGGTGGTGGATTTGCCCGAGCCGGATGGCCCGCACAGCACGATGCGCTCGCCGGGGCGCACCTGCAGGTTAATGTCTTTCAATACGTGGAACTGCCCGTACCACTTGTTGACGTTGTCCAGCGTGATCATCATTTTTTCGCCGGCGGTAGTAGTGTTATTCATGCTTGACCTCAGTGGTTGGAACGTCCGGTATTAAAGCGTTTTTCCAAATGCTGGCTGTAACGCGACATGCTGAAACAGAAAACCCAATAGATGGCGGCGGCAAACACGTAGCCTTCAGTCGACATGCCCAGCCAGGCCGGATCGACCGTTGCCTGCTGCACGCTGCTGAACAGATCGAACAGGCCGATGATGATCACCAGGCTGGTGTCCTTAAACAGCGCGATGATGGTGTTGACCAGGCCAGGGATCGTCAGTTTCAGCGCCTGCGGCAGGATCACCAGCCCCTGGGTTTTCCAGTAGCCCAGTCCAAGCGATTCTGCGGCTTCGTACTGCCCCTTCGGCAGCGCCTGCAGCCCACCGCGCACCACTTCCGCCACGTAGGCGGACTGGAACATGATGACCCCGACCAGCGCCCGCAGCAGCTTGTCGATATTGGTGCCTTCGGCCAGGAACAGCGGCAGCATCACCGAGGACATAAACAGCACGGTAATCAGCGGCACGCCACGCCAGAATTCGATAAACACCACCGACAGCACGCGCACGATGGGCAGCGTGGAGCGGCGCGCCAACGCCAGCAGGATCCCCAGAGGCAGCGCGCCAGCGATGCCGACCGCGGCGATGATCAACGTCAACGTCAGGCCGCCCCATTGGCGCGTCTCAACCAGCGGCAGGCCGAGCAGGCCGCCGTACAGCAGCACCCACACCACAATCGGGTAAGCCACCACCCAGCAGGCGATGTAGCGCCCGCGGCGCGGCAGGGCCTTCCAGAACATCGGGGCGATGGAAAGCAACCCGATCAACAAGGCCAGGTTGATGCGCCAGCGTTCATCGGTGGGGTACAGGCCGTACATAAACTGGCCGAAGCGGGCATGAACGAACACCCAGCAGGCGCCGTCCCGGGTGCAATCCGTGCGGCTACTGCCCAGCCAGTTGGCGTCGAAGATCGTCCAGTTGAGCAACGGCGGGATCAGCACCCACATCAGCCACAGGCAGAACAGCGTCAGCAGGCTGTTCGCCCAACTGGAGAACAGGTTGCGGTGCGCCCAGGCGAACGCCAATTGCAGGCGGTTGGGCGAAACGGCGGTATGGGAATGCAGTGTCATCGTCATGAAGTTCCCTTAGCGCTCAACCAGCGCGATACGCCGGTTATAAATATTCATCAGCAACGAAATCGTCAGGCTGATAATCAGATAGACCGACATGGTGATGGCGATGGTTTCTATCGCCTGGCCGGTTTGGTTCAACACCGTGCCGGCGAACAGCGACACCATATCCGGGTAGCCGATGGCGGCCGCCAGGGATGAGTTCTTCACCACGTTCAGGTATTGGCTGGTCAGCGGCGGGATAATCACCCGCAGCGCCTGCGGCAGGATCACCTGGCGCAGCGTGACGGGGTTGGGCAGCCCAAGCGAGCGCGCCGCTTCATGCTGGCCAGAGGGTACCGACTGAATACCGGAGCGGATCACTTCGGCGATGAACGATGAGGTGTAGACCGACAGCGCCAGCGTCAACGCCGCCAGCTCCGGGATCAGCACCAGGCCGCCGCGGAAGTTAAAGCCGCGCAGTTCCGGTATATCCCAGTGCAGGGCCGCGCCAAACAGCAGGTGGGCCAGCGCCGGCAGGCCGATCAGCAGCAGCAGGGCATAGGGCCAGGTGTGCCGGATCTTCCCGGTGTGGATCTGGCGGTGGTGGTTGTAGCGGCGCAGCGCCAGGATGGCGATAATGGCCACCGCTACCGCCGCCAGGAAGGCGTATATGCCTTCACCGGCGATTGGCGCCGGGATATACAGCCCACGGTTGCTCAGGAACAGGCTGCCGAACACATCAATGCTCTGGCGCGGGCCGGGCAGGTTGCGCAACACGGCGAAATACCAGAAAAAGATCTGCAGCAGCGGGGGAATATTGCGGAAGGTTTCAATATAGACGGTAGAAAGTTTGCGCAATAGCCAGTTGTCGGACAGGCGGCCAAGACCGACGAAAAACCCCAGCAGCGAAGCGAAAACGATACAAAGCGCCGAAACCAACAGCGTGTTCATTAGCCCGACCAGGAATACCCGGCCATAGCTGTCGCCCTGCTGGTAGTCGATCAGGCTTTGCACGATGCCGAAGCCGGCAGGATTATTCAGAAAGGCGAAACCAGAGGTAATCCCGCGATGGGATAAATTGGTCACTGTGTTGTGAATTAAATAGCCGCCGAAGGCGACTAAAGCCACCAGAGCAATAATCTGGTAGAGCCAGGCGCGAACCGCGGGATTACTCAGCGACAGGTCGCTTTTAACGGTTGGGCGTGGGGACATGATATAAACCTCTGTTAACCAGGACTGTGCCGGCAGGGGTTTCCCCCTGCCGGGCGCTACACGCTAAGCGGGGAATTAACGCACTGGCGGTGCATACTGGATGCCGCCCTGGTTCCACAACGCATTTTGGCCGCGTTTGATTTTCAGCTCGCTGCCCATGCCGACGTTGCGTTCGAACACTTCGCCATAGTTACCGACCTGTTTAACGATTTTGACCACCCAGTCGTTGGGCAGCTTCAGATCTTGGCCGTAGGTGCCTTCATGCCCCAGCAGGTGCGACATATCCGGCGTGGTGGGCTTGGCTGCCAGTTGGTCGACGTTCTTCGACGTGACGCCCATCTCTTCGGCGTTCAGCATGGCGAACAGCGTCCAGCGTACGATCGACAGCCAGTCTTCATCACCGCGGCGCACCACCGGCCCCAGCGGCTCTTTAGAAATCACTTCCGGCAGTACGATAAACTCATCCGGCTTGCCGAGCTTGATGCGCAATGCATACAGCTGCGACTGATCGGAGGCCAGCGTATCGCAGCGGCCAGAGTCCAGCGCTTTGGCGCTCTCGTCGGAGCGGTCAAACGTGACCGGCGTATACTGCATCTTGTTGGCTTTGAAGTAGTCGGCGACGTTCAGCTCGGTGTCGGTGCCGGCCTGGATACAAACGGTGGCGCCGTCCAGCTCTTTGGCGCTTTTCAGCCCGGCTTTTTGGTGGGTGAGGAAGCCGATGCCGTCGTAATAGTTAACCCCGGCGAAGATCATCCCCATGCCGGCATCGCGTGACGATGTCCAGGTGGTGTTGCGCGACAGGATATCCACTTCGCCGGATTGCAGCGCGGTGAAACGCTCTTTGGCGGTCAACGGGGTATATTTCACTTTTTCCGCGTCGCCAAATACCGCTGCGGCGACGCCGCGGCACAGATCGACGTCAATCCCAGAGAATTTGCCGCTGGCATCGGCATAAGAGAAGCCGGGCAGCCCATCGCTGATGCCGCACTGAATAAAACCTTTTTTCTTGATGGCGTCTAATGTGGCGCCGGCATGTGCCTGTCCTGTGATAGCGAATAATGTGGCCGTAGCGGCCAACGTAGAGATAATTAGTTTTTTCATAAAGCGTCCTGTAAGCGAATTGCACTGATTGTTGTTACTGGTGCAGTAGGGCGCACCTTCTCAAAATCTATGGAAGTAATGCCAAAGAGTGCTTAGCAAACAAGATGCCAGAATTGCAGGAGTCTGATTATTCAAGCTACCCATAAAGAAGTAGTGCTTAAGAATGCATGGGTATGCACTAATAACAGGCGTTGACGCAGCGGCTGCTGTATTTTGGTGCGGATTGCTGTGGCGTTGGCGGTGGGAAAATCAGGCGCTGTGAATGCCGTTCGGCCTGATTGATGCGCGGTGGAGGTCGATAACCTTGCAAAAGCAACAGCCCCCGGCGGTGCGGCGGGGGCGAAAGTGGGGGAATTAATACAGCGACGGGGCGCCGACCGGGCGGGTTTTGAAGCGGCGGTGCAGCCACATATACTGTTCCGGCGCCCGCATGATCTCTTTTTCCACCACTTTGTTCATGTAGGCAGCGGCGGCTATTTCATCGGTCATCGGGTAGTTTTCCAGCGCTGGCTGAATCAGCAGATTATAGCCGCTGCCGTTTTCACGGCGGATTAACACCACCGGCACCAGCGCCGGCTTGGCCATGCGGGCCAGCATAAACGTGCCGCTGGTGGTGGCGGCCTGATCGACGGCAAACAGCGGGGCGAACACGCTGCCGCGCGGGCCGTAATCCTGATCGGGGGCGAACCATACCGCTTCGCCGCGTTTCAGCGCATGCACCATGCCGCGCAGATCTTTACGGTCCAGCATGGCTTTGTTAGAGCGCATACGGCCTTTAGTTTGCGCCCATTCCATCGCCTTGTTGTTGTGCGGGCGATACATGGCCATCATCGGCTGGCATAGCCCCATTGCCCGGCCGCCCAGCTCCAGCGACATAAAATGCACGCCGATGACCAGTACGCCGCGGCCGTCTTGCTGCGCCACTTTCAGGTGGTTGATACCGGAAACATTGAACCAGCGCTTAACGCGTTTATCAGACCAGAACCACGCCATGCCGGTTTCCAGCAGCCCCATGCCGAGGGATTCAAAATTGCCCACCACTTTACGTTCGCGCAGTTGCGGCTCCATATCTGGGAAGCACAGCTCCAGGTTGCGGCGGGTGATGGCGACGCGGCGCTTGAGGAAACGCATTGAAGTGCGGCCAAGCCAGATGCCCAGGCGATGAAGCACCGGGTAAGGCAGTTGGACCAGCAGGAAAAGGATGGCAAGGCCAAACCAGGTCAGCCAGTAGCGGGGGTGCAGCAGGGCTGCTTGGAAAGCTTGCGTACGCTTCATATCGACTCTTTTATGCAATATAGGGAGCAGAAACTTGTAGCGCATTAAGAAGCCGTTCTATAGCGTTACGATACTTCAGACACCCGGCCAGGATGATGGTTTAGCCAAAGCCATAAATTGACTAAATCTTTACAATCAAGGGGCCGTTAGTATCGGGTGGGGGAACACGGTAACTGCACTGGGCCCTTGGCGAGGCAGTATATCACACCCGCCGGCCCGGAATGGGTGCCAGAGAGTATGAATATTCTGAATAGATCGGGTTAATTCCTACTACCGGATATTTCAGCCGCCGGCGGTTTCGTCTTTACGGGCCTTATTGTCCGTGTGGCCTAAAGAACGCTCGGGGAAGCAATGGTCACGTAAACGCTGTTTGAGCACGGCCGCGTCGGGGAAGCCGCCATCGGTTTTACGATCCCAGATAAGCGTTTCATCTACCAGGATTTGGTAGATGCCGCCGGTACCGGGAACCAGCGTCACGGAAGCCAGATCGGTGCTGAACGTGTTTAGCAGTTCCTGCGCCATCCACCCTGCGCGCAGCAGCCAGTTGCATTGTGAACAATAGTGAATGGTAACCGCCGGGAGTTTTTTCATCAGTGAGGCTCTGATTGTAAGATTGCGGTCATCTTCTGCTGACATACTGCTTGTTGTCAACCAGCCCCCACCCGTGCCCACCCCCTCAGTGCGGGCGGCTGTACTGCGGCAAAGAAAAAGGCGCTTAACCATGAAGGTTAAAGCGCCTTTTATCAATACGTTAACTGACTAGTATCAGTTCATGCCGTATTTTTTCAGTTTCTTGCGCAGCGTACCGCGGTTGATGCCCATCATCAGGGCTGCACGGGTCTGGTTGCCACGGGTGTATTGCATCACCATGTCCAACAGTGGCTGTTCTACTTCAGCCAGTACCAGCTCATACAGGTCATTGACATCCTGACCATTCAGTTGAGCAAAATAGTTCTTCAGTGCTTGTTTAACCGAGTCGCGCAGAGGCTTTTGGGTCACTTGGTCCTGTGAGTTTACGGTTGAAACGGTCAGTACGTCAGAATTTACGCGTTGTTCGAACATAGTTCTGTCAGCTCTTTTTTTACGCTAAGATTTTCGAAATATGCCTCCAACGCCTCCAGCTGTTCGCTGGCATCCTCTATGGCGTTGAATGTGCGCCGAAACTGGTCATTTGGGGCATGCTCCTGGAGATACCAGGATACGTGTTTACGAGCAATTCGGAATCCCTTGCCTTGGCCGTAAAAGCCGTGCAATTCCCGAATATGCCCAATTAACAAGCGTTTCACCTCGCCAAGCGGCATCGGTGGCAGTAGCTCCCCTGTGTCCAGATAATGCTGGATTTCCCGGAAGATCCAGGGTCTCCCCTGAGCAGCGCGGCCTATCATCAGGGCATCGGCCCCGGTGTAGTCGAGCACTGCTCTGGCTTTATGCGGGTCAGTAATGTCGCCATTCGCGATAACCGGAATGGAAACGTTCTGCTTAACTGCCCGAATACTGTCGTATTCCGCGTCGCCGTTAAACAGGCAGGCACGGGTTCGGCCATGAACCGTCAAAGCCTGAATACCACAATCTTCGGCCAGTTGGGCAATCTCTACACAGTTACGGTGTTCTGGCGCCCAGCCAGTACGTATCTTCAGCGTTACCGGCACATCCACGGCGTTAACTACCGCCTGCAGGATCTGTTTTATCAACTGCGGGTACTGCAACAAGGCAGATCCCGCCAGCTTCCGGTTCACCTTTTTAGCCGGGCAACCCATATTGATGTCGATGATTTGCGCCCCGTTCTGCACGTTAATCCGTGCCGCGGCGGCCATATCATCCGGATCGCATCCGGCAATTTGCACGGCGCGGATCCCGGGTTCATCACTATGTACCATGCGCAGACGCGACTTATCTGTACGCCACACTTCCGGGTTGGAGGAGAGCATCTCGGATACCGTCATCCCAGCCCCCATCTCATAACATAATGTTCTGAAAGGGCGATCTGTAATGCCGGCCATCGGGGCCGCAATCAAGCAATTTGTTAACTGGTGGTGTCCAATGCGCATAGACAAAGAATGACCATACTGTGTCCGCAAGGGCGCGTATATTACGCATTTTTTCGTCGAGATGAAAGGCCAAACTTTGACCAATTTTTCGTTGACGAATACGCGAAATGTGGTTCCGCGCGGTGCGGAAAAATATTATATATATTTAACAATGACTTGTGTTTTTTAGCCCATTTTGTGTTCAGGGAAATATTCCTCTGCCAACAGGATATTATCTGCCATTGTCACGGTTATTATCGGCGATAGCAGGGGGGATAGCGGCTTTATCAGGCAAATGCATCGCCAACCCCCCTAAAACAGCGGTGTGTTTTGCTGTTTGTCGTTAAGCGCCGCGGCGGCGGTTAATCGACGATCACGCGGCCGTTAAGCGGCTGTAGCGGCCGGTTATTGGCATGATGCATTACGGAACGGAATTGATCGATTTGTTCCGCAGAAGCGCTTACAGGCTTATCCAGCACCAGCCAGCTTACCCCTTCGGAACAAGGCGGCGTCGTCAGCGAACCACTGAAGCGATAATAGTTAGCGTGTGGCGGTATCATTGCCTGGATATCCACCGGCGTGCTCAGCCGCGCCGGCTCACCGGCCGTCGCCGGCAGTTGATTCCAGGCATGCGCCAACTGTGGATTTGCCTTGCCCGCCTGGAACATCAGCGCCAACACCGTCAGGGCACCGTCGTCAGCCTTATAAACAAAGTGCGCTTCCAGCGGGAACTGTTTGCCGTCGATTTCGTTTTCGCTCGGGGCGTGGAAGTGGAACTGCTGCATGGTAAAGGTTTTGCCGTCCAGCATCAGGGTGTTGCCTTGGCTGACGTTTACCTGAAGCGTGTGGCCGTTATTGATGATCTGCTGGGCACCCGGTTGGAAGGCGAGCTTCAACTGTGCATGATGGGTTTTCAACGCGCCCTGGATATCGACTGGGGACTGGTTTTTGCCGGTTTCACACAGCGAAAAATCCGGCGAGAGTTTGCCCCAGTGCGCGGGATCTTCCTGGCCTTCATAGCCCCAATGCGCATGTTCCGCGGCGCCGGCAGAAACGCTGCCCGCCAGCATGATGGCAATCCACAGTTTATTTTTCATTTCCCTTCCCTTTTAAAATAAGTCTCTGCGTTATTCAGCACCTGCCCTGTGTGATGCAGCAGTATGCCTGTCGGCACGCAGGATACACCTACTTTAGTCATGGATAAACGGGATATGCGGGGAAAAAAACGCCGCCGGAGGATGCTCGCGGCGGCGCGGATGCGGCAAAAAACGGCGATTATTTGCGCTGGCCGGTAATACGGCACCACTCTTCGCGTTCGGCCACCGGATCGAGGGCAAATTTGTCTTCATAGGCTTCGGCCACGCTGGCGGCCTGGGTCGCCAGGATACCGGACAACCCCAGATAGCCCCCTGATTTCGGCAGGCAGCTAATTAACGGCGCCAACTCGCGCAGCGGGCCGGCGAGGATGTTGGCTACCACGACGTCGGCCAGCAGCCCTTCCGGCTGGTCTTTCGGCAGGTACAGCGCCAGACGATCCGCCACGCCATTGCGTTCGGCGTTGTCACGGCTGGCCTGGATGGCCTGCGGATCGATATCAATGCCGATGGCGTGCGCGGCGCCAAGCTTGAGCGCCGCGATGGCCAGGATGCCGGAGCCGCAGCCGAAGTCGATCACGGTTTTGCCCGCCAGATCCAACCCGTCCAGCCACTGCAGGCACAGCGCAGTGGTCGGGTGGGTGCCGGTGCCAAAGGCCAGGCCCGGATCGAGCATCACGTTCACCGCATCGGGCTCCGGCACTTCGCGCCAGCTCGGGCAAATCCACAGCCGTTGGCCAAAGCGCATCGGGTGGAAGTTTTCCATCCATTCGCGCTCCCAGTCCTTGTCTTCCAACTGCTCGATTTTGTGGTGGAAACCGTTCCCCAGCAGCGGGTGCTGCGCCAGGATGGCTACCACCTCCGCCATATCGGTTTCGGCGTCATACAGGCCAATCACGTCCGTATCGCCCCACAGCAGCGTCTCGCCAGGCAGGGGTTCAAAAACCGGGTTGTCGTGGCTGTCCTGAAAGGTCACCGAGACGGCGCCGCTTTCAACCAGCGCATCGCTCAGGGCTTCAGCCTGGCTGCCGGTGGTGTTCAGTTTGAGTTGGATCCAAGGCATAACAGTTCTCTTCAAGAGGGTAAGGATAACGCCGCACGGCGCTTTTCGCCGCAGACGTTACCGATATAAAACGCCAGCAGGCTGAGCAACAGCGAAGGCACTATCGGGTGCAGCGCTGCCAGGTGCAGATTAAAGCTGGCCAGTAGCGTATAGCATACCGCACCCACGATCATTGAGCTAAGCGCCCCTTGCGCGTTGGCGCGCTCCCAGTACAGGCCAAGCACCAGCGGCCACAGGAACACCGCTTCCAGCCCGCCGAAGGCCAGCAGGTTCAGCCAGATGATCATCTCCGGCGGCCGCCATGCAGCCAGCAACACCAGCAGGCCGAGGATCAGCGTGGTCAGGCTGGAAAACCGCTTGATCCTTTTCTCGTTCTGCATCTGTTGCGGCCGGATGCCCAGGTACAGATCTTTGACAATCGTCGCCGCAGACTGCAACAGCTGTGCGTTGATGGTCGACATGATGGCCGCCATCGGCGCGGCCAGGAAGATCCCGGCGGCAAACGGTGGCAGCACGGTGATCATCAGCGTTGGGATCACCTGATCGGGGATCTTCAAGTCCGGGATCACCGCGCGGCCGATGGCGCCGGCCAGATGCATGCCGAACATTAGGATGGCGACCACGATGGTGCCGAGAATAATCCCGCGGTGCACCGCCTTGCTGTCTTTATAGGAGATGCAGCGCACCGCGGTGTGCGGCAGGCCAATCACGCCGAAACACACCAGGATCCAGAACGAAGCCATAAACGGCAGGCTGAGGATCTGCTCGCCGCCCTGCGGCGAAATCAACGCCGGATCGATCTGCTGCAGCTTATCCACCGCGCTGTGCAGGCCGCCCGCCGCATGCACCACGGCAACCAGCAGCAAAATGGTGCCAATCAGCATTACCAGCCCCTGCATGGTATCGTTCAGCACGCTGGCGCGGAAGCCGCCAAAGGCGGTATACAGCGCAATGCTGATGCCGAAGATCAGCAAACCGGTGTCGTAGGGGATGCCGGCCGCGGTTTCCAGCAGGCGCGCGCCGCCGATAAACTGCACCGTCATCGCGCCGATAAACGCCACCAGCAGGCTAAGGCTGGCCAGCCACACCAGCAGGCGGCTTTGATAGCGGGCATACAGCATATCGTTGAGGGTTATGGCATTGTAGCGCCGTGCCAGAATGGCGAACTTTTTGCCCAGCACGCCGAGCGACAGCCAGACCGCCGGCAGTTGGATCATCGCCAGCAGCACCCAGCCCAGGCCGTATTTGTAGGCCGCGCCCGGGCCGCCGATAAACGAGCTGGCGCTGATGTAGGTGGCGGTCAGGGTCATCGCCAGCACAAAGCCGCCCATCGAGCGGTTGCCAAGAAAATACTCGTTGAGGAAGTTGCCCTGTTGGCGGCGGCTGTAGGCATAGACCGACAGGCCGAATACCAGCAGCAGATAGGCGATCAGCGGTATGATCACTTCAGTTTGCATCGTTGTCCTCCAGCGGGATATCGCGGAACAGCATGCGGACCATCAGCCAGCATAGGCCGATGAACAGCAGCGGCACCAACAGGCAGGCCATCTCAAACCAGTGCGGTAGTCCGGTGATGCCGATTTCGCTGTCCGGCAGGTAGGCCGCCAGCGTCCAGGCCAACAGGTAGATCAGTGTCAGCCACAGTGCCCAGCGTGCTTCGCGGTGGGCCTGAATAAAGCGCTTTTCCATCCATGTCTCCGGTCGGTTTACGGTTATGGATATCTCAGAAGGAAGGGGATTTTACGGCAAGTGTGGCATTTGCCAAGCGGTTCGGCCGCCGTGGCGATTTTTTTTGGCGTGATGCGGGCATAACCCTATGGTGGAAAAAACAGGCCCCCTCCACTGGAGGGGGGCCTGGCAGGGGGTATACGCCGTTTAGGGTAAACCTTAGCGTTCCTGCAAACCGAGTTTTTTCTCCAGATAGTGGATGTTGGTGCCACCGTGCTGGAAGTTCTCGTCGTTCATGATTTTCTGTTGCAGTTCAACGTTGGTTTTGATGCCGTCGATGATCAGCTCCGCCAGCGCGTTTTTCATCCTGGCGATCGCCACGTCACGGTTTTCACCGTAGGTGATCAGCTTGCCGATCATGGAATCATAGTACGGCGGCACGGTATAACCGGCGTAGATATGGGATTCCCAACGCACGCCGAAGCCACCTGGCGCATGGAAGCGGGTGATCTTGCCCGGGCTTGGCAGGAAGGTGTTCGGATCTTCGGCGTTGATACGGCATTCCACCGCATGGCCGTGAACCTTGACTTCTTCCTGTTTGATCGACAGCGGCTGACCGGCCGCAACGCGCAGTTGCTCTTTGATCAGATCCACGCCGGTGATCATTTCGGTCACCGGGTGTTCCACCTGTATACGGGTGTTCATTTCGATGAAATAGAACTCGCCGTTTTCATACAGGAACTCAAAGGTGCCGGCGCCGCGATAGCCGATTTCCACGCAGGCTTTCGCACAACGTTCACCGATAAATTTACGCTGTTCGCTGGTAATGCCCGGCGCCGGCGCTTCTTCGACCACTTTCTGGTGGCGGCGCTGCATGGAGCAGTCGCGTTCTGCCAGATAGATGGCGCTGCCCTGGCCGTCCGCCAACACCTGAATTTCGATGTGGCGCGGGTTTTCCAGGTATTTTTCCATGTACACCATGTCGTTATTGAAAGCCGCTTTGGCTTCCGCACGGGTCATGTTGATGGACTGTTCCAGCTCTTTGTCGCTGCGCACCACGCGCATGCCACGGCCGCCACCGCCGCCGGACGCCTTGATAATCACCGGGTAACCAATGCGTTTGGCAAAGGCGCGGTTTTTATCCATGTCGTCGGTCAGTGGGCCGTCTGAACCCGGCACGCACGGCACGCCGGCTTTTTTCATCGCGGTGATGGCGGAAACCTTATCGCCCATCAGGCGGATGGTTTCGGCTTTCGGGCCGATGAAAATAAAGCCGGAGCGCTCAACCTGCTCGGCGAAGTCGGCGTTTTCGGACAGGAAGCCGTAACCGGGGTGGATCGCCACCGCACCGGTGATTTCCGCCGCCGAGATAATCGCCGGGATGTTCAGATAGCTTTTGGTTGACGGCGCCGGGCCGATGCACACGGTCTCGTCAGCCAACAGGACGTGTTTCAGATCGCGGTCTGCGCTGGAGTGGACGGCAACGGTCTTGATGCCCAGCTCTTTACAGGCGCGCAGAATACGCAGCGCAATCTCGCCACGGTTGGCGATAACAATTTTATCAAGCATGGTTCGCCTCGTTATTCGATGACGACCAGTGGCTCGTCATATTCAACTGGTTGGCCGTTTTCGACCAGGATGGCTTTTACCACGCCGGATTTGTCAGCTTCGATCTGGTTCATCATTTTCATTGCTTCAACGATGCACAGCGTATCGCCGGCGTTCACTTTCTGGCCCACTTCAACGAAGGCTTTCGCATCCGGGCTTGGCGTGCGGTAGAAAGTCCCGACCATAGGGGAACGGACCATGTGGCCACTCACGGCCGCCGGTGCGGCAGGCGCTTCTTCGGCAGGCGCGGAAGCAACGGCGCTGGCCAGAGCGGGCTGCTGCTGAACAGGCATGCTGTACACCTGTTGTGCAGGGTAAGCCTGGGCAGGGGCGGCGCGGCTGATGCGAACTGACTCTTCGCCCTCAGAAATTTCCAGTTCAGAAATACCTGATTCTTCAACCAGTTCGATCAGTTTCTTGATTTTACGAATATCCATGAGTGTGATTCCGTACTCTTTTTGTGTAGCAATTAGTTGGATTTTGACAAGCGGCTGGCCGCTGCCAGTAAAGCGAATGAATAGCCCTGCGCACCGAGCCCGCAAATCACGCCTACTGCAATATCAGACAGGTAGGAGTGATGGCGGAAAGGTTCGCGGGCATGCACATTCGACAGATGGATCTCGATAAACGGGATCGCAACTGCCAGCAGCGCATCGCGCAGCGCCACGCTGGTGTGCGTGAACGCGGCAGGGTTGATCAAAATAAAATCCGTATTGCCGCGCGCCTGATGGATGCGCTCGATCAACACATGTTCGGCGTTGGACTGCAAATGGCTCAGGGTGATACCCAGCGCAACCGCCTGGTTCTCAAGGCCGTTGACAATTTCGGCCAGCGTGGTGCTGCCGTACTTATCCGGCTCACGCGTCCCCAACAGATTCAGATTAGGGCCGTTCAGAAGCAAAATGTGAAACTTATCCGCCATTGTGCTGGTATCTCCGGCAATAAAACCATCATCGTAGAAAATAGCCCGATGTCACCGATTTGTCACCTATTGACGGGAAAATTTGCGCCGTGCACAGGGACAAAGTGAGGCATTATAGCGATATCGTAGCAATTCGCAGCTAAATACTGGTCTTATCAGCGAAGATATTCAACCCCCTTGGATACAAGAGGATTGAGAACTATTGGATTATGAGGGATAGAACACAGAAAAGTTCCCATGGCAAAACGGGAATTTTTACCGTCAACAAAGCAGGCCCATAAAGGGTTTACCGTAGCCAGCCTGTGAATTTGCGGTAACGCAGCAGGAGTAACCCCAGCGCGAACAGGGCGTAAATCACCGGTTGCGGCGAGAGGATTTTCACCGACCATAAATAGTGAACCGGCGCCAGGATCGCGGCAAGATAGACGAAGTTATGCAGTTTCTGCCAACGCGGTCCCAGTCTGCGTATGGCCCACTGTGTCGAAGTGGCGGCCAGCGCCAGCAGGATTAACCAACCGATCATACCCAGCGTCAGGTAAGGCCGGCGCACCAGTTCACTGCCGAGCATGGCGACATTGCTCAGCCCCAATTCAAGAGCCGCATAACACGCCAGGTGCAGCGTGGCCCAGGCAAAACACCACAGGCCGACCAGCCGGCGGCAGCGCATCAGCAGCGGCTGGCGGCTATAGCGCGCCAGCGGGGCGATCAACAAGGCCGCCAGTAGCAGTTTCAACGCCATTCGGCCGGTAAAATGCTGGATATCCTTGGCCGGATCGGCGCTGAAGCCGCCCTGATTCACCGCCAGCAGCAGCCAGAAAAACGGCAGCAACGCCGCCAGGTGAATGGCGGCCTTAATCCATTTGATGTGGGTTGGGGTTAAACGCACGTTAGAAATTCTCCCGCAGATCCATACCGCGATACAGCGCCGCCACCTGGTCGGCATAGCCGTTGAACAGCAGCGTCGGCTGGCGTTTGACGTCCAGAATGCCGCCGGCGCCGATAAAACGCTCGGTGGCCTGCGACCAGCGGGGATGATCAACGTGTGGGTTCACGTTGGCGTAAAAGCCGTATTCATTCGGTGCAGACAAGTTCCAGGTGCTGGGCGGCCGATCGCGCGTCAGGCTGATGCGTACGATCGATTTTATGCCTTTAAAGCCGTATTTCCACGGTGTTACCAGGCGCAGCGGGGCGCCGTTTTGCGGCGGCAGCGTTTTGCCGTAGACGCCTACGGCCAATAACGCCAGCGGATGCATCGCTTCATCCAGGCGCAGCCCTTCAACGTAGGGATATGGCAAGCCGCCGCCGATAAAGCGGTCTTTCTGCCCCGGCATTTGCTGCGGATCGTACAGCGTCTGGAAGGCCACATAGCGGGCATGGCCGTTCGGTTCGGCCAGTTGCAGCAGTTTGCCCAGTTCAAAACCGATCCACGGCACCACCATCGACCAGGCTTCCACGCAGCGCATACGGTAAATGCGCTGTTCCAGCGGGAAACGGGCGATTAGCCCGTCAATGTCCAGCGTCATCGGTTTGCCGACTTCACCGTCGATCTTTACCTGCCAGCCGGCGGTTTTCAGTTCGCCGGCGTTGGCCGCTGGATCGGCCTTGTCCAGGCCAAATTCGTAGAAATTGTTGTAGCCGGTCACCTTGTCTTCCGGCGTTAACGCCAACTGGGCCTGCCATTCGGGCGGTTGGCTGAACGCCAGCGCTTTGCCGGGCGGCGCTTTTGGCCGATCGTGGCCTTTGAACCACGATCGCCAATCCGCCCGCGCACTGTTGGGCAACGCCAGCGCCGCGGCGGAAATGCCGAGCGCCTTGAGCACCTTGCGCCGTTGTTGGAACACGCTTTCCGGTGTGACATCCTTTTCCGTCAAGATACGCGGTTTGTTCATGGAATTTCCTCCTGATATCCCATAAGCATGGTGTGAAAACCGGGCTTCTGCGAGCCGCCTGGCGAAAAATTCCGCCTGACGTTCGGGGTAAACAGGGGAGAGTGCAGGGCGCATAGGTTCTGCGCCCTGCTGGGAGGGGCAATCTAGCGGATGTTAACCAGCGTGCGGCCGGTGACCTTATTGGCCAGCAGATCGGCCGCGGTGGCAGGCACTTGGTCAAGTGAGATTTCCCGGGTGGCCTGCTGGTAGAAACTTTCCGGCAGGATACCGGCCAGGCGCTCCCAGGCGGTCTGGCGGCGGTGCAGCGGCGTATGCACGGAATCCACACCCTGCAGGCGCACATTACGCAGGATGAACGGCATCACCGTGGTGGGCAGTTGATAACCGCCGGCCAAGCCACAGGCGGCAACGGTGCCGTTATAGTTCATCTGCGCCAGCACGCAGGCCAGGAGCTTATCGCCGACGGTATCAATTGCCCCGGCCCACAGCTGTTTTTCCAGCGGGCGTGGGGCTTCAATGTAGCCGCTGCGTGCCAGCACTTCTTTGGCGCCGAGGGCTTTCAGGTAATCGGTATTGCTGTCGCGGCCGCTGATGGCGGTAACGTGGTAGCCCAGCGCGGCCAGAATGGCGATCGCCGTGCTGCCCACGCCGCCGCTGGCGCCGGTGACCAGCACATCGCCGCTGTCGGGGTGGACGCCGCCTTCTTCCAGCGCCATCACGCACAGCATCGCGGTGAAGCCGGCGGTGCCGATAATCATCGCCTTGCGTTCATCCAGCCCCTGCGGCAGCGGCACCAGCCATTCGCCCGAAACCCGCGCCTGCTCCGCCAGGCCGCCCCAGTGGTTTTCCCCCACGCCCCAGCCGGTGAGCACGACACTCTGGCCTTCTTTAAAGCGCGGATCCTTACTGCTATGAACCGTACCGGCAAAATCAATGCCCGGCACCATCGGGAAGTGGCGAACGATTTTGCCCTTGCCGGTGATGGCCAGTGCGTCTTTATAGTTTAAGCTGGACCAATTAACGTCGACCGTTACATCGCCTTCCGGTAGTTGATCGCTGCTGATATCCCGAATGTGCGCCAGCGTTTGATCGTTTTGTTGCTCTAATAATAGTGCACGCATGTCACGCTTCCTCTTGGTGTGCGTTCCTGAATGAATGACCGAATTTGATTTATCGACTATATGCATCTAGCTAACGGATACTCTGATTAAGAACAAAGAAAGGCACATGCGCAAAGTCTAAAAAATAGGCTATTGTCAGCTCATCAGGGTATCTATCCAAAATAATTCGAGTTGCAGGCAGGCGGCAACGCAGCGAAACCCCAGGAGCTTACTGGCGTAAGTGACTGGGGTGAGCCAGGAAAGCCAACACACCTGCAACTTGAAGTATGAAGGATATAAGCGTTATGTGCCTTAACGGCTGCATACTTCATAAACCATAGTGGATAGGGCACAGGGATGCGATTTACCACCAAACTTTCGGCATTGATCACCTTGCTGGTTGCGCTGGCGATGTTGCTGATGCTGATTGGCTGTTCATACAGCTTTTTTTACGTTACCCAGGATCGGCTGGCGCGGCGTTTCGACGCGCTGGTGACGGCGCTCGATCAGAAAATGCTGCTTGAGCCGCCGAACGAACAGGCGTACTGGCTGCCGTTGGTGATGCGGCCGCTGGGCGTAGTGGCGATCAGCATCGACACCGCCAAAGGCAACCTGTTGTCGTATCATCTGCCGGCGTTCGATGACGCCCCGCTGCCGCTCAGCGGCTATCGGCAGGCCGCCCTGGCGCTGATGCATTACCCCGGCGCCACCCTGCATATCTCCTACCTCGATCCCTACGACAGCGATGTTCGCAATTTACAATCCACCACCGCAGTGACGTTGGCGATTATCACCATGATTATTATCCTGCTGTTCAGCCTGCGCTGGCTAGGGGCGCAGGCCGAAGGGGAAGACCGCCTGGAGCGGCGCGCGCGCCGCATCCTCAACGGCGAGCGGGAAACGGTGATGCGTGGGCAGGAGGGGGAATGGCCGTCCAGCGTCAGTGGGGCGCTCGATCGCCTGCTGGCGGATTTGATGGAATCACGTGAAGAGCGCAGCCGCGTCGATACCCTGATCCGCGCCTTTGCCGCCAGAGATGCCATGACCGGCCTGAATAATCGGTTGTTTTTCGATAACCAATTGGCGACCCAGTTGGAGGTAGACAATGCCTACGGCGTGGTGATGATGATCCGGCTGCCGGATTTTGAAACGCTGCGGGAAACCTACGGTAACACCCAGGTTCAGGAATTGATCTATTCGGTGGTCAATCTGTTGTCGACGTTTGTGCTGCGTTATCCGGCGGCGCTGTTGGCGCGCTATTTTCACAGCGATTTCACCGTGCTGTTGCCCCACTGCACATTAAAAGACGCCGGCGGCATTGCCGCTCAGTTGGTGCATGCCACCGATGCGTTGCCGGCCACAGAGATTATTGATCGCCAGGCGTTTATGCATATCGGTATCGTCGCCTACGGCAGCGGCCAGGCGGCCGAACAGGTGATTGATCGTGCCGAACAGGCGGCGCGTAACGCCACGTTACGCGGCGGCAACGGTTGGTTTGTCTACGACAGTCAGGTGCCGGAAAAAGGCCGCGGCAGCGTTAAGTGGCGCACCTTATTGGCCCAGGCGCTGGCGCAGCAGAGCGCCCGGTTTTACCAGCAGCCGGCGATCACGCTGGCAGGCAAGGTGGATCACCGCGAAATCGTCAGCCGGATCCATGATGGCGATCAGGCGCTGTTACCCGCCGAATATATGCCAATGGTGCAGCAGTTTGGGCTAACGGAAAGTTACGATCGCCAATTTCTCAGCCGCATTATGGCGCTGTTGAGCCGCTGGCCGGATGAAACGCTGGCGTTTCCGCTGTGCGTGGACTCTTTGTTGCGCAAGCCGTTTCAGCTCTGGCTGCGTGATACGCTGCTGCAATGCGAAAAAAGTCGTCGGCGGCGAATAATGATTGAACTTGCTGAGGCAGATCTCTGTCTACACATAGATCGCCTGCGCCCGGTGCTGCGTTTGCTCGCCGGGCTAGGCTGCCGGCTGGCGGTATCCCAGGCGGGTTTAACCGTCGTGAGCACGTCTTATATCAAGTCGTTGCCGGTCGAATTGGTCAAGCTGCACCCGGGGTTGGTGCGTAATATTGATAAACGCGATGAAAATCAGCTATTTGTTCAGAGCCTGACCGGGGCCTGCGAAGGAACGCGGGCGCGGGTGTTTGCCACCGGCGTACGTACGCGCCGTGAGTGGGAAACGCTAAAAGAAAAAGGGGTGCTCGGCGGCCAAGGCGATTTTTTCTCGCCGCTGGCGCGGGCCGACGGCAAGGATAAAAAATATTCGCGTCGCTTTCATGTTTAATCTGAATTTTGGGCAGGTTTTAACGTAGAATAGCCTGTCCTTTCCTGGTGAAAGTTGGTGGGCGCTTACCACCCGAGACAATCAGGGAAAATGTTAGATTTTATGAGCTGTGTTACGCCGTTTTATGCGCTGGCAAGGGAGCAAATTGGACCATCCTTCAAGGATATCAGGCCTTCTTCCACATCCGTGCAGGCGAGCAAAAATAATACAGACTATTTTTCACCGAAGCAGAACGTTTTTGCGCCTTGTCGCTGCTTCGTGTGGTTGGTAAAGTAGGCGGATTTTATTTTCCGCCCCCAGCTTGCAGGATTATCCTTTAGTATGTTTAAGAAATTTCGTGGCATGTTTTCCAATGACTTGTCCATCGACTTGGGTACGGCCAATACCCTGATTTACGTGAAAGGGCAAGGCATTGTACTGAATGAACCCTCGGTGGTTGCCATTCGCCAGGATCGTGCCGGCTCGCCGAAAAGCGTCGCGGCCGTGGGTCATGATGCTAAACAAATGCTGGGGCGTACGCCTGGCAATATCGCAGCCATTCGCCCGATGAAAGACGGCGTCATCGCCGATTTCTTCGTGACGGAAAAAATGCTGCAGCATTTTATCAAACAGGTTCACAGCAACAGCTTCATGCGGCCAAGCCCGCGGGTGCTGGTGTGTGTGCCGGTCGGCGCCACCCAGGTTGAGCGCCGTGCTATCCGCGAGTCTGCCCAAGGGGCCGGCGCGCGCGAAGTCTTCCTGATTGAAGAACCGATGGCGGCCGCCATCGGCGCCGGCCTGCCGGTTTCCGAAGCCACCGGTTCGATGGTGGTGGATATCGGCGGCGGCACGACCGAAGTCGCTGTCATCTCGCTCAACGGCGTGGTCTATTCTTCCTCCGTGCGCATTGGCGGCGATCGCTTTGATGAAGCTATCATTAACTATGTGCGCCGCAACTACGGCTCGTTGATCGGTGAAGCCACCGCCGAGCGTATCAAACATGAAATCGGCTCTGCCTACCCGGGTGATGAGGTGCGCGAAATCGAAGTGCGCGGCCGTAACCTGGCGGAAGGCGTGCCACGTGGTTTCACGCTCAACTCCAATGAAATCCTGGAAGCACTGCAGGAACCGTTGACCGGCATCGTCAGCGCGGTAATGGTGGCGTTGGAACAGTGCCCGCCAGAGCTGGCTTCCGACATCTCTGAACGGGGCATGGTCCTGACCGGCGGCGGCGCGTTGCTGCGTAACCTGGATCGCCTGCTGATGGAAGAGACCGGCATTCCAGTGGTGGTAGCGGAAGATCCGCTTACCTGTGTCGCACGCGGCGGCGGCAAGGCGTTGGAAATGATCGACATGCATGGCGGTGATTTGTTCAGCGAAGAATAATCAGCTCCAGGAAGGAGGAATCGTATTGGGTGAATGCATTGCGCGGGCATCTTGTACGGTTCCTCCTTCTGTTGTCGAGGAACTCGCATAATTTATGAAGCCGATCTTTAGCAGGGGCCCGTCCCTGCAACTACGACTTTTTCTGGCGGTGATCGCCGCTATTGGGCTTATCGTCGCCGACAGCCGGCTTGGTACGTTCGCCAAAGTGCGCACCTACATGGATACCGCCGTCAGCCCCTTCTACTTTTTGGCCAATGGGCCGCGTAAGGTGCTGGATGGCGTTTCTGAAACGCTGGCTACCCGCCAACAGTTAGAGCTGGAAAACCGTGCTCTGCGGCAGGAACTGCTGCTAAAGAACAGCGATCTGCTTCTTCTTGGCCAATTCAAACAGGAAAACGCCCGTTTGCGTGAGCTGCTGGGTTCGCCGCTGCGCCAGGATGAACACAAGATGGTCACCCAGGTGATCTCGACCGGTTCCGATCCTTACAGCGATCAGGTGGTGATTGATAAAGGCGCCGATAACGGCGTGTATGAAGGCCAGCCGGTGATCAGCGATAAAGGCGTAGTGGGCCAGGTGGTGGCGGTGGCGAAAATGACCAGCCGCGTGCTGCTGATCTGCGATGCTTCCCATCTGCTGCCGATCCAGGTGCTGCGCAACGATATTCGCGTCATCGCGGCGGGCAACGGCTGCGCTGACGATCTGCAACTGGAACACCTGCCTGGCAATATCGACATCCGGGAAGGCGACGTGCTGGTGACTTCCGGGCTGGGCGGGCGTTTCCCCGAAGGGTACCCGGTTGGGGTGGTCTCTTCGGTCAAAGTGGATAACCAACGCGCCTATACGGTGATTCAGGCGCGCCCGACCGCCGGGCTGCAACGCCTGCGCTATCTGCTGCTGCTGTGGGGGGCGGATCGCAATGGCGATATGCCGATGTCGCCAAGCGAAGTGCATCGGGTGGCGAACGAGCGCCTGATGCAGATGATGCCGCAGGTGCTGTCGCCGGCCACCATGGGGCCACCGCCGCCTGCACCGGCGCCAGGGGCGGTTTCATCGCCGCCGCCCGAGGTGGTTCAATGAATAGCTACCGCAGCAATGGGCGCTGGATTATCTGGCTGTCGTTTCTGGTGGCGCTGGTGCTGCAAATCATGCCGTGGCCGGAACAGATTTATATGTTCCGGCCTTCTTGGCTGGCCCTGATCCTGATCTACTGGGTGATGGCGCTGCCGCACCGGGTGAACGTCGGCACCGGCTTTGTGTTGGGGCTGATAATGGATCTGATCCTCGGTTCGACGCTGGGCGTGCGTGCGTTGGCGCTTGGCATCATTGCCTATCTGGTGGCCTTCAAATACCAACTGTTTCGTAATATGGCGCTGTGGCAGCAGGCGCTGATCGTGGTGCTGTTGTCGCTGGCGATGGACGTTGTTGTCTTTTGGGCTGAGTTTTTAGTGATCAACGTCTCTTTCCGCCCAGAGGTATTCTGGAGTAGTGTGGTAAACGGTGTTTTGTGGCCGTGGCTGTTCCTGCTGATGCGTAAGATTCGCCGCCAGTTCGCTGTACAATGAGGGCATTAATGACATCGCTTTATCTGGCTTCCGGCTCCCCACGCCGGCGTGAATTGCTAACCCTGCTGGGGGTTCCGTTTGAAATCTTGCTGACCCATACCGCGGAGCAGCGTGTGGCGGGCGAAGCGGCCGAAGCCTATGTGCGGCGGCTGGCGCAGGAGAAGGCGCAGGCCGGGGTGGCGCTTGCAGCGCAAGATTGGCCGGTGCTGGGGGCGGATACCATCGTGGTGCAAAATAACCAGGTGTTGGAGAAACCGCGCGACGCGGCGCATGCCGCCGAGATGCTGGCTGCGCTTTCGGGCTGCCAGCATCAGGTGATGACCGCCGTGGCGATTGCCGATCGGCAGCATCTGCTGTGCCAACTGGTGGTGACGGACGTGACGTTCCGCGCCCTGTCGCAGCAGGATATTGCCGATTATATTGCCACCGGCGAGCCGATGGATAAAGCGGGTGCCTATGGGATTCAGGGAAAGGGTGGTTGTTTCGTCAAAACGATAACCGGGAGTTATCATGCGGTGGTGGGGTTGCCGCTGGTCGAAACACATGAGCTGCTCAGTAATTTTGTCGCATTACGAAGTGTAAGAACCGGTTGATGAGCATGTGCGGCCGGTTCCGGGGAGAAGACAATGACAGCTGAGCTACTGGTTAATATCACACCGGCGGAAACGCGGGTTGCCTATATAGACGGCGGCATCCTGCAAGAGATCCATATTGAGCGTGAATCCAAGCGCGGCATAGTCGGCAACATTTATAAAGGGCGCGTCAGCCGCGTGCTGCCCGGCATGCAGGCGGCGTTTGTGGATATCGGCCTGGAAAAGGCCGCCTTCCTGCACGCCTCCGATATCATGCCGCATACCGAATGCGTGGCCGGCGAAGAACGCAAGAATTTCCACGTGCGCGATATCGCCGAGCTGGTGCGCCAGGGGCAGGATCTGGTGGTGCAGGTGGTGAAAGATCCACTGGGCACCAAGGGCGCGCGCCTGACCACCGATATCACTCTGCCGTCGCGCTACCTGGTGTTCATGCCGGGTGCGGCGCACGTTGGGGTATCGCAACGCATTGAAAGCGAAGCCGAACGCGAACGCCTGAAAAGCATCGTGGCGGACTACTGCGATGAGCTGGGCGGGTTTATTATCCGCACCGCCGCTGAAGGCATCGGCGAGGAAGAGCTGGCGCAGGACGCCGCGTTTCTCAAACGCCTCTGGACCAAAGTGGTCGAGCGCCGTAAACGCAACCAGACCCGCTGCATGCTGTACGGCGAGCTGGCGCTGGCGCACCGAATCCTGCGCGATTTCGCCGGTGCGGCGCTCGATCGCATCCGGATCGACTCGCGCCTGACGTTCGAGCTGCTGGTGGAGTTCACCGCCGAATACATCCCGGATATTACCCGCAAGCTGGAGCTGTATACCGGCACGCAGCCAATCTTCGATCTGTTCGATGTGGAAAACGAGATCCAGCGGGCGCTGGAGCGCAAGGTTGAGCTGAAATCCGGTGGCTATCTGATCATCGATCAGACCGAGGCGATGACCACCATCGACATCAACACCGGCGCCTTTGTCGGCCACCGCAATCTGGATGAGACCATTTTCAACACCAATATCGAGGCGACCCAGGCGATCGCCCGCCAGTTGCGGCTGCGCAACCTGGGCGGGATCATCATCATTGATTTCATTGATATGAGCAATGAAGACCATCGCCGCCGCGTGCTGCACTCCCTGGAGCAGGCGCTGAGTAAAGATCGGGTAAAAACCACAATCAACGGCTTCTCTCAGCTAGGATTAGTGGAAATGACGCGGAAACGGACGCGTGAAAGCATTGAACATGTGCTGTGCCACGAATGTCCTACCTGCAACGGCCGCGGTACGGTGAAAACGGTCGAAACCGTCTGCTATGAAATTCTGCGTGAGATTGTGCGGGTGCACCATGCTTACGATTCCGATCGCTTCCTGGTGTATGCATCGGCGGCGGTCGGGGAAGCGCTGAAGAGCGAAGAGTCGCACGCGCTGGCAGAGGTGGAGATTTTCGTCGGCAAACAGGTAAAAGTACAAATCGAACCGTTGTACAGCCAGGAGCAGTTTGACGTTGTGATGATGTAAACCCGTCCATCACCCTCCTGTGGCGCCTTGCGCCCGGGCCGAACGGCGCGCGAGCCGGTTATGTGCAGCTTTAAACAGTAACAACCGTTGCCAGGCAGCGGAGCAAGGAGAAATGCGTGAGGCGACTGCCTGGTATTCTGTTAGCAACGGGCGCCACTTTACTTGTCGCTGTGGCGCTGTTGATCAGCGGCCTGCGCCTGGTGTTGCCCGCGCTGAACGATTACCGGCCCCAACTGTTGCAACAGGTTGCCGCCTTCACGGGGCAGCCCGTTCAGGCAAGCTTTATTGAGGGGCATTGGGAATCGTTCGGCCCACGCCTGGAAGTGCGCGATATCAGCACCACATTCCCGGCCGGCAGCCTGCAGGTTGGGCGCGTCACGCTGGCGCTGGACGTTTGGCAGTCGTTGCTGCACTGGCGCTGGCAGTTTCGCGATCTTACCTTCTACCAGCTCCAGCTCGATCTCAACACCACGCTGGGCGGTGAGGGCGACAAACGTGAAACCCTCCAGCCGGGCACCGTCAGCGATCTGTTTTTATATCAGCTCGATCATTTTGACTTGCGCGACAGCCGCGTCTCTTTCCTTACTCCTTCCGACGCCCGCGCCGCTTTCGACATTCCCCGTTTAACCTGGCTCAACAGCCGCGAACGCCACAGGGCGGAAGGGCAGATTGGCCTGTCCTCCTTCAACGGCCAGCACGGTGTGGTGCAACTGCGCCTGGATCTGCGCGACAACAAAGGGCTGTTGGATACCGGCACGGTGTATCTGCAGGCCGACAATATTGATATGAAGCCGTGGTTCAGCCGCTGGCTGCGCAGCAATACCGGGCTGGAAAGCGCCAATTTCAATCTGGCGGCCTGGCTGAAGGTTGAAGGCGGCGAAGTGTACAGCGGCAATGCGTTGCTGAAACAGGGCAGCGCCAGTTGGCAGGTGGGCACCCAGCCGCACCGCCTGGAGGTGGATAATCTGGCGCTGGCGTTGAGCCGCCAGGGCAAAGGTTGGCAGTTGGACGTGCCGCAATTAAATCTGGCGACTGACGGCGAGAGCTGGCCGCAGGGGCGGCTCTCTGCGCTGTGGCTGCCGGAAGACACGCAACTGCTTGGCCCGGATCAGCCTGAGGAGCTGCGCCTGCGCGCCAGCGGCATTACGCTTGAGCGGTTAACCCCGCTGCTGCCGATGTTCTCCTTCCTTAGCCCAGAGGTGCTGCAACGTTGGGATGTGATGCAGCCGAAAGGCCGGCTTGATGCGCTGGCGCTGGATGTGCCGCTCAAACAGCCCGAAAAAAGCCGCTTCCAGGCTCGCTGGCAGGATGTGAGCTGGCAGCCCTGGCAGCGTTTGCCGGGGGTGAACCATTTTGCCGGCGCGCTGGCCGGCGGCGTGGAAAGCGGCCGCCTGACGATCGATCTGAACAACAGTACGTTACCGGTGGGCGATATGTTCCGTGCGCCGCTGGAAGTGAGCCGCGCCAGCGGCGCGCTGACCTGGCGATACGGCGATAGCGGCTGGGAATTGGCGAGCGAAAACCTCGATGTGAAGGCCAACGCGCTGTGGGTGAACGGCAATTTCCGTTACCAGCAGCCGGCGCAGGGCGAGCCGTGGTTGAGCATTCTGGCCGGTATCCGCCTGTATGACGGCGCGCAAGCCTGGCGCTATTTCCCCGAGCCGTTGATGGGTACCCATCTGGTGGACTACCTGAGCGGCGCGATTCAGGGCGGCCAGGTGGACAACGCATCGCTGATTTATGCTGGCAACCCGCACCACTTCCCATATAAAAAGCACGAAGGGCAATTTGAGGTGTATGTGCCGTTGCGCCATGCCACCTTCCAGTTCCAGCCGGGTTGGCCGGCGCTAAACGATCTGGCGATTGACCTCGACTTTGCCAACAACGGCCTGTGGATGCACGCGCCGCAGGCCCGGTTGGGCAAGGTGGAAGGGCGCGATATCAGCGCGGTCATCCCGGATTACCAGCAAGAGCGGCTGTTTGTGGATGCCGAACTCGCCGGCGCCGGGCCGGATGTGCATGACTATTTCAAACAGACGCCGTTGGCGACATCGGTCGGCTCGGCGCTGGATCAACTGCAGGTTAAGGGCGATGTCAGTGGGCGCTTACATCTTGATATTCCCCTCAACGGCGGGCATACCGATGTGCAGGGCGAAGTGGCGCTGAACAATAACGCGCTGTTGGTGAAGCCCCTGGGCAGCACGCTGGAGCAGGTGAGCGGCAAATTCCGCTTTGATAACGGCAACCTGACCAGCGATACCCTGAGCGCCAATTGGTTCGGGCAGCCGCTGGCGATAGATTTCAACACCCAGGAAGTGGAAAAAGACTACAAAATCAACGTTGGGCTACAGGGCGACTGGCTGCCGGCTAAATTCCCAGGGTTGCCGCCGGCGGCCGCCGAGGCGTTGCAAGGCAGCGCACCTTGGCAGAGCAAGGTGGCGATCAGCCTGCCGCATGGCGGTGGCGCCAACTATGACATCGGCCTGGAGGCGGACTTCAAAAAAGTAAGCAGTCACTTACCTTCTCCACTGGATAAACCTGCGGGCCAATCGTTGCCGCTGAGCGTCAATGTGGAGGGCGGCCTGAATGGTTTCCGGCTGAGCGGCCGCGCGGGCAAACAAGAGCATTTCAACAGCGAATGGCGCTTCCCGGGCAATCAGGTGCAACTGGTGCGCGCCGCATGGCGCAGCGACGGCGGCGGTACCCCGGCCTTGCCGAGCAGCCCATCGTTGAGCCTGAACCTGCCGCCGCTGGACGGTGAAAAATGGCTGGCGCTGTTGGCACCGGCGTTGCCGACGAGCGGCGGCCGCAGCGGCACCGCCGGCAGCTTCCGCTTTCCGACTACGGTCGCGCTGCATACGCCCCAACTGCTGCTGGGCGGCCAGGCTTGGCATCGGCTAACGCTGAGCGCCGCACAGCGCATCGGCGGGCTGGAGATCGCCGCCAAGAGCGATGAAGTGGATGGCAGCCTGCTGAGCGCGAATAATGGCCCGTGGCGCGCCAACATTCAGTACCTTTATTACAATCCGCAGTTCAACGGCGGCAGCGGGCAGGCCGCGCAAGGCGGTTCCCCATCCGCCATGGATAACGTGTCATTCCGCAATTGGCCTTCGCTGATGTTGCGCTGCCAGTCTTGCTGGATACTTGGCCAGAACCTGGGCAAGGTGGAAGCCGATATACAAAACCAGGGGGATACCCTGGCGTTGACGCATGCTTTGATTGATACCGGCAAAGGGCGAATGACCGCCACCGGGCTGTGGAAGCAAAACAGCCAGGAAGAACGCACCGCGCTGAAAGGCAAACTGTTGGGCGGCAATATTGACGATACCGCCACCTTTTTTGGCATCACCACGCCGCTGAAGGGCGCACCCTATGATGTGGATTTCGATCTGTATTGGCACGGCAAGCCGTGGCAGCCGCAGGTAGCCACGTTGAGCGGCACGCTGCAAGCGGCCCTGGGCAAAGGCGAAATTGAAGATATTGGCGGCGGCCGAGCCGGCCAGCTGCTACGGCTGGTGAGTTTCGATGCGTTGCTGCGTAAGCTACAGTTTGATTTTAGCGACACCTTTGGCAAAGGCTTCTACTTTGATTCCATCCGCAGCACCGCGTGGCTGAAAGATGGCATAATGCATACCGATAATTTATTGGTCGACGGGCTGGCGGCGGACATCGCCATGAGCGGCCAGATTGATCTGGTGCAGCGCCAGATCGATATGGAAGCGGTGGTGGCGCCTGAAATCTCCGCCACGGTGGGCGTGGCGACCGCGTTTGTGATCAACCCGATCGTTGGGGCGGCGGTGTTTGCCGCATCAAAAGTGCTGGCCCCCCTATGGAATAAAATTTCGCTGATTCGTTACCACATTGTCGGCAGCCTGGATCAGCCGAAGATCGATGAGGTATTGCGTAAGCCAAAGGAGGATAAGACGCCATGAAAAAAGCCAACGTTGCGTTGTTACAACTGTGTAGTGGCGATCAGGTGCGGGATAACCTGGCGCAGATTGAGCAGCAGATCAAGCATCTCAAAAGCGGGATTAAGCTGGTCATGACGCCGGAAAATGCGCTTTTGTTTGCCAACTCGGCGGCTTATCGCCAGCATGCGGAACCGGCCGGTGACGGTCCCTTGCAGCAGGCGGTGCGCGATATCGTCCGCCGCTACGGCGTGTGGCTACTGGTGGGTTCAATGCCGTTGATCAGCGGCGAAGACCCGGCCCGCATTACCACCAGTAGCCTGTTGTTTGACGACCAAGGCGAGATCCGGGGCCGTTACGACAAGCTGCATATGTTTGACGTGGACATCAACGATGCCCATGCGCACTACCGCGAATCAGACACTTACCAGCATGGTCAGCACCTGACGGTGGTGGACACCCCGGTGGGGCGCCTGGGCATGACGATATGCTACGATTTACGTTTCCCGGCGCTGTATCAGGCGCTGCGCGCGCAGGGTGCGGAGCTGATTTCCGTGCCGGCGGCCTTTACCCGCGTCACCGGTGAAGCTCACTGGGAAATTTTACTGCGTGCCCGGGCGATTGAAACCCAGTGCGTGATTCTGGCGCCGGCGCAGGTGGGCCGCCATAGCGCGACGCGCCGTACCTGGGGCCACTCGCTGGCCGTGGATGGCTGGGGCAAAATTCTGGCCGAAAATCCGGACTCGGTCTCGGCACTAAACGTGTGCGTTGATACAGCAGCGCTGCAAACTATCCGTGCGCAGATGCCGGTGCTGCAACATAACCGATTCCAGACGGCGCTGGTTGCGCCGGCTGATAACCCTTTCGCCAAAAAAGAGTGAAAATACTATGAGCCTGACGTTTGTCAGTGAGCAGTTACTCGCTGCGAATAAGTTGAGTCATCAAGACCTGTTCTCCGTATTGGGTCAACTGGCAGAACGCCGACTTGATTACGCCGATCTCTATTTCCAGTCCAGCTACCATGAAGCCTGGGTGCTTGAAGACGGCATCATCAAAGATGGTTCTTACAATATCGATCAAGGTGTTGGGGTGCGTGCGGTCAGCGGTGAAAAGACCGGTTTTGCCTATGCCGATCAGATCACCCTTAACGCCCTCAACCAGAGCGCCGTCGCCGCGCGCAGTATTGTGCGCGACAGCGGCAACGGCAAGGTGCATACCCTGGGCGAAATCAGCCATCAGGCGCTGTATCCGCTGCTTGATCCTTTGCAGAGCCTGCCGCGTGAAGAGAAAATCGCGCTGTTGCACCGGGTAGACAAGGCTGCGCGCGCGGCCGATGCCCGCGTGCAGGAAGTCAGCGCCAGCATCACCGGCGTGTATGAGCAGGTGCTGGTCGCGGCGACCGACGGCACGCTGGCGGCAGACGTGCGCCCGCTGGTGCGCCTTTCCGTCAGCGTGCTGGTGGAGCAGGACGGCAAGCGCGAGCGCGGCGCCAGCGGCGGCGGCGGTCGTTTCGGCTATGACTATTTTCTGGAAACCGTGGACGGTGAAGTGCGCGCCGACGCCTTTGCCAAAGAAGCGGTGCGCATGGCGCTGGTGAACCTTTCCGCCATCGCCGCGCCGGCAGGCACGATGCCGGTAGTGCTCGGCGCCGGCTGGCCGGGCGTGCTGCTGCATGAGGCGGTCGGTCACGGTCTGGAAGGCGACTTCAACCGCCGCGGCACCTCGGTGTTCAGCGGCCAGATCGGGCAGTTGGTGGCTTCTGAACTGTGCACCGTGGTGGATGACGGCACCCTGCAGGGCCGCCGCGGTTCGCTGGCGATCGACGATGAAGGCGTGCCGGGGCAGTACAATGTGCTGATTGAAAACGGTATCTTGAAAAGCTATATGCAGGATAAGCTCAACGCGCGCCTGATGGGGGTTGCGCCAACCGGCAACGGCCGCCGTGAATCCTACGCGCACCTGCCGATGCCGCGTATGACCAACACCTATATGCTGGCGGGCAAATCCACCCCGCAGGACATCATCGAAAGCGTGGAGTACGGGCTGTATGCGCCGAACTTCGGCGGCGGGCAGGTGGATATCACCTCCGGTAAGTTCGTGTTCTCGACGTCGGAAGCCTATCTGATTGAGAAAGGGCGCATCACCAAACCGGTGAAAGGCGCCACGCTGATTGGTTCAGGTATTGAAGCCATGCAGCAGATTTCGATGGTTGGCAACGATCTGGCGCTGGATAAAGGCGTCGGCGTCTGCGGCAAAGAAGGGCAGAGCCTGCCGGTCGGCGTCGGCCAGCCGACGCTGAAGCTCGATACGCTGACGGTAGGCGGCACGGCGTAGCGCCTCCCCCCTCACCCTGTCCTTCTCCCCAAAGGGGCGAGGGGACGGAATCTGACAGTGAAGTGCCTTTATTTACCACGAGCACGGACAGCCCCCTCGCCCTGTGGGAGAGGGTTGGGGTGAGGGGAAGGGAGGTCAAGGCGATCACTACTCTTCCAGAACCCACCACACGGCTTCGAACGGCCGCAGGGTTACTGCGTGCGGATGCTCCGGCGCATCGGCGTAGTTGCATACCAGCCGGCGCCACTGTTCGTCCAGCGCGATCCCTTCCGCCTCTAGCGCCAGCGGCGCCCGGCTCAGGTTGGCGGCCACTAGCAGGCGCTGGCCGTTCCAGCGGCGCTGATAACACCAGAGCGCTGGGTGCTGCGGCGCCAGATCCTGATAGTCACCCAGCGTCAGCAGCGGGTACTGCTTGCGCAGGGCGATCAGGTGGCGATAGGTATAAAATACCGAATCAACGTCGGCCAGCGCCGCTTCCGCATTGATCTCCTTATAGTTCGGCGCGCAGCCAATCCACGGCGTGCCGCGGGTAAAGCCGGCGTGCGGCGCGGCGCTCCATTGCATAGGCGTGCGGCTGTTGTCGCGTGATTTACTGGCAAGTATCGCCAGCAGCGTATCGCTGTCCTGCTCCTGAGCGCGCAATTCAGCATACATATTCAGGCTTTCTACATCGCGATACTGCGCGATGTTGCTGAACTCCGGGTTGGTCATACCCAGTTCTTCTCCCTGGTAGATATACGGCGTGCCCTGCATACCGTGCAGCACCATCGCCAGCATCTTGGCGGCGGGCACGCGCAGCGCGCCGTTATCGCCAAAGCGCGACACAATGCGCGGCTGATCGTGGTTACACCAGAACAGCGCATTCCAGGCGCGGTTATGCATGCCCTGCTGCCAGTGGCGGAAAATCCGTTTCAGCTCCACATAATCCGGCGCCGCCAGCGTCCACTTTTCGCCGCCGGCGTAGTCCACCTTCAGGTGGTGGAAGTTGAAGGTCATCGACAGTTCTTCGCCGCTGCTGGCGGCGTACTGGCGGCAATGTTCCAGCGTGGTGGAAGACATCTCGCCCACGGTCATCAGCCCATTCGGCTGGAACACGTCCCGGCTCATTTCCTGCAAGAACTCGTGGATACGCGGGCCGTCGGTATAGAAGCGGCGACCATCGCCTTGTGGATCGCTGGGGAAATCCTGCCGTTTGGACACCAGATTGATCACATCCAGGCGCAAACCGTCGACCCCCTTATCCGCCCAGAAGCGGCAAACCTTTTTCAGCTCTTCGCGCACCGGCGGGTGTTCCCAGTTCAGATCGGCCTGTTCGGTGGCGAACAGGTGCAGATAATACTGCCCGCTGGCTTCGTGCCATTGCCACGCCGGGCCGCCGAACTTGGAGCGCCAGTTGTTGGGCAGCGCTTCGCCTTCACCGTCGCGCCAGACATAGAACTGGCGGTAGGGGCTGTTGCTGTCCTGCGCAGCCTTGAACCACGGGTGTTCGGTTGAGGTGTGGTTGAACACCATGTCCATCACGATGCGGATGCTGCGTTGGTGCGCGGCCGCAACCAGCCGTTCAAAGTCCGCCATGGTGCCGTAGGCCGGATCGATAGCGCAGTAATCCGCCACGTCGTAGCCGTTATCCACCTGCGGAGAGAGATACACCGGCGTCAGCCAGATAGCGTCGACCCCCAGTTCCTGCAGGTAGTCCAGCCGTTGAATTACGCCGGCCAGATCGCCATAGCCGTTGCCGGTGCTGTCCTGGAAACTTTTTGGGTAGATTTGATAGATGACACCGTTTTGCCACCAGGGGATTGGGTTGCTCATAACTGATTACCTTTTGACTGTTACAGCGGGCCCGTGCCAGCCATGTGGCGCAGCGGGCCCCTCCATTCATTTAGACCGGCAGTTCCCCGCGGCGGGCTTTACGTTTGTAGATCATGATGGTCAACAGCAGTGGAATGACGATCGCCACCAGCATCGCCAGCGAGAATACCAGCCAGAACTGCGGTTGAATCGACAGGATGCCCGGCAGGCCGCCTACGCCGATGCCGTTGGCCAGCACGCCGTCCAGGCCGCAAATCAGGCTGGCGACCGCGGAGCCGATCATCGCGCACAGCATCGGGAAGCGATACTTCATGTTGATCCCGTACATCGCCGGTTCGGTCACGCCAAGGTAGGCGGAGATGGCCGCCGGAACCGAGACTTCACGCTCGTTGGCCTTGCGGCTGATGATGATGATGCCCAGCACCGCGGAAGCTTGCGCAATGTTGGAGATGGCGATCAGCGGCCACACCGGGGTGCCGCCCATGCTTTGGATCATCTGCATATCGATCGCCAGGGTGGTCTGGTGCACGCCGGTAATCACCAGCGGCGCGTAGAGGAAACCGAACAGGGCGGCGCCGATTGGCGCGAAGCTGCCGGTCATCACCGCTTTGACCGCCCAGGCCACGCCGTCGCCGATCATGCGGCCGAACGGGCCGATCAGCGCGTGTGCCAGGAACACGGCCAACAACAACGAAACAACGGGCACTACCACCAGATACAGATAATCCGGGATCAGTTTCTTCAGCCGGGTTTCGATCCAGGCCAGCGCCATCCCGGCCAGGATGGAAGGGATCACCTGTGCCTGGTAGCCCACTTTCTCAATGGTGAACCAGCCGAAGTTCCACGCCTCCGGAAGTTGCATACCGAGCTGATAAGAGTTCATCAACTGTGGCGATACCAGAGTGATACCCAGCACGATGCCGAGCACCGGGGTGCCGCCCATTTTTTTCACCGTCGACCAGCAGATGGCCACCGGCAGGAACATGAAGATGGCTTCGCCCAGCAGCCACAGGAAGTCGTAGATGGTTTTCCACGCCGGGTGCATCTGCGCCAACGTTTGGCCGCTGGACATCGGAATATCGCCGATAACGTTCCGGAAGCCCAGGATCAAACCGCCGCTAATCAGTGCCGGCAGCAGGGGGAAGAAGATCTCGGCGAAGTGTGAAATGGTGCGTTCGGTCAAGGTCATATTCTGGCGTGCCGCCGCCTTGGCCTGTTCTTTATTGGCTTCGCTGACGCCGGCGCTGGCGATCAGCGCCTGGTAGTAATCACCCACTTCAGGGCCGATGACCACCTGAAACTGACCGGCGTTGGTGAAGCAGCCTTTGACCATCGGTAACGTTTCAATTTCTTTGGGTTTGGCTTTCTCCGGATCGTTAAGGACAAAGCGCAGCCGGGTAATACAGTGGCTCACGGTCGCGATATTTTCACGGCCGCCCACCAGGACTATCAAACGATCGATATCCTTCTGTTTTACTTTGCTCATTATGGAATACCTTTTTTATGGATCATGCACAGAGGTATGACGGATGCTCAAAGCTTACTCGTTTGGGTTTTTTATTAAATGGGAACGTTCCCGGTTTGAGCTAAAGATCACAAAATCAGCCTGATGGCCTCCCTCATGACAGTCTGCTTGGCACCACAATACGTTGGATCGCCAGCTCGTCGCTGAGCTGGCCGAGCAGCTGCTGCGCCGCCTGTTGCCCGGCGCTGCCGTAACCGAACTCCACCGAAAGCGTCTCTGGAAACAGGAAGCTGAGCAACGGGGTGTTGCCGATGGCGCACACCTGGATGGTGGTGATTTGCTGTTGTTGCAGGTATTTGATGGCGCCGAGGGCGATGCTGTCGGAGGCGCACACCAGCGCGCTGGTTTCCGGCACGATCACCTCGGCGGCATGCTGAAAGCCGTTTTGGTAGCTGAGTTCGCCCAGTGCGGCGCGTGGCTCGATGTTGTGCTGGCGGCAGGCGGCAAGGTAGGCTTCGTAGCGGCGCTGGCCGGTGGTGGCATCGCTTTGGTGCACGCCCAGGTAGCTGATATGCCGGTGACCCTGGCGGCGCAACCGCTCCATCAGTAGGTTGACGGCGCCGGCGTCGTCATAGCAAACAGAAGAAAAACCCTCGTACTCCCGTACCATCACCACCATTTTTTCCTGCCAGGGCTGCAGCATGGCGGCGGTGAGCCCGGTAAAACCGAACAGGATCACGCCATCCACGTTGCGCTGCGCCAGCACGTGCAGATGCTCCTGCACCAGGTGGGTTTCAAACTGGCTTTCCATGACGATCGGATCAAACCCATGCTGATACAGCAGCGGCAGCATGGTGCGCACCGCCTGGTTTTCCGACGGCGAGTCCAGACGGGAAACGATAATTCCGACCACTTTATCGCTCTGGCCGCGCATGGCGCGCGCCGACTTGGACGGGGTAAATCCCTGTTGGCGGATCACCGCCTCCACCCGTTCGCGCGTGCGTGGGCTTACGCTGCCTTCGTTGTTCAGCACGCGGGAGACGGTGGATTTACCCACGCCGCTCAGGCGGGCGATATCTTTGATTGTCAGTCGGTTTTGCATGGTTTACTTATCGTTGAGGTTAAAAGGCGTAAACTCGCAGCCAATAATGATTGCCTGCCAGAATAACGCATTTTTTCAGCGTGATCCTTGCGTAAAACCGGGCTTTCTTTATCGCGTATACGCCGGCTGGGCCGGGTATGCAGTGTGTCACTTACCGGAGGTCATTACCTTAAATGGATCCCGATCCTACCCCCATAAGCGCCGATTCGGCTATCCGGTAAAACCCCTCGCTTTTGCGCTGCTGTTTTACCGGTGAATAACACGGTAACCGGCAGCGCACGTTCTGCGTTCGCTCCTGTTGCTATCGACTGAAAAAGCCCGCCCGGGGCCGGCGTTTGCGCGCCTGTACCGCCGGGTTTACTGAACCCGCAGCCATAGGGCTGTGGGCGATGAGGCACGAACGATGAAACTGAAAACTTTGCCACGCCGGCTGCTGGGGCTGTTCAGCCGCAGCCTGCCGCGCCGTTTGGTGCACCGCGATAGCCTATTGGACAGCGTCAGCGCCGGCAGCCATGAAATGCAGCACGCCCTGGCCGAACAACGGCTGGCCTGCGCGGCCGCCACGGCCACCCAGCTTTACGAACGTTTCCACAGCCACCCGGAAGGCATCACCGAAGCCGATGCGGCGCGTGCGCGCCAGCAGCACGGCGAAAACATCGTTGACGATCAGCAAAAAGAGGCCTGGTGGCAACACCTGTGGCACTGCTATCGCAACCCTTTCAACCTGTTGTTGACCGCACTGAGCATGATCTCCTATGCCACCGAGGATCTGACCGCGGCGCTGGTGATCGCGCTGATGGTGGTGATCTCGACGCTGCTTAACTTCATCCAGGAAGCGAGATCCAACAGAGCGGCCGATGCGCTGAAGGCGATGGTCAGCAACACCGCCACGGTGATCCGCAGCGACGCGCTGACCGGCAAAAGCGAGCAGGTGGAGTTGCCAATTGCTCAACTGGTGCCCGGCGACATCATCAAACTGGCGGCCGGCGATATGATCCCGGCGGATCTGCGGCTGCTCACGGCGAAAGATCTGTTCATTAGCCAGGCGGCGTTAACCGGCGAATCGCTGCCGGTGGAAAAAAGCGCCGCGCCACGAAACCTGGCGGACGATCCGCTGGAATGCCAGAACCTGTGCTTTATGGGCACCAACGTGGTGAGCGGCACGGCGCTGGCGTTAGTGATCGGCACCGGCGGCAACACCTATTTCGGCCAACTGGCGCAGCGCGTTACCAGCCAGGATGAGCAGCCGAATGCCTTCCAGAGTGGGATCGCCAAGGTGAGTTGGCTGCTGATCCGCTTTATGTTGGTGATGACGCCGATCGTGCTGTTGATCAACGGCTATACCAAGGGTGACTGGTGGGAAGCGGCGCTGTTTGCGCTGTCGGTGGCGGTGGGGCTGACGCCGGAAATGCTGCCGATGATCGTCACTTCCACCTTGGCGCGCGGGGCGGTGAAGCTGTCGCGGCAGAAAGTGATCGTCAAACGCCTGGATGCGATCCAGAACTTTGGCGCCATGGATATTCTGTGCACCGATAAAACCGGTACCCTGACGCAGGACAAAATTGTGCTGGAGCGCCATACCGATGTGTTTGGCGAAAACAGCGCGCGGGTGCTGCATTACGCCTGGCTGAACAGCTTTTACCAGACCGGGCTGAAAAACCTGTTGGACGTGGCGGTGCTCAGCTGCGCGGAGGTGAACGGCCAGCCGCAGGCGCTGCAACAGTACCGCAAAGTGGATGAAATCCCGTTTGATTTTGAACGCCGCCGCATGTCGGTGGTGGTGGCGAAAGACGCGCAATACCACGAGTTGGTGTGCAAGGGCGCGCTGGAAGAGATATTGGCGATCTGCAGCCATGTGCGCCATAACGATGAGGTGATCCCGCTGAGCGATACGCTGCTGGCGCGGATCCGCCGTATTACCGACGATCTTAATCAACAGGGGCTGCGCGTGGTGGCGGTGGCCAACAAGCTCCTGCCGGCGCAAAGCGAAGAGTACGGTGTGGCCGATGAATCGGATCTGATCCTCGAAGGTTACATCGCCTTCCTCGATCCGCCGAAAGAGAGCACCGCGCCGGCGCTGGCGGCGCTGAAGCAAAACGGCGTGACGGTGAAGATCCTGACCGGCGACAATGAGCTGGTGGCGGCGAAAGTCTGCCAGGACGTGGGGCTGCAGGCCGATCGCGTGCTGCTTGGGCGCGAAATCGAACGGATGGACGATGTCGAATTGGCGCAGGCGCTGGCTGATACCACGCTGTTCGCCAAGCTGACGCCGCTGCACAAAGAGCGCTTGGTGCAGCTGTTACGTAAGCAGGATCACGTGGTGGGCTTTATGGGCGACGGCATCAACGACGCCCCGGCGCTGCGGGCGGCCGATATCGGCATCTCGGTGGATTCAGCGGTGGACATCGCCAAGGAAGCGGCGGATATCATCCTGCTGGAAAAAAGCCTGATGGTTTTGGAGCAGGGGGTGATCGAAGGGCGCCGCACCTTCGCCAATATGCTCAAGTACATCAAGATGACCGCCAGTTCCAACTTCGGCAACGTGTTCAGCGTGCTGATCGCCAGCGCTTTCCTGCCGTTCCTGCCGATGTTGCCGCTGCACCTGTTGATCCAGAACCTGATGTACGATATTTCGCAGATCGCGATCCCGTTCGACAATGTGGACGACGATCAGATCACCCGGCCGCAGCGCTGGAACTCCGCCGATCTTGGGCGTTTTATGGTGTTCTTCGGGCCGATCAGTTCGATCTTTGACGTGCTGACCTTTGCCCTGATGTGGTGGGTGTTCCAGGCCAACACGGTGGAGATGCAGACGCTGTTCCAGTCCGGCTGGTTTGTTGAAGGGCTACTGTCGCAAACGCTGATTGTGCATATGATCCGCACGCGCAAGATCCCGTTCCTGCAGAGCCGCCCGTCGTGGCCGCTGCTGGTCACCACGCTGCTGGTGATCGCCACCGGGGTTGGGTTGACCTTCTCGCCGCTGGCCGGTTTCCTGCAGTTGCAGGCTCTACCGCTGGGGTATTTCCCGTGGCTGATCGTGATTTTGGCGGGCTATATGGTAATGACTCAGTGCGTGAAAGGCTGGTTTGCGCGCCGCTACGGCTGGCAGTAAGCACCGCCGCTGCTGGCGGTTTAGCTTGCCGCCAGCGCCAGGGTAAAGCCTTTATCCTGCAATGCCTGCTGCAGTTCGGGCTTGAGGTGGTTGTCCGTGACCACATCGGTCAGGGTTTCCAGCGGCGCGACGCAAAACAGCGACCAAGAGCCGTATTTGCTGCTGTCCGCCAGCAGCACCCGGCGGCGCGCGTTAGCCAGCAGATCCTGCTTCAACCCGGCCTTTTCTTCCGTCGGGGTGGTGATGCCTTTCTCCAGGCTCCAGGAGTTGCAGCTGACGAAGGCGATATCGGGATTGATGCCGCGCAGCAGCCGGCGGCCATGCTCACCGATGCACGATTGGCTGCTGTCATCAATGCGCCCGCCGATGATGGTGACTTCGATTTGTTTGAATTCCGACAGGAATAGCGCAATGTGCAGATCGGCGGTGATCACCCGCAGCGGCAGGTGCGTGAGCTGGCGCGCCAGTTCAAGCATGGTGGTGCCGGCGTCCAGTATGATGGCATCGCCGGCTTTGACAAACGCCACCGCGCGTTGTGCGATGGCCTGTTTTTCCGCCAGATTGCGCTGCATCTTTTCTACCGTCGTGGGTTGCGCAGGGATAAAGCGGTTTAACGTTACCCCGCCGTGCGTCCGGCTGATCACCCCTTCGCGGTCAAGTTTTATCAGATCACGGCGGATAGTGGCCGGTGAAGCTGAAATGGCAGTAACCAGTTGATCAACGGTGACCAGATTATGGCTTTTCAGATAGTCCATAATCTGGTCGAGGCGGCTTTGTCCCTTCATACCTTTCCTAGGCAAGTTGCATGGCAAGTTTGATCGAGATTGCCATGCTCTCAGACTTCGCTTTGCCTGTCCAGGCGATATCAAATGCGGTGCCGTGGTCGGCCGAGGTGCGGATAAACGGCAGCCCGGCGGTGATGTTCACCCCGTCATAAAAACCCAACAGCTTGAGCGGAATGTGCCCCTGATCGTGGTACATCGCCACCACCATGTCGTATTGCCCCTCGTAGCATTGCAGGTAAACGGTATCCGGCGGGCACGGGCCATAGGCATCAATGCCACGCGCTTGCATGGCCTGGATCGCCGGCCCGACAATGGTGATCTCTTCATCGCCGAACAGGCCGTTTTCCCCGGCGTGCGGGTTCACGCCGGCGACGGCGATGCGCGGCGCAGTGTAGCCCACGCGCTTGAGGAAGGTATCGGCCATGCCGATAACGGTTTCCACCCGTTTGCGGCTGAGGGTATCCAGGAATTTGCGCAGGGCGATGTGGGTGGTGACGTGGATCACCTTCAGCCGGTCGGTATACAGCACCATGGCGTAATCTTTGCTGTGGGTCAGTTTGGCCAGCAGTTCGGTGTGGCCGGGGTAAAGGTGGCCGGCCGCGTGCAACGCCTCTTTATTGAGCGGCGCGGTGGCGATGGCGTCTACCTCGCCGGCCAGCGCCAGTTCGGTGGCGCGCTTGATGCAGCGGTAGGCCAGATCGCCGCCTTGCCGTTGCACCCGGCCTGGCTGCAGGCTATCCGGCTGCGCCAGCGGCTCGTCGATCACGTTTATGATGCCGGGCGTGAAGCGGGCGTCGGCCATGCCGCCAAGCAGTCGCAATTCCGCTGGCGGCGTAATGCCCATGCCGATGATGCGCCGCAACGTGGCGGCACAGCCCACCACCACCGCCGGTGCGCCGGCAAGCTCACCCTGCGCCAGCGACTTGATGATAATTTCTGGCCCGATGCCCGCCGGATCGCCCATGGTGACTGCAATAGTTTTACTCACTCGACTTCTCCTCAATGAAACGGATGACTTCTACCAGGGTATTTTCATCACCAAAGCCACCGGCTTTAGTCATAACCAGCAAATTGTGCCGGGCATTCAGCAGATGGCCCCAGGGCACACAGCCCGCCACCTGCCCATGAATCTGAAAGCCGTTGGCGCCCAGCCCGCGGGCGACCGCCAGCGCCACGTCGCCGCCGGAAAGGTACAGCCCGGCTGGCGTTTGTATTTCCAGGACTTCCTGGGTCAGTTGGGCCAGCAGCGTGCACAGATCTTCCCCCAGCCGGCGGCGCGTGATCCGGTGCTGCCGGCACAGTTGATCAACGGTTTGCCGTTGCGCCGCCTGTCGGCTGGTGCGGATCACGCAGTGCCGGCCTTGCGCCAGCGCCTGAAGCACGGCGCTGCGCCAGTACGCCAACTGTGGCCAGCCCTGGAACATCGCTTCGATATCGATATCCACCAGCGTGATGGCATGGCTGGCGTTCAACTCTGCGATTTGCCGCTGCGCCATTTCGCTCATTGAGCCGATCACCGCCAACAGCGGAGCGGGGCGGCGGTCGGCCAGCAGCCTGCCCAGAGCATCGCTCAGGCCGGTTGCGCCGATCAGCAGAGGCCGCTGGGGCAAGCGGGCCGCCGCCAGCATGAGGCGTTGCAGATCGTCATCGGTTTCGGCATCGACGATGACAAAACGCGCGTGCTGTTGCTGCAACTGCGCCAGCGCCGCTTGCAGTTCGCCGCCGCGCACCGCCGCCAATGGCAGATGGCTGCAGGGCAGGGCGCTTTGTTGTTTCAGGCGCTGCTGAATGCTGGCGGTGGTGATGGGCGTTTTGGGATCGCTGGCGAATTCCGTTTCCGTTAATAAACTACCGTGGATCAGGCAGTTGCCGCCGCGGGTGATTCGCCCAAGCCGGGGTACCGCCGGGGCGATCAACGCCATTGGCGCGCCGCTGGCCAACAGCGCGGCTTCCGCTTCGGCGCCCAGATTGCCGCGCAGCGTTGAATCGATCTTCTTGAACACCCAACCCAACCCCTGCGGCCAGCCGGCCAGCGCCTGGCGAACGCGCTGCGCCGCTTCTTCGGCCGTGGCGGCCCGGCTGTCGGTGCTGATCACCCGCACCCCCTGCGTTTGCGCGGCGGCCGCCTGTGGCTCAAACAGCACCCTGACCTGGGCGCCGGCGCTGGCAAGCCCGATACCGGCATCGTTTGCGCCGGTGAAATCATCTGCGATGACCAGTACCGGTGTGTTCCATTGCATCGTGATCCGCCTTGTTCGTATTACGCCGTGATTGATTATATTCAATCATAATTGATTATATGTGAGCAAGTTCAAATTAATCAATATCGAGATGGCCTATAAAATAAGCACGGCACGCAGTAAAGATGGCGTGATTTTGAGTAAATAAAATCACCGTTGCCCAATGGGGCCGGGAGGAGAGTCGGTAATAATGAATATCAACAGCACCCTTATCAGCGGCTATCAGGCGCTTAATGACATTGGTTACCTGTTAACGGGAAAGCGCAGCGTACTGCTGGTGACGGACCGGAATATTGCCCGTATCCCTGCCGCCCAAGCGTTTATTGCGCAGGTTCGCGCCGGCGCGGGGCATTTGGTGGTGGTGGATAGCGTGCCGCCGGAGCCGAGCCAGCATGATGTCGCCGCCATTTTGCAGCAGTTGCCGGTGCAAGAGGCGGATCTGGTGATTGGCATCGGCGGCGGCAGCGTGCTGGACGTTGCCAAACTGCTGTCGGTGCTGTGCATTGCGCAGGCGCCAACGCTGGAGGCGTTGTTGGCCGGGGAAAAGCCGCTCAGGCGCGCCACGTCGCTGCTGATCCCCACCACGGCCGGCACCGGCTCGGAAGCCACTCCAAACGCTATCCTGGCGATCCCGGAAAAAGAAACCAAAGTCGGCATTATTTCACCGGTTATGCTGCCGGATTACGTGGCGCTGGTGCCGGAACTGACCACCAGCATGCCGGCGCAGATTGCCGCTTCAACCGGCATTGATGCGCTTTGCCACCTGATCGAATGCTTTACCGCCACCGTCGCCAACCCGGTGAGCGACAACTATGCCCTGATCGGCATGAAGAAACTGTTCGCCAGCTTGGAAACCGCCGTGGCGCAGCCGGGCAATCTGCAGGCCAAACTCGACATGCTGTGGGCCTCTTATTACGGCGGCGCGGCGATTGCCCATGCCGGCACCCACCTGGTGCACGCCATGTCCTATCCGTTGGGCGGCAAGTACCATATTCCCCATGGCGTTGCCAACGCCATCCTGCTGGCGCCCTGCATGCGTTTCGTGCGCCCGGCCGCGGTCAGCAAGTTCGCCGTGGCCTATGACCTGATCCCCGATGCCGATGCCTCTCTAAGCGAGGAGCAAAAATCCCACGCGCTGGTGGCCTATTTCGCCGATCTGGTCAAACGCCTGCAGTTACCCGCCAGTCTGGAAGCGCTCGGCATTGGCAGCGACCATCTGCCGTATCTGGTGGAAGCGGCGCTGGACGTTCAGCGCCTGATGAAAAATGTCCCATCCAAGGTCAGCGCCGATGATGTGCGCGACGTCTATCTGACGCTGTTCCCGGCTAAAAATACCTGACAGAAACCGAGGAAAACCATGACCAGAAAAATAGAGGGCGTACTCACCGCCATTGTCACCACCTTTGATCACCAGGGGGCATATAACCCAGCGGCGATGTGTGTGCAGATCCGCCGCCAGTTGGCCGCCGGCAACGGGATTTTCTGCGGTGGCACCAACGGCGAATTCTTTGTGCTGAATGAAAAAGAGAAGCTGGCAGTGACCCAGACCTGCGTGGAGGAAGTGAACGGCCAGGCAGCGGTGGTCGGCCATATCGGCGAGATCTCCACGCGTGAAACCATTCATCTGGGTAAACAGGTGGCTGCGCTTGGGGTGGATGCTGTATCGGTGATCACCCCGTACTTTGTGCCGCTCAAGCAGGAAGAGCTGATTTATCACTACCAGAAAATCGCCGATGCGGTTCCGGTGCCGGTGTTTCTCTACAACATCCCGGCGCGCACGGGCAACACCTTGCAGCCGGAAACGGTGCGCCAACTAGCGCAACACCCAAACATTATCGGCATCAAGGACAGCGCCGGCAGCTACGACAGCCTGAAAGGCTTCCTGCAGGCGGCCGAAGGCATCAGCGGCTTTAATGTGCTGAACGGGCCGGATTCGTTGATCCATCAGGGCTTTGTCGACGGTTGCAGCGCCTGTATCTCCGGGCTGGCCAACGTGGCGCCTGATGAAATCAATGCCATTTGGGCGCATTTCCAACGTGGCGATATCGCTGCATCGCGCCAGGCGCAGGAAAACGTCACCGGCTTGCGCACCGATCTGTACAGCGTGGCGTTCTCGCCGGCGGCAGTGAAAAAGGCGCTGGTGCTGCTCGGCCATGAGGTGGGCGAAAGCCGCTATGCCGTGCGCTTTAGCGAGCAGGATGAACAACGTATTCGCCAGATTGTGCAGCAGTATTTGCAATAACGGCGGCAGCGGCGCTGTGGCGCCGCCTTACCACGATGAGGATGCAACGATGAAAGTCATCTGTACTTCGCCTTCTTTCGCCAAATACGATCCCGCACCGATCGAAACGTTGCGCGAATGGGGCTTTGAACTGGTCATGCTGCCGGCGGATGCGCCGCTGTCCGCGCTTGAACCGCACCTTGCCGAGACGGTGGCGATGATCGTCGCCTTCACCGACGTTAACGCCGCGCTGCTGGCGCGGGCGCCAAAGCTGAAAATTGTGTGTAAACATGGGGTCGGCGTGGACAATATCGATCTGAACGCCACCCGTGAACGCGGGGTTTACGTCACCAACGTGCCGGATGCCAATAAGCATGCCGTGGCCGATTTCGCTTTCACGTTGATCCTGGATGGCGCCCGCCAGGTGACCCAGGCGGCGCAGCAAACCCGCGCCGGTACGTGGCCGCGTATTTTCGCCACCGACGTGTACGGCAAAACGCTGGGCATTGTCGGCCTGGGCAACATCGGCAAGCAGGTGGCGCTGCGCGCCAGCGGGTTCAACATGCGCGTGCTGGCGTTTGATTTTTATCGCGATGAAGCCTTTGCTGGTGAACACGGCGTGGAGTTCGTTGATTTGGCGCAGCTGACCGCGCAAAGCGACTTTATTACCCTGCATACGCCATTAACCGAGGATACCCGCAACCTGTTCAACGCCGCGCGTTTTAAACAGATGAAGCCATCGGCTTTTCTGATTAACGTATCGCGCGGCGGCATTGTTAATGAGCAGGATCTTTACCAGGCGTTGTTAAATAACGCCATTGCCGGCGCCGCGGCGGATGTTTTTGAACAGGAGCCGCTAAATAATCACCCCTTGTTCACACTGAATAATTTTATCCCCACGCCGCATATTGCGGGATATACCGACGGTGCAATCAGCGCCATTGGCGAACGCTGCGTGCAGCAAATTATCCAGTGTATTAATCAAGGGGAGCGCCCCGTTCATATTATGAATTCACTGTAAATAGCGCGACCAGAAAAATAATAAGAAGGCGGAAGCGCTTTCTTATTAACGCTGAAAATATTTTTAGCCAATACGGCCGGAATAATTCAAGCAGCAGCATGGTGAATGCCGCCGCCAGGTTAATTATGCCGGGAATACTCCGATTTCTTATTTACTGGCCCGATAACAATGAATACAACAGCAACCCAAACCCGCATTCGTTGGTGGGTCGCCGGCCTGATGTGGCTGGCGATCGCTATAAATTATATCGACCGCACGGTGCTTTCCGCCGCTGCGCCGCACCTGATTGATGAGCTCAAACTGTCGCCGGAAATGATGGGGTTCATTATGGCCGCGTTTTTCTGGTCATATTCACTGCTGCAAATTCCCGCCGGCTGGTTTGCCGATCGCTACGGCCAAAAGAAAGGGTTGGGCCTGGCTGTGGGCTGGTGGTCTATCGCCACGGCGGCGATGGGGCTGGCCACCGGCTTTAAATCCCTGCTGGCGCTGCGCCTGGCGCTTGGCGTGGGCGAAGCCGCGGCCTACCCCAGCAACGCCGGCATCGCGGCGCGCTGGTTCCCGGATCGCGAGCGCGCCACCATTTCCGGGCTGTTTGACAGCGCGTCGAAATTTGGCGGCGCGGTGGCGATGCCGCTGATCGTGTGGATGATTTTCGTGGTGGACTGGCGCATGACGTTCCTGATTATCGGCGCCGTCGGCCTGCTGTGGGTGATCGCCTGGTATTTCATTTACGCCGAGAACCCGGAAGACCACAAGCTGATCAGCCAACAGGAAGTGCGCTATATCCGCGACGGCCAAAAGCAGCACCACGGCGATAAAAGCGTGCTGCCAATGCGCTGGTACAAGCTGCTGCGCTATCGCAATATCTGGGCGATGTGCCTGGGCTTTTTCACCATCAACTACACCTCTTATTTCTTTATTACCTGGCTGCCGACCTATCTGGTGCAGGAAAAGGGGATGGATTTCATCAAGATGGGGATGGTTGCCGCGCTGCCGCTGCTGAGCGGGATGGTGGTGGAAGTGATCGCCGGTTGGGCATCTGATCGGGTGGCGCACAGCGGCAAACTCTCGTTGACCGCCACGCGCAAACTGTTTTTAACCATCGGCCTGCTGATGGCGTTGTGCATCGGTTTTGCCCCGTTTACCGATTCGGTGTTTATGACGGTCTTCCTGCTGTGCGTGGCGAAATCCGGCACCACCGTGGCGGCTTCGCAGGTATGGGCGTTGCCCGGCGACGTGGCGCCGAAAAACAGCGTTTCCATCGTGGCCGGTTTGCAAAACACCGTGTCCAACTTTGGCGGCGCGATCGGCCCGATTGTGACCGGGGCGATTGTGGCGGCTACCGGCTCTTTCACCTACGCGCTGGTGTTCTCCGCCGCGCTGGTGGTGTTGGGGATACTGAACTACCTGTTCCTGATGGGGAAAGTTGAACCGATCAGCGAAGACAAGGCGCAGGGTGTACCGCTGGCCACCACCCACCACGCCTAACAGGCAACGGTAACGGGCCGGGCGTGGGGCGCCCGGCCCAAACAGTTACAGCACCAGCGGCGGCAACTGTTTGAAAATACTGACCAGGCCTTCCCCCCAGCCTTTGCGAATGGTGCTGAAATAGGGGTGGTTTTCGGTAATGCGGTACTGTTGGGCGGCGCTGAAGCTATCGCGCGGATAGATCATGACATCCAGCGGCAGGCCGACCGACAGGTTGCTGCGCAGCGTGGAATCCATCGAGATGAGCGCGCACTGCATGGCCTGTTCCAGCGGCGTATCGTAATCCAACACGCGATCGATAATCGGCTTGCCGTACTTGCTCTCGCCAATCTGGAAGTAGGGCGTGTCATGTGCCGATTCAATGAAGTTGCCCTGCGGGTAGATATTGAACAGCCGCATCTCTTCGCCCTTGATCTGGCCGCCGAGCAGCAGGCTGCAGCTAAAATCGGTGGCGGTGCCGTTTTGCTGGGCGCTGCTGTCGCGTTGGATCACCTCCCGCACCGTTTCCCCCACCAGCGTTGCCGCATCGTACATGCTGCGCACGGTCAGCATACTGTGCTGATCCGGATCCTGGCTGCGGCGCAGCAGCAGGCTGATGATGCTTTGGGTGGTGGCCAGGTTGCCGGCGCTTTGCAGAACCAGCGTGCGCTCGCCGTCTTGCTGGAACACATGCAGTTTACGAAAGGTTGAAATATGGTCGACCCCAGCGTTGGTGCGTGAATCGGAAGCAAACACCAACCCGGATGACAAACCCATGGCCACACAATAGGTCATACAACAGTCCCTCAAACAAGGTGTTACACCGCGCGGCGGTGGATGCCGGTGCCTGCAGACGCCGCGCGCCGCAGGCTTTGCGCACCGGAAAACGATACCGTTAGCCTGCCGTAATCCAGGCTATTCGGCAAGGGGCTGCGGACAAATAATGTTCAGCCGCTAGCTGGTTGATATACGGTAATAAATTCAATATATTCCACGGATATTTTCCCGCTTGGCTGCTGTTTATTTGGCCATTAATTTTATTTTGTGAAATAAATATGCTAACGTTAACAACATGACTGAATCTGTCCATTAGGATTAAGGAGCAAGTTTGACTGTAGAAAATAAGCGAACGTGGTTACATCTTGGGGCCGGCGCATTTCATCGAGCGCATCAGGCGTGGTATTTGAATCAACTGAGGGAGAATGGGGAAACAGACTGGCATATGGCGTTGGCGAATATTCGTAACAGCGCCACGCAGGAAATGCTACAACACCTCCACCAACAGCAAGGCCGCTACACGCTGGAATCAATCTCACCGCAGGGTGAATTCAATTATCAAACCATTTCCGCTATTAAAGACATTATTCTGTGGGATGAAGGCATCCGCTCCGTTATTAAATGTGGTGCACAGGCGTCAACCAAAATAATTTCTTTTACCGTCACTGAAGGCGGCTATTTCCTGGATGATGACGGCCACCTGGATATTACGGATAAAGCGGTTGCCGCGGATTTGCGTGAAGAAGGGGAAACCCGCACGCTGTACGGCGCGTTGAGTAAAATTCTGCGTGCCAGAATGGCCCAGGAGAGCGGCCCGGTAACGCTGCTGAGCTGCGATAACCTGCGCAACAACGGCGAGAGCTTCTACCGCGGCCTGATTGAGTTCGTGCAGGCGCAGAACAATAGCGCGCTGGAAGCCTGGATTCGCGCCAACACGCGGGCGCCGAACAGCATGGTGGACCGCATCACGCCGAAATACGATCCGCAAATCAACGAGCGTTTGGCGCAGCAGGGCATTGAAGACCTCGCCCCTCTGACCTGCGAAACCTTCTCGCAATGGGTGATTGAGGATGATTTCATCGCCGGCCGCCCGGCGCTGGAGAAGGTGGGCGTGGAATTTACCGAACGCGTCACGCCGTATGAAGAAGCGAAGATTCGCATCCTCAACGCCAGCCATAGCGGCATTGCCTGGGCCGGGGCGCTGGTGGGCAAGAAATATATCGATCAAAGCATTGCCCTGCCGCAGGTGGACGCCTGGATCCGTGCCTACGTGCTGGACGACGTGGCTGCGGCGTTGCATCCCGCCGCCTTTGATTTGACAGAGTATTGCGATACCACGTTGGAGCGCTTTGGCAACCGTTGGGTGCGCGATACCAATCAGCGCGTCTCTTCAGACAGCATCGCCAAAATGCATGAGTTTATTGTCCCGACGCTCAAGCAGCGTTATCAGCAGGGGGAAACCCCGCGTGCGGCGATGATCCTGCCGGCCCTGTTCTTCTTGTTTATGCAGGCGCGCCAGCAGCAGAAGCTGCCGTTTGACTATCAGGATCGGGCAATCGACAGCGTGGATTTCGATGCTATTTTCGCTGCGGATGACGCTCTGCTGGCCTACGCCAGCAATAAAAAACTCTTTGGTTCACTGGCGCAGAAAAAAGAACTGATAAGCGATCTGCGTGATGCCGTTGCTGAGGTTAAGCGATGGTTGAGTAGCCAGAAAAAATAACAGAGGCATAATATGAAAAGTATTCTAATTGTTGTTTTTACCATTGCTGCGGCAATGCTTTCGATCATTTTCCTTTCGCCGTGGCCGTTTGCGCTGGGGACGTTGGCGGCCTGGGTCACCACCGGTTCCTTCTGCCTGCAGGTGTTGCACATCATAAAAAACAAAGACACCACCGGTATTTCGCTCGGGATGTACGCGGCGCTGTTCTTCGGCGTTTCCTGCTGGACTTACTACGGCTTTAAAATGCATGACGTGCCGGTCATGTCCGCCAACGGTATCACTGCGCTGCTGGCGTTTGCGGTGATTGTGCTGAAGCTGTATCACGAAAAAGCGTTGGTGATTACGCTGCCCGGTAAAAAAAACAAAGCCCCACGCCCGCAAATTCGCTCGCTGAACTGGAGCCATAACGCCACGCCGCCGGCGATGATTAAACGCCGCGGGCTGGAAGATAAACTCAGCTGATTTCTGTTAATGGCGCCCCAGCGGGCGCCATTATCTTTTCCCCTCTACTGTTCGTGCTCATCCGGCAACATTTGCACTGCAGCCGCGGTTTGCATATTTTCGCTGCCGCCGCCCAAGCGCACGCCGCGTACCGGGCAGGCATCTAGATAGTCTATCCCGACCGCCAGTTTCAGGTGCTTGTGCGGCAGGCAGGTGTTGTTGGTGATGTCGAAACAGTGCCAGCGATCGTTGAGCCAGGCTTCGGCCCAGGCGTGGGTGGCAACGTGCGGCGAGTCGTCGTTATACAGATAGCCGCTCACATAGCGGGCGGGGATGTTCAGGCTGCGGCAGCAGGCGAGGAACACGTGGGTGTGATCCTGGCAAACGCCCTGGCCGACGGCGAACGCTTCGGCGGCGCTGTCGGTGACGTTGGTGGTGCCTGGGCTGTAAGGCATTTTCAGCAGCAGCTCGCTCATCAGGGTTTCCAGGCTGGCCAGCGCGTCCTGCGGCTGGTAATAGCGCTGGGCGAAGGCGCGGATCGCGCTGTCCGGCTGGGTCAGCGGGCTGTGGCGCAGGTACACCAGCGGTGAAAGATGGCCGACCGCCTGATCCGCGGCGCTGTCTTCAATCTCGACCACGCCGTGCGCCTGAATGGTGATGGCCTGGTGCGGCACGTCCAGCGTCAGCACGTGCAGTACATTGCCAAACGCATCGGTGGTGCGCACCGCGTTTTCCGGCAGCGTTAGCTGCCAGGATATGATGCGCTGATGCTGCGAATCCTGCGGCGTCAGGCGCAGGTATTGGGTGCTGCGCCGTACCTGCTGGGCATAGGTGTAATGGGTGCTGTGCTCAATGTTCAGTCTCATTGTGCCTCCAGATAGGTATGGTGAATGCTTTCGGCAATCTGGTTAATCTGTGCCAGGAAATCGTTCAGCCAGGTGTGCAGGCCGATCGCATTCAGATCCTGGATACTGCTAAAGCGCAGTTCCGCCAGCAATGTATGCGCCAGGCGGCGCGGCCCATTGGAGCGGGTGCCGCCGATTTGTTCCAACTGCTGCACCATATCGCCGACGCAGGCCAGCAGTGAGCGCGGGATTTCATTGCGTAAAATCATCAGTTCGGCAATGGTGTCGCGGCTAAGCTGCTGCTTATAAATACTGTGGTAGGCTTCGCGCGCGCTGACCGCCCGCAGCAGCGTGTCCATCCGGTAATACTCGCGCACCGGGTCGTCATCGGCTGCCTGCAGTTGGTTTTTTACATCCAGTAAGCGCGCGGTGCCGTCCGCCCGCTCCAGCAGGGTGCCCAGGCGGATAAAGTACATGGCGTCGCTGCGCAACAGGGTGCCGAAGATGGCGCCGCGGAACAGATGGGCGCGCTCTTTTACCCAGTCGAAAAAGCTGTCTGCGCCGACGGAGCCGATGCCCTGGCGGCGGATCAGCTTCATTTCGATCCAGGTGGCGTTAATGCACTCCCATACTTCCGATGACAGGCTGCCGCGCACCGCATGGGCGTTGTTCCAGCCCATCTGCAGGCAACTGTAGATGCTGCTGTGGTTGCGGTTGTCCAGCGCGAAGAAGCTCACCAGATTCGCCATGGTGATTTCAGTATAGGCCGCCGCGTAAAGTTCTCCGGTGTTGGTCAGGTTAAGGGGCACTTTTAAATCGTGGTTTTCGCTGCCGCGGGTCGGCATCATCGACAGTTTGTTGGTGACGTCCAGTACCCGGGCGATGCTTTCGGCCCGTTCCAGATAGCGGGCCATCCAATAGAGTTCACTGGCTGTGCGGCTCAGCATGCGTCATCCTCCAATACCCAGGTATCTTTTGTTCCTCCCCCCTGCGACGAGTTGACCACCAGCGAACCCTCCGCCAGCGCAACGCGCGTCAGGCCGCCCGGCACCAGGCGGATCTCGGCCCCGCTTAAGGCAAAGGGGCGCAGATCGATATGGCGCGGCGCCAGGCCCTCGTTGACGAAGGTCGGGCAGGTGGACAGCGCCAGCGTGTGCTGGGCGATGTAATTGTGCGGTTTGGTTTGCAGCAGGGTGCGGAAATGCGCGATCTCGTCCTTGGTGGCGGCCGGCCCAATCAACATGCCGTAACCGCCGGCGCCGTGGACTTCTTTCACCACCATTTTTTCCAGATTGGCCAGCACGTAGGAAAGCTCGTTCGGGTGGCGGCACTGCCAGGTGGGCACGTTGTTGAGGATCGGCTCTTCCTGCAGATAGAAACGCACCATTTCCGGCACGTACGGGTAGATGGATTTGTCGTCGGCCACGCCGGTGCCGATGGCGTTCGCCAGCACCACGTTGCCGGCGCGATAAACCGACAGCAGCCCCGGCACGCCGAGCATCGAATCCGGGCGGAACGCCAACGGATCAAGGAACGCATCGTCAACGCGGCGGTAAATCACATCGACCTTGCACGGCCCTTCGGTGGTGCGCATAAACACCACGCCGTCTTTCACAAACAGATCGGCGCTTTCCACCAGCTCCACCCCCATTTGCTGCGCCAGGAAGCTGTGCTCGAAATAGGCGCTGTTGAAGCGGCCCGGCGTCAGCACGACCACGGTCGGATCGTTGACGGGGGAGCTTTCACGCAGGGTTTGCAGCAGATAGGACGGGTAGCGTTCCACCGGGCGGATACGCTGCTGGGCGAACAGCTCCGGATACAGGCGCATCATCATCTTGCGGTTTTCCAGCATGTAGGACACGCCGGACGGGGTACGCAAGTTGTCTTCCAGCACGTAGTACTGGCCGTCGCTGTTGCGCACCATATCCACGCCGATGATATGCGCATAGATGTTGCGGTGCAGATCGACCCCTTGCATACAGGGCTGGTATTGGTCGTTGGCCAACACCTGCTCCGCCGGGATGATGCCCGCTTTCAGGATATGTTGTTGGTGGTAGATATCATGCAGGAAGGCGTTGAGCGCCTGTACGCGTTGGCGAATGCCGCGATCGAGCATCGCCCATTCGCCGGCCGGGATAATACGGGGCACGCTGTCGAACGGGATCAGCCGCTCGGCGCCGTCGTCCTCGCCATAGACGTTGAAGGTAATTCCCACACGGTGAAACAGCAGTGCAGCTTCTTCTTTTTTACGTTGAATGGCCTTTTGGTCGGCCTGTTGCAGCCAATGCCAGTAAGCTTCGTAGTGGCCGCGGTGTTTCCCCTCAGCCAATAACATCTCATCAAAAAACGGTGAAGCAGAAAGGTCTATATTTAGCATCCATCACCTCGTTGGCATTCCAGGCTGTAGAAGGATTCAGCATAAAATGTGCCAAAATGTTTTCGGAGTGAAAAAGGGCGCTAACACCGTGAAAAAGACCGTATCAAGCACGTTTATGGTGCGCGGCCTCCGCGCTGCGCGTTAAAACGGGGCAGCTTGGCGGGGCATAGGGTTAACTACGGTCGCTGATGGCGCACCCTGGACAGCAAAAAAGATCTCATTGCCGGCAGATGCACAACGATAGGCCGTTGGCGGGGGGATTGCACGGCCGGCGCGGCCAGCCGTGGGGGCACTGCGGATTAGCGCTATTAGCGGCGAACCGCGATCGCTTCGATTTCGATTTTTACGTCTTTTGGCAGACGGGCCACTTCCACGCAGGAGCGGGCCGGGAACGGCGCGTGGTGCTCGGTAAAGAAGGCTTCATAAGCGGCGTTAACCGTGGCGAAGTCGTTAAGATCTTTCACGAAAACGGTCGTTTTCACGATATCCGCCACTTTCAGGCCGGCGGCTTCAACGATCGCTTTCACGTTTTCCAGCGACTGGCGCGCCTGAGCGGTAACGTCTTCGGCAACGGCGCCGGTTTTCGGATCGACCGGGATCTGGCCGGAGGTCATGATCATGCTGCCCAGATCCACACCCTGTACATAAGGGCCAATCGCTGCGGGGGCTAATTCGGTGCTGATATTACGAGACATTTTCTCTCCTGATTAACGGCGTCTTTAATGTAGAAAACGCATTATATACACGTCATCGTTCAAGTTGCATGTGCGTTGGCCGGGGCAACCGCCGGCGGTGGACGCATCCTCCGTCGGCAGTTTGATCAATCCGCTTGCAGAACCACCTGATGTTCAAACTCTTTTTCGCAGTAGCGGCATTTGAGGTGCACGTCGCCTTCCCGTGACTTCACGCTGAAGCTGGACGACACCGGCTCGCTGCGGCTGATGCAGTTGCTGTTGGGGCAGGTCAGCACGCCGTCGATGTGATCCGGCAGGCTGAGCGTCAGTTTGCGCACCACTTCGTAATTGTCGATGCGGTTAACCGTGGCCTTCGGCGCGTACATCGCCAACTGGTTGGCCTGCTGCTCGGTCAGGAAGGTGTTCTCGATCTTGATAAGATCCTTGTGCCCCAGCGCCTTGGAAGGCAGGTTCAGGCCGATGGTGATGCGCTGGTCGGTCGCGGTCAGCTTGAACAGGGTGAGCAGTTTAAAACCGATCTGCGCCGGGATGTGGTCAATCACCGTACCGCATTTGATCGCTTCAACCTGGAGTTTGTTATCGTGAGTCATTACGTTTCTCCCCTTAAAAAGCCAATTCTTCGTTTAACACCAGCGCCAGCAACGCCTGGCGGGCAAAAATACCGTTGCCTGCCTGCTGGAAATAGTAGGCATAGGGCGTTTTGTCCACGTCGGTGGTGATTTCATCAATGCGCGGCAGCGGGTGCAGCACTTTCAGGTTGTCGCGCGCGCCGTGCAGATCGGCGGCGCGCAGAATGAACTGCGCCTTCACGTTGGCGTATTCGGAAGGATCGAGCCGCTCTTTCTGCACACGCGTCATGTACAGGATATCCAACTCCGGCACCACTTCTTCAATGCTTTCATGCAGGCTGTAGGCAATGCCTTTCTCTTCCAGCATTTGCAGGATATAGCCCGGCATCGCCAGCGCTTCCGGCGCGATAAAGTAGAAGCGGTTGCCTTGGAATTTAGCCAGCGCCTGGGCCAGCGAGTGCACCGTGCGGCCGTATTTCAGATCGCCCACCATCGCGATGTTGATGTTGTTCAGGCGGCCCTGCGTTTCCTGGATGGTGAACAGATCCAGCAGCGTTTGCGTCGGGTGCTGGTTGGCGCCATCGCCGGCGTTGAGCACCGGGATACCGCCGGCGAATTCAGACGCCAGGCGTGCGGCCCCTTCCTGCGGATGGCGCATCACGATGGCGTCGACGTAGGTGCTGATGACCGAGATGGTGTCGGCGAGCGTTTCACCTTTTTTGCCCAGCGAGGTGTTGCTGCTGTCGGAAAAGCCGACCACCGACGCGCCCAGGCGCTGGATGGCGGTTTCGAACGACAGGCGGGTGCGGGTCGAGGCTTCGAAGAAACAGCTGGCGATCACTTTGTGGCGCAGCAGCTCCGGCTGTGGGGTGGCTTTCAGACGGGCGGCGGTGCGCAGCGCCAGCTCCAGCTCCTCGCGGCTGAGATCGTTAATAGAGATGATATTCTTATGATACAGCGGGTTGGCCATTTTCACTCTCCTCGACTCGTGCCCGTGGCGCTGGGCGTGTTGAACAAACTGTCTTTTTCAGGCAAAAAAAAGCCCCTCAACGAGGGGCTTGAAGCGATCGGTTTAGCCACAGGAGAAATAACGGCAGCAGGCCGCCGAACGGCAGCCGGTTTTGTCGGTTATGGCGAACAAAACACACGCTGATAGTCATACTTTCTCCTGGCAAATTGTCGCGCATTATACGCATGCTTTTCGCGACTGCAAGCGCTAAAACGCGCATTTTTGCCCACGAGCAAACGATTGGCTCCGATTTGACTCACCTTAACGAATACAACAGTACTCGGCGCGCGGCTGGGCTATTTACTGACGCGATCGTAGTAGACCATATCGGCATTCAGGCCCTGCTGGTAGCCTTTAACGTTATCGCGCAGCGCCACTTCGGTTTTGGCCTGATCGATAAACACATAAGGTGAGCTGCGTTGCAGCGCCTGCTGCAGTTCAGTATACAACGCGGTGCGCTTGGCCGGATCGGCCTCGGCCACCGCGGCCAGCGTTTGCTTGTTCAACTGCGGGATCTGCCAGCCGTTCAAACCGGCGACCGTGCTGGCCTTGCCGTCGTTATAGGCAAAGGCGCTGGCGTTGGAATGGGCGTCGAAATAGTCCGGTATCCACAGGCGGATGGCGGCCTGGTGCTGCCGGGCGCGCACCCGCGCATACACCTGGCTGCCGGCGGCCGGCAGCAGTTCGACCTTCACACCACCCGCGGCGAAGCTGGCCTGCAGGGCTTCGGCAATGGTGATGAACGGCGGTTTGTTTTCCACGTCCAGCGTGAAGGCGGCGTGGGTGATGCCGGCTTTGGCCAGGATGGCCTTGGCTTTGGCCGGATCGAAACTGAACGGATTTTCTTCCAGCGCGCCGGGCATGCCGATCGGCAAGAAGCTCTGGTGAACGAAATACTGGCCCTTCAGCAGATCCCGGGTGATGCCCTGGTAATCCACCAGGTAGCGCGCCGCTTCCCAGAACGCCGGGTTTTTCAGCAGCGGATTGGCGGCGTTGCCGGTGTTGAACGCCAGATAGTTAAGTTCGGCCGAGGGGATCTCCAGCACCTTGACCCCCGGCTGGCTCTTCAGCGTGATGGTTTGATCCGGCCCCAGTTCGCGGGCAATGTCGGCGTCGCCCTGCTGGATGAGCAGGCGGCGGGTGGCGGGATCCGGCACGTTTTTAATGATGATGCTGTGCAGCAGCGGCTTGCGGCCTGGGGTGGCCGGGTTGGCATCCAGCACAATCGCCTGGTGCGGCTGGTAAACGCGCATAGTGAACGGGCCGCTGCCGGCCGAGTGCATTTTCAGCCAGGCATTGCCGTAGTCGCCGCTTTTCACGTTGTGCTGCACGGTTTTGCTGTCGATGATGGAAGCAATCGGCGTGGAGAGGATATTCAGCGCCACCGCCGGGCTGACATCGGCGCTCCAGTGCAGTTGCAGCGTGTGTTGGTCGATTTTCGTTAATTGCGCGTCAATGTTATCTGGCTGCCAACCCAGCACGTTGAGGATAAACGCCGGGGATTTATTCATCTTCACCGCGCGGCTATAGGAGAAGATCACGTCGTCGGCGGTCAAGGGGTTGCCGGAAGTGAAAACCGCCTGTGGGCGCAGCTTGAAGGTTAATGTTTTCGCCGCCGCGTCCGCCTGCCAGCTTTCCGCCAGCACCGGTGTGATTTTCGCCGGGGCGTCGCGATCGGCCTGGACCAGCCGTTGGTAAAGGCTGGGGATGGTTTGGATGCTAGACAGTTCGTTGGCTTCGGCCGGATCGAGGCTGACGATATCATCAAGCGATTGCGCCACCACCAACGTGGTGGGCGGCGTGGCGGCCAGCGCATGGGCGGAAAGGCCGACCAGGATCAACAGAAGCAGCGTTTTGGCTTTCATAGATGAATATCCCCTGAATGCTGTGCAGAGTGCGCAGTAAGACGTATTTTTATCATTGGGTTACCAGGCGGCCTGGCGGCCGCATCCCACGGTAGAATTTTGCTCTGTGTCTGGCAAAGGCCAAACGGGTATTTAATATGCTAAAAAGCGATAACGCTTGGCAGGGGAAGTGGGCAGGGCAGTGGCAAACGGGGTATGGGCCTGGCCCGCACCCCGCTAAAGGGGGCTTACAGCGTTTGGCTTAGCGTGGCGACCATCACCGCTTTGATGGTGTGCAGGCGGTTTTCCGCCTGATCGAACACCACGCTGTGTTCGGATTCAAACACCTCGTCGGTGACTTCCATGCCGCCGTGCAGGCCGTACTGTTCCGCCATCTGTTTGCCGATGGTGGTTTTATCGTCGTGGAACGCCGGCAGGCAGTGCAGGAATTTCACCGCTGGGTTGCCGGTCTGCTGCACCATGGCCATGTTCACTTGATAAGGCCGCAGTTGCTGAATGCGCTCCTGCCAGACTCCTTTCGGTTCGCCCATGGATACCCACACATCGGTATACAGGAAGTCCACGCCTTTCACGCCGATGGCAATCTCATCCGTCAGAGTGATTTTGCCGCCGGTCTGCTGCGCCAGCGCCTGGCACTCGGCAACCAGTTCGGCTTCCGGCCAGCAGGCTTTCGGCGCCACCAGGCGCAGATCCATCCCCACCAGCGCCGCGGCTTCCATCAGAGTGTTGCCCATATTGTTGCGCGCATCGCCGATATAGGCGAACTTGACGTCCGCCAGGGTTTTGCCCGGCAGGTGTTCCTGCACGGTGAGCAGATCCGCCAGCAGCTGGGTCGGGTGGAACTCGTTGGTCAGGCCGTTCCACACCGGCACGCCGGCATAGTGCGCCAGGGTTTCAACCAGTTCCTGGCCGTAGCCGCGGTATTGAATACCGTCGTACATGCGGCCAAGCACGCGCGCGGTGTCTTTCATGGATTCCTTATGGCCGATCTGGCTACCGCTTGGGCCGAGGTAGGTCACCTGGGCGCCCTGATCGTATGCGGCAACTTCGAAAGAGCATCGGGTGCGGGTTGAGTCTTTTTCGAAGATGAGCGCGATGTTTTTATTCTGCAGGTGGCGGGTTTCCTGGCCCTGTTTTTTCGCCTGTTTCAGATCGGCCGCCAGCTTAAGCAGCGCCAGGATCTCGGCGGGGGTGAAATCCATTAACCTTAAAAAATGACGTTTATAAAATGGGTTCATCGTGCTCATATCCGGGTATCCCTGCAGTTTAAGTTGAATTAAAATTCACTTTATATGTATGAATATTCAATTTCAACCCCGCGATGGAAATCTTTCACGTTTATCGTGCAGCGGCGGCGGCGGTGTGGGAAAATAGCGCCGATAACGGCCATTTGACTTGAGGATATAGGCATGGCAAACCGCGCATTGCTGGAAGAACAACGTGAAGAAACCCGCCTGATCATCGAAGAACTGCTGGATGACGGCAGCGATCCCGATGCGCTCTATACCATCGAGCATCATCTTTCCGCTGAAAAGTTCGAGGTGCTGGAACAGGCTGCGGTTGAGGCGTTTAAGCTGGGCTACGAAGTGACCGATGCCGAAGAGCTGGAAGGGGAAGATGGCGTTTTGCTGATGTGCTGCGACGTGATCAGTGAAATTGGCCTGAATGCCGATGCTATCGATCAGCAAGTGGAACAGTTGGTGCAGTTGGCCGAGAAAATTGGCGTCAACTACGACGGCTGGGGCACTTACTTCGAAGATCCGAACGGTGAAGACGGCGAGGACGACGACGACGGCGACTTCATCGACGAAGACGACGACGGCAAACGCCACTGATTACCGCCGAGGCTTTCAGGCATCAGGCCGCGTGCCCAGAGCCTGAAGGGTAAAACATTATTCTGTGGGCCGGCCAACGCCGGCCTTTGCTAACCCCGATGACATACCAATCACTTTTAACCCCCATTCTGAACTTCCTGCATTGCGAAACCCCAGACGCCTGGGTTGCCGCCGCGCGCCGCCCGGAAAACCTGCGCCTGCTGCTGACCGACCATATGGTGTGCGAGCTGAAAGCGGCGCAGACCGGCATGTGGCTGATCCGCCGCTATGTGGCGGATAAAGAGAGCGGGGACGCGCTGTTGGCATTGCTGAAGCCCTACGAGGCCTTTGTGCACGAAGAGCAGGGCGAGCCGGAAACCCTGTTCCGCCAAAGCAATTTCACCAAGAAGATCCTGCCGAAAAACGGCTCGGCCTACGGGCAGGATCTGGTGGATAAGATGGTGCTGCTGATTAAAGAAGAGCTGCATCATTTTTCCCAAGTGTTGGGCATTATGCAGGCGCGGCAGATCCCGTATCGCAAAATCACCGCCAGCCGTTATGCCAAGGGGATGATCCGCGAAGTGCGCACCCACGATCCGGCGACGCTGATCGATAAACTCATCTGCGGCGCCTATATCGAAGCGCGTTCCTGCGAGCGTTTCGCTCGGCTGGCGCCGCACCTGGACGATGAGTTGAACCGCTTTTATGTTTCGTTGCTGCGTTCTGAAGCGCGCCACTATCAGGATTATCTGGCGCTGGCGCAGCAGATTGCCGGCGAGGATATCAGCGAGCGCGTTGCGCATTTCGGGCGGCTGGAGGCGCAGCTTATTCTGGCGCCGGACAGCGAGTTCCGTTTTCACAGCGGCGTGCCGGCGGGGGCTGATGGCCGGGCGCTGGGGTAACGCCGGTTTCGCATACCCTGCCATGCTGTTGGCGTGTTGTCCGCGCCTATTCTGGCCGCTGTGCCAGAATAGGCAGTGGTGCTGCCTGCAACGCAAATTATTTTGGCTATAGCTACCCGGAAATAGGGATGATAATTAATTAACGGTTTTAAACGCCCGGCTAATTTATTGTTTAATAGTATAATGTTTATTTTTAATGGGATTATTCTTAATATCGCCGCGAGTGGGTATATTTATCAGGAATGAAATCGGTGGAATGAGACATTGCATATGGTACGATACCCCTACAGGGACATATTGTTACGGTACTATCAATGAATATCTCAAAAGGGAAATCCAACTATTTAAAGGGCATTGCGATTATATTAATGCTGGCCCACCATCTTTTTTCTTTTCCTGACAGAATCAGCCCCGAGGTATCAATAAATTATATAGGAATACTGCCAGGTACCGATATGTATATTGAAACCTATCTTGGCTTGTTTGGGCGCATCTGCGTTGCGATGTTTTTATTCCTTTCTGGCTATGGTTTTTCTTTACGGCGAGATGTCTCCGCTAAATATATTTTTGGTAAGTTGAAAAATCTCTATATTAGTTATTGGCTGGTTATTTTTATTTTTGTGCCAATCGGGATAATATTTTATCCTGGCCCGGTTTTCTCAACGTCAATCACCACATTTATTGAAAACCTGATCGGGATAAAGTCCACTTACAATGGTGAGTGGTGGTTCTTTAGGCTTTACGTATTGTATCTGCTTTCTCTGCCGTTATTGATTAAACTAAATAACTATACATTATTGTTGGTGATGTTCTTGGCTGCGGGTATTGGTAAGGTCTTAACCAGCCATGATTTGGTGCCGTTGTTTATCAGCGATTACTTTGTCTGGCTATTGCCATTTGGCCTTGGCATGATTTTTGGACGTGCTAATGACTTCCCTAAGAACGCATTAATCGCAAAGGTTCTGAATAAGATCGAAACCATGCCGGCTATTTGGCTGTTTCTCCTGACGGCGATTGCTTTCATCTTATTGAAGAACCTGGGCTTGATCCTCGCAACGCCGTTATTTATTAGTGCGTTGATGAAGTCCTCTGAAAAAATAAATGCAACGTTGTATGGCGTTGTTGATGCGCTTGGCCGGCACTCAATGTATATGTGGCTTACCCACAGTTTTTATTGTTACCACTTTGCGCAGAAAGCGATTTTCTACCCGATGTATACGCCATTAATACTCATGCTATTGATCGCGGTTTCATATCTGACCAGCGTTGTGCTGGCCCATATTGAACGTATGATCAAAAGGCCGTTCGTGGCCAACATGGATACCGCAGGTTGAACATCAGCCGTTGTGAGCCATCGCCAGGAGCGCCGGGTTAGGCTGCTTAGCCTAACCGGCGGAAATCACGCTCCCGAGAAGCATTTGGGCTTCAGCGCGGGGAGCGTGCTCTTTGAAGGCTACAGCGTTTTCAGCATCGTGACTTCGCAGTCGCTGTGCCCGGTGGTGCCCATGGCGTGCTCGATATGCGCAAAGCCCAGATGCTGATACAGGGCAATGGCCTGCGTCAGGCTGGCGGTGGTTTCCAGGTAACAGCGGCGGAACCCCTGTTCACGGGCAAAGTCCAGCGCCTGCAGCGCCAGGCGTTTTGCCAGGCCTTTGCCGCGCAGCACCGGCAGAAAGTACATCTTTTGCAATTCGCACACGTCAGGCTCGCCGCCCTGTAACGGGGCCACGCCGCCGCCGCCGGCAACCCGCCCGTCGATCTCAACCACCCAGTAGGCGCTGCGCGGCCGACTGTAGAGCTGATAGAGCGTGTCCAGATCGGGATCGGAAACGGTATAGCCTTTATCCGCCGTCAGGCCGTGCTCGGCGGAAACGTCGCGAATGACTTGAGCAATAGCGGCATTGTCTGCTGCCGTAATCGGGCGCACCCGCAGGCGCGTAGAGATTGCTGTGGTCATATCTTTATACTCACTTGCCAATAATCGTGAAAACCTGTCGCGATGGCAGGGCAAAACACGCCGGGGCCGCGCCCAAGCGTGTTCTACTATAGCAATGCTTTGTAATAACATTGAAACCCGGCCAGATGCAATGGCGGCAAGCCGCCGCTGCGGGCCAGGCTCTCTGCTGATGCTAACCGTTGCCCCGCACCCTGTGCGGGTGAAGGGCAAGGGTGCGGCTTACAGGGCGGCGATGGTCGCCTGTTGTTCCTGCAGTTTCACTTTGCCTTCTTTGCAGGCCGCCAGACGATCGCGCTCTTTATTCACCACCGCTTCCGGCGCGCGGGCGACGAAGCTTTCGTTCGCCAGCTTGCCTTCGATCGCGGCGATTTCGCCGTCCAGCTTGGCCATTTCTTTCGCCAGGCGCGCGATTTCCGCATCCTTATCGATAAAGCCCGCCATTGGGATCAGCAGTTCGGCGCCGTCCACCAGTTTGGTGACGGAAACCGGGCCTTTCTCGCCGGCCGGCAGCAGGGTGATGGACTGCAGGCGCGCCAGCTTCTCGATAAAGCTCTGGTTTTCCTGCACGCGGCGCTGTGCATCGGCGTTGGCGTTGCGCAGCAGTACGTCCAACTGCTTGCTCGGCGCGATGTTCATCTCGGCGCGGATGTTGCGCACCGCGGTGATCGCCTGCTTGATCCACTCCAGATCGTCCAGCGCCTGCTGGTCTTCCTGGGCGGCGTCGTAGGCCGGGAACGGCTGCAGCATGATGGTGTCGGCGGTGATGCCTTTCAACTGCTTCACACGCTGCCAGATGGTCTCGGTGATGAACGGAATGATCGGGTGCGCCAGGCGCAGCAACGCTTCCAGTACGGTGATCAGCGTGTGGCGGGTGGCGCGCTGTTCCGCTTCGCTGCCGTTGCCCAGCACCGGCTTGGTCAGTTCCAGATACCAGTCGCAGAACTGGTTCCAGGTGAACTCATACAGGATGCCGGCGGCGATATCGAAACGGTAGCTGTCCAGCGCTTCGCGGTAGGCTTTCACCGTGCGGTTGAACTCCGCCAGCACCCAGCGATCCGCCAGCGAAAGCTGCATCTCGCCGCCGTTAAAGCCACAATCGTGCTCTTCGGTGTTCATCAACACAAAGCGGCTGGCGTTCCACAGCTTGTTACAGAAGTTGCGGTAGCCTTCCAGGCGCTTCATGTCCCAGTTGATGTCGCGGCCGGTGGAAGCCAGCGCCGCCAAGGTGAAGCGCAGGGCGTCGGTGCCGTGCGGCTCGATACCATTCGGGAACTGCTTCTCGGTGCGCTTACGGATTTTTTCCGCCAACTGCGGCTGCATCATGTTGCCGGTGCGTTTTTCTAGCAGGTCCGCCAGCGAAATACCGTCCACCATGTCGAGCGGATCGATCACGTTGCCCTTGGACTTGGACATTTTCTGCCCTTCGTCGTCGCGGATCAGGCCGGTCATGTACACGGTTTTAAACGGCACCTGCGGCTTGCCGTTTTCATCTTTGATGAAGTGCATGGTCAGCATGATCATGCGGGCAATCCAGAAGAAGATGATGTCGAACCCGCTCACCATCACGTTGGTTGGGTGGAAGGTTTTCAGCGCTTCGGTCTGCTCCGGCCAGCCGAGGGTGGAGAAGGTCCACAGGCCGGAAGAGAACCAGGTGTCCAGCACGTCTTCGTCCTGGTTCAACTGAACGTCGGCACCCAGGTTGTTCTCGCGGCGCACTTCTTCTTCGTTGCGGCCGACGTACACTTTGCCGTTGGCGTCGTACCAGGCCGGGATACGGTGGCCCCACCACAGCTGGCGAGATATACACCAGTCCTGGATATCACGCATCCAACTGAAGTACATGTTTTCATACTGCTTCGGCACGAACTGGATTTCGCCCTGTTCCACGGCTTCCACCGCCACTTTGGCCAGTGGCGCGGTGCGCACGTACCATTGGTCGGTCAGCATCGGTTCGATGACCACGCCGCCGCGATCGCCGTACGGCACGGTCAGATCGTGCGGTTTGATCTCGGCCAGCAGGCCAAGTTCGTCGAAGGCGGCCACGATGGCCTTACGGGCGGCAAAGCGCTCCAGGCCGCGGAACGGGGCCGGGATCTCGCTGCTGTAAAGCTGGCTGGCTTCGCCCAGGGTATCGAACACTTCGGCTTCCTGGCGGATGTCGCCGTCGAAAGTCAGAATGTTGATCATCGGCAGGCCGTGGCGCTTGCCCACTTCGTAGTCGTTGAAGTCGTGCGCCGGGGTGATTTTCACGCAGCCGGTGCCTTTTTCCATATCGGCGTGTTCGTCGCCGACGATACGAATGCGGCGATTGACCAGCGGCAGGATGATCTCTTTGCCAATCAGATCCTTATAGCGTGGATCTTCCGGGTTAACCGCTACGCCGGTATCGCCCAGCACGGTTTCCGGGCGGGTGGTGGCGACGATCAGGTAATCCTTGCCTTCGGCGGTTTTCGCGCCGTCGGCCAGCGGGTAACGCAGGTGCCACATCGACCCTTTGGACTCGCGGTTTTCCACTTCCAGATCGGAAATGGCAGTGCGCAGTTTGGGATCCCAGTTCACCAGGCGCTTGCCGCGATAAATCAGATCTTCGTTATACAGGCGGACAAACACTTCTTTCACCGCGTTGGACAGGCCTTCGTCCATGGTGAAGCGTTCACGCTCCCAGTCCACGGAGTTGCCGAGGCGGCGCATCTGGCGGGTGATGGTGCCGCCGGATTCCGCCTTCCACTGCCAGATTTTGTCGATGAACGCATCGCGGCCGTAGTCATGACGGGTTTTGTTCTCTTCCGCGGCGATTTTGCGTTCAACCACCATTTGGGTGGCGATGCCAGCGTGGTCGGTGCCCGCCTGCCACAGGGTGTTTTTACCCTGCATGCGCTGGTAGCGGATCATGGTGTCCATGATGGTTTGCTGGAAGGCGTGGCCCATGTGCAGGCTGCCGGTTACGTTCGGCGGCGGGATCATGATGCAGAAGCTTTCCTGGCTGGTATCGCCGTTCGGCTTGAAGTAACCCTGGCTTTCCCAGTGATCGTACAGCTTCTGTTCGATCTGGGTTGGATCGTATGCGGTGTCGAGTTGACTGTTTGTCTTTTCCATTTTATTTCGTAATTCAGTGAGTTGGCGGCGTTGCCGTGGTCAAGTGGAAGCCGACGCTGCGATAGGCTTTGTAACGTTCGCGCGCCAACTGTTTCAAGGTGTCCTCGTAAGGGACGAAGTCTACCACTTCATGGAAAGCGGTAGCAAAATCTGCAAACTGCGGCTGCAGGTTAATCAGCAAATCGCGCGGGGCATTGCCGCGTTTGCCGGGCCAGCACAGCTCGACCGGCGCGCCGGCATACGGGCCTTCGCCGGCCAGATTGTGCGGCACGAATTCATGCGGCTCGCGTTGCCACAGCGCTTCGTCCAGGCGCTGGGCCTGTTCCTGGCTTTCACAGGCGATCAACACCCGTTTGCCGGCGCGCCATCTTTCTGCGGCAACGGCGCAGGCCACGGCTTCATGGGCGCTGAGCGCGCCTGCGGGCTGGTCGTGTTCGAAGAGATAGAACGTTGCCTGTTTGCTCATTAGCTCATTTGCCGTTAGAAAAAAGTAGGGGCGCAACTTGTGCGCCCTTCGGGATCTGCATGACGGCGATTATACTCGTTATACTTCAAGTTGCAGGTGTGTTGGCTTTCCTCGCTCACCCCAGTCACTTACTGGAGTAAGCTCCTGGGGATTCACTGCGTCGCCGCCTTCCTGCAACTCGAATTATTTAGAGTATATATACCCAATGGATTTCAAGTTGCAGCCAACAACGCGGCGGCCTGAAACCCACGGAGTATCGGCATCACTCGTCGCCGTTAAGCCCCGCACGGTTCAGCAGGAACTGCGCCAGCATCGCCACCGGGCGGCCGGTGGCGCCTTTGGCCTTGCCGGAGCGCCAGGCGGTGCCGGCGATATCCAGGTGCGCCCAGCTGTATTTGCGGGTAAAGCGCGACAGGAAGCAGCCTGCGGTGATGGCGCCGCCTGGGCGGCCGCCGATGTTGGCCATATCAGCAAAGTTGGAGTCCAGCTGTTCGTAGAACTCGTCCGCCAACGGCAAACGCCATGCGCGGTCGCCGGCCTGCTCGGACGCGCCGATCAGCTCGTGCGCCAGCGGGTTATGGTTGGACATCAGCCCGGTCAGGTGGTGGCCCAGCGCGATCACGCAGGCGCCGGTCAGCGTGGCGATGTCGATCACCAGTTCCGGCTCAAAGCGCTCGACGTAGGTCAGGGTGTCGCACAGCACCAGGCGGCCTTCGGCGTCGGTATTCAGCACTTCGACCGTTTGGCCGGACATGGTGGTCAGCACGTCGCCGGGGCGATAGGCGCGCCCGCCGACCATGTTTTCGCAGCCGGCCAGCACGCCGATCACGTTCAGCGGCAGGTTCAGCTCCGCCACCACGCGCATCACGCCGTAAACCGTGGCCGCGCCGCACATGTCGTACTTCATTTCGTCCATGGCTTCGGCCGGTTTGATCGAGATACCGCCGGAATCGAAGGTCAGTCCTTTGCCCACCAGCACGATCGGCTTAGCGTCCGGGTTCGGGTTGCCCTTATATTCCACCACGGACATCAGCGATTCGTTTTGCGAACCGGCGCCGACCGCCAGATAGGCGTTCATGCCCAGCTCTTTCATCTGTTGCTCGCCGATGACGCGGGTGGCGATATGGCTGCTGAAGGCATCCGCCAGTTGGCGCGCCTGCGAAGCCAGATAGCCGGCGTTGCAGATGTTCGGCGGCATGTTGCCGAGATCTTTGGCGGCCTTGATGCCGGCCGCGATCGCCAGGCCATGCTGGATGGCGCGCTCGCCGCTGGTCAGTTCGCGGCGGGTCGGCACGTTGAACACCATTTTGCGCAGCGGGCGGCGCGGTTCGATCTTGTTGCTTTTCAACTGATCGAAGGTGTAGAGCGTTTCTTTGGCGGTTTCCACCGCCTGGCGCACCTTCCAGTAGGTGTTGCGTCCTTTGACGTGCAGCTCGGTCAGGAAGCAGACCGCTTCCATTGAGCCGGTGTCGTTGAGGGTGTTGATGGTTTTCTGGATCACCTGTTTGTACTGGCGCTCATCAAGTTCGCGCTCTTTGCCGCAGCCGATCAGCAGGATACGTTCAGAGAGAATGTTAGGCACATGGTGCAGCAGTAATGTCTGCCCGACTTTGCCTTCCAGTTCGCCACGGCGCAACAGGGCGCTGATATAACCATCACTGATTTTGTCGAGTTGTTCTGCGATAGGTGACAGGCGGCGCGGTTCAAAAACACCGACGACAATACAGGCGCTGCGCTGTTTTTCCGGGCTACCGCTTTTTACACTGAACTCCATGCACTCTCCTGAATCTTAAAGACAAAGGCGGGCGCTACGGCTAGAATGACCAACTCCGTAACGATCTCCCGCCATTGAGTTAACTGTGTGTGTTAACCTGAACGGCGAAAATTTCTCTGTTTTGGCGACTATAGGCGCGTTCCTATAGGACACACAAACAGCTTGATGTTGTAATACTATTTTAGCTGTGAAGGTTGCCATATGATGAGAATAAATGGCGGATTAGCGAAGAAACTATCGATTTTCCTGCAAAAAGACAAGTTTTCACAGGCGTAATAAGCGTGATTATCATTAGATATCTGGTACGGGAAACGCTCAAGAGCCAAATCGCGATTCTGTTTGTCCTGCTTCTGATCTTCATTTGTCAGAACCTGGTCAAGGTGTTAGGCGATGCGGTGGACGGCAGTATTCCGACAAATTTAGTCATTTCCCTGCTTGCATTGACCATCCCGAAGATGGCGCAGCTAATTCTTCCTTTAAGCCTGTTCCTCGGTTTGTTGATGACGCTTGGGCGGCTCTACACCGAGAGTGAAATTACCGTTATGCACGCCTGCGGCCTGGGGAAACGCACCCTGGTGGCAGCTGCGATGGTGCTGGCGCTGCTGACCTCGCTGCTGGCGGCGGTGAATGTGTTTTGGGTGGGGCCGTGGGCCACCGGCTATCAGGTGGAGGTGCTGGCGGAAGCCAAGGCCAACCCGAACATCGCCGGGCTGGCGGAAGGCCAGTTCAAGCCGCTGCAGGACGGCAACGCGGTGCTGTTTATCGGCAACGTTAAGGGCAACACCTTTGATAACGTATTTATGGCGCAGCTGCGGCCCAGCGGCAACCAGCGCCCTTCCGTGGTGGTGGCGCAGCATGGCGAAATCAACCAACTGAAAGACGGTACGCAGGTGGTGACGCTGGACAAAGGCTCGCGCTTTGAGGGCACCGCGCTGCTGCGCGATTTCCGCATTACCGATTTCACCGATTACAAGGCGGTGGTGGGCCACCGCGCCGTGACGCAGGGTGAACCCCAGACCGAGCAGATGTCGATGCGCGCGCTGTGGCATTCCGACGATCCTGAAGCGCGCGCCGAGTTCCACTGGCGCCTGACGCTGGTGGTTTCCGTGGTGCTGATGGCGTTGATGGTGGTGCCGCTCAGCGTGGTGAACCCACGCCAGGGGCGCGTGCTCAGCATGTTGCCGGCGGTGCTGCTGTATTTGGTGTTCTTCTTGTTGCAAACCTCGCTGCAGTCTAACGCCGGCAAAGGCAAACTCGATCCGCTGCTGTGGTTGTGGCTGGTGAACGGCGTTTACCTGGTGATCGCCCTGGGGCTGAACCTGTGGGATACCGTGCCGATGCGCCGAGTGCGCGCGCGCCTGAGAGGAGCCGCCTGATGTTTGGTGTATTGGATCGCTATATTGGCCGGACGATTTTCAACACGATCATCATGACCTTGTTCATGCTGGTTTCGTTGTCCGGCATCATCAAGTTCGTCGATCAGCTGCGCAAAGTGGGGCAGGGTGACTATTCGGCGCTGGACGCAGGCATGTATACCCTGCTCAGCGTGCCGAAAGACATTGAGGTGTTCTTCCCGATGGCCGCCCTGCTGGGGGCGCTGCTCGGCCTGGGGCAACTGGCGACGCGCAGCGAACTGGTGGTGATGCAGGCTTCTGGCTTCACCCGCCTGCAGATCGCCGGTTCGGTGATGAAAACCGCTATTCCGCTGGTGCTGCTGACCATGGCGATTGGCGAATGGGTGGCGCCGCAGGGCGAACAGATGGCGCGCAACTACCGTGCGCAGCAGATGTACGGCGGCTCGCTGCTTTCTACCAAGAACGGGCTGTGGGCGAAAGACGGCAACGACTTTATTTTTATCGAGCGAGTGGCGGGCGAAAAAGAGCTGGCCGGGGTGAACATTTACCACTTTAACGATCAGCGCCGGCTGGAAACGGTGCGCTACGCCGCCACCGCCACCTTTGAAGACGGGGTGTGGAAGCTAGCGCAGGTGGACACCTCCGATCTGACCAACGACAAGCTGGTGACCGGCAGCCAGACGCTGACCGGCGAATGGAAAACCAACCTGACGCCGGACAAGCTGGGCGTGGTGGCGCTGGAACCGGATTCGCTCTCCATCAGTGGGTTGTATAACTACGTGAACTACCTGAAGGTGAGCGGCCAGGAATCCAACAGCTACCAACTGAACATGTGGAGCAAAATCTTCTCGCCGTTTTCCGTGGCGGTGATGATGCTGATGGCGCTGTCGTTTATCTTCGGCCCGTTGCGCAGCGTGCCGATGGGCATCCGCGTGGTCACCGGTATCAGCTTCGGCTTTCTGTTTTACGTGCTGGACAGGATCTTCGGCCCGCTGAGCCTGGTGTATAACATGCCGCCGGTGCTGGGCGCACTGCTGCCGAGCATGCTGTTCCTGCTGATCAGCGTGTATTTGCTGCTGAAGCGGCGCTAACGTAGCGTGTTTTAATAGAAAAGGCGCGGCCGCAAGGGCGTGCCTTTTTTGATCGCGGGCGGCGGGCGTGCTTATGCCTGTTCGATGCTCAGCAGCGCAATACCGGCTTCCTGATATTCTTCGGCGTTTTCCGGCAGCCGATCGAGCACCACGGTGTCGATTTGCGCCGCGGTGGCAAACTGCGCCAGCGAGGTATTGCCCAGCTTGCTGTGATCGCAAACCACGATCACCTGGTTGGCATGTTCCACCATGCTGCGCTTGGTTTCCGCCAGCATGATATCGGCCACGCAGGCGCCCTGCTTCAACGACAGGGCGTTAACACCCATAAAGGCTTTATCGATGTTCAGCGAATCCAGCAGCGAGCGGCCGCTAATCGCCACCGCACAGTGGTAGCCTTTTTTGACGATGCCGCCGAGCAGCACAATTTGAACGGACTCCACATCTTCCAGGCTCTTGGCGATAATAAAATCATTGGTGATCACCGTAATATTGCGGCGCTGGCGGATGTGGCGGGCGATTTGCAACGTTGTGGTGCCGGTATCAAGCACGATGATATCGCCATCTTCCACCAGGCTGGCGGCCAGTTGGCCGATTTGCTCTTTGGAGGAGAGGTTGACCTCTTCACGCTGATCCGAGCTGATTTCGAAGCTGGCGCGGGTGCGCAAGATGGCGCCGCCGTGGGTGCGGGTGAGCATACCGGCGTCTTCCAGAATACGCAGATCGGTACGGATGGTGGCGCCAGATACATTGAAACGCTCGCTCATCTCGCTGACGGACAGCTTGCGTTTTTCTTTCAGGATAGCGAGAAGTTTTTCCTGGCGTTCCTCTGCGTACATACCCTTTCCCTGCCTGCTGAACGATGTGCGGATTAATATAACCCGCACATGCGTTGCTGGCAAAAGCGCTGTTGCCGCTAACCCTGGGAAGAGGGGAGTTAGCCATAGCCCCGTACCTACTCCCTCTCCCTCTGGGAGAGGGTTGGGGTGAGGGGGAAGGGGAAGCTACAGCGGCTGATTAAACTCCACCCGCTCCCCATCTGGCCCGGCGATCATAAAGTAGCGCACGCCGTGGCTACCGCTGGGTTGCAGCGCCGGGCCTTCCGTCAGCGGATAGCCGAGCCGTTCCACCCACAGCTGCGCCGTCGCTAAATCGCTAACCCGCAGTGCCACATGGTCAATGCCAAAGCAGGCCGCGTTGCGCGCCAGCCCCGGCCAGGGCAACTGATACAGTTCCAGTATCAGCTCACCCAGCGCCAGAAAACGCACCTCAACCGTGCCCTGCGGCTCCTCAATGGCCAATGACTGGCGCGTGGTAAAACCCAGCGAATGATAAAAGCGGGTCGCCTGTTCGATATCCGCACTGCGCAGGCCAACGTGCGCCAGGCCGGTAATCAGATTCGCCATACTAAATCCCCTTTTTTACACAGTAGAAACCGTAGAAGGCGACGTAGGCGAAGCAGACCAGCGGCACGGCGAAGGCGATCTGCATATTGCCGCCGTGGGCATCGGAAATGATCCCCATGATCAACGGCACCACCGCGCCGCCGATGATCGACATCACCACGATCGAGCCGGCGATTTGCGTTTCTTCCCCCAGCCCCTTGATGGTGAGGCCGAAGTTGGTCGGCCAGCACAGCGCCATACAGAAATTGGTGCCCATGATGGCAACCACGGCAACCAGGCTTTGAATGCTGACGGCAAACAGCAACAGGAACACGCAGAGCGAGCAGAACACGCCAAGCAGCAACGCCGGGTTGAATTTCTTCATCAGCGCGGTGGTGACTACCTTGCCGGCGCAGTAGCACACCAGCGTGGCCAGCAGCCAGTAGGTGGCGGAGTGCTCGGTCGTGCCCTGTTCGATGATCTGCACAAAGCGGATGGTGAAGCTCCACAGCCCCACCTGCGCGCCGACGTACAGGAACTGCGACAGCACGCCGAAGCGAAAGCGCGGCAGCGCCAGCAGGATTTTCAGCGACTGCATCAGTGGCTTGCCCACGCCGTTGTGCGCGCGTTGTGTTTTGCAAGCGGGGAACTTGACCGCCACGAAGATCAGCGCCAGCACCACCAGTACGGCGCCGATGATCAGGTATGGCGTTACCACCTGCGACACCATTTGCGCGCGCGTGGCCTCGGCCTGTACCAGCGGCATTTGCAGCAGTTCGGCGTGAGAGGGATCGTTTTTGCCGAATACCAACTGCTGGCCGATCAGCACGCCGAAAATGATCCCCAACGAGTTGAAGATCTGCGAGAAGTTAATGCGCTGGGTAGAGGTTTCCAGCGGCCCCAGCAGGCTGGAGTAGGTATTCGCCGAAGTTTCGAGGAACGACAGGCCGGTGGCGATGATGCCGAGGCAGGCCAGGAACGCGCCATAGGTCATCATCATTGCCGCCGGGATAAACAAGAAACAGCCCAGCGCATACAGGCACAGCCCGATGACGATCGCCACTTTGTAGGAATAGCGTTTGATCACCGCGGCGGCGGGCAACGCCATCAGAAAATACCCGAGGAAGAAGATCGATTGCACCAGCGCGGTTTGCGTATCGGAGAGATCGAAACCCTTTTTGAACTGGGCGATCAGGATATCGTTCAGGTTGCCGGCCATCCCCCACAGGGCAAACAGGCAGCAGACCAGCATCAACTGCAGCCAGGGCGTGGCGGGCAGGTAGGCGCTGCGGTCGATGCTTTCCGCCGCGGCGTGCTGCGCCGCCTCGCTTTTGTTAATCAGAGAGTCGCTCATTGTGGTGTTCCTTTATCCGCAGAAAAAGAGAACGAGCTAATAACGTCAAGCTGTTCGTAGAGAGGCTGCGCCTGGTGGTAGAGCCGTTCGAACAGCTCAAAGCAGCGCATATAGTGTTCGTGCTGCCGGGGATCCGGCATAAATTCCCGTTCAACGCTGACGGTGCGCTTCACGCCTTCGGCAAAACTGTTGAACAGGCCGACACCAACGCCGGCGATGATCGCACAGCCGGTGGTGCCGTTTTCCTGGTTGCGGGTTTGCAGCAGCGGCAGGTTATAGACCGAGGCTTTGATTTGCAGCCACAGCGCGCTGCGGGCGCCGCCGCCGGAGGCAATGATCGCCTCTGGCGATTGCGCGCAGCGCTGCAATTGCTGCAGGTTGCGCAGCGAGGCCAGCGCCACGCCTTCGAGCACGGCGCGGTAGAGGTGCCCTTGCCGGTGTTTGCGCTGCAGGCCGAAGAACTGCGCGCGTGAATTGGTGTGCGCCGCCAGGCGTTCGCCGGTGAGGTAGGGCAGAAAAATCAGCCCTTCGGCCCCAGGGGCGATCTCGGCCGCCAGAGCGAGCATTTGCTGGTGGCTGAGCTGACTGTCGTTCAGCGCCATACGCGCCCAGCGCATGGCATCGCCGCCGGCATCCAGAATGGTGAAGCCGCCCCAGGCCGGATTGGCCAGATGTAGGTTATTCACCCAGGGATCGCGCAGCGGCTTGCCGGCCACCATCGTCAGCAGCGTGGAGGTGCCGGTGCTGTCGGAGGCGGCGCCGGGTTGATAGACGCCGGAACCCAGCAGCGTGGCAGCCATATCCGCCGCCCCGGCCATCACCGGGATGCCCACCGGCAAACCGGTGGCCGCCGCCGCCGTGGGGCCGATCTGGCCGATGATATCGCTGGAGAGGTGCAGCGCCGGCAGTTGATCCGCCCGCAGATGAAAATGGCGCAGAGCGGGTTCCGACCAGGCTAGCGTGCCGCTATCCAGCAGGTAATAACAGGAGGCTTCGCTGTAATCGGTGGCGCGGGCGCCGCAGAGCCGGAAGTTGATGTAATCTTTCGGCATCAGCACCGTGGCAATGCGTGCCCACTGATCGGGGTGATGTTCGCGCAGCCAGGCCAGCTTGAACGCCGGCCAGGCGGCCGTCGGCGGGTTATTCAGCATCGCCAGCCAGCTTTCCGCCAGCCCTTGCTGTTTAAAGCGCTCTACCTGCGGTTGTGAGCGTTTATCGTTCCACAGCAGGGCGCGATCGACCACCAGTTCGCCTGCGGCATCCAGCAGCACGGTGCCGTGCATTTGCCCGCAGACGCCAACCGCGGCGATGCGCGGGCGCTGGTCGGCAAAGCGTGCCAACAGCTCTTGCAGGCACTGGCAGGCGCTTTGCCACCACAACGAAGGCGGTTGCTCCGCCCAGCCGGCCTGCGGCGTGATTTGATCGTATTCGCACTGCGTGAAGCCGAGGATTTGCCCGGTATTTGTGACCAGCCCGGCGCGGGTACTGCCGGTGCCGACATCAAGGGTAAGAAGTATATCTTTCATTATTATCACTCCCGTTTTGGGCGGCGGGCGCCGCCCCTAGAAGCGTTATGCTGATGGCGACAGAGGCCGCCTATCAGGTTTTAGTTATCGTGCAGCTCCGGGAACAGGCTGGGATCCTGTTCCAGTTGTTCCAAGACTTTTTGAGTGGTGGCGGCGCTCATGCCGAAGCGGCGCACGCCCAGGCGATACAGCGCCCGGATGCTGGCCAGATCGCGAATGCCGCCGGCCCCTTTGATCTGGATACGGCCGCGCAGCTGATCGGCGATGATCGCCACTTTTTCCACCGTGGCGCCGGTCGGCGCCCAGCCGGTGGCGGTTTTCACCCAGGCCATGCCGACCTCGACGGCGATTTCGCACAGCGTGCGTATCTGTTGTTCATTCAGGTAGTGCGTTTCCAGAATGACTTTGGCTGGCACCGGTGCGGCCGCTTCCACCACGCGGCGCAGATCCTGGCGCACGTAGTCGTAATCGCCGGAGAGCACTTTGCCGATATTCACCACCATATCGACCTCGCGCGCGCCGTCGGCAATCAACTGGCGCACCTCCTGAACTTTGATATCGGTGGTGTGCGCCCCGCCAGGGAAGCCGACCGGCCCGCCGATCATGACGTCTGCCCGGCCCTGCTCGGGCAGCAGCGTGCTGAGAAAGCGCGTCCAGCAGGGCAGCACGTGGACGGAAATGATGTGGTAGTGGGTGGCCAGCGCAGCGCAGTGGCGGACATCCGTCTCGGTGTTGGTGGCCTGCACGGCGCTGAGATCGATAAGCCGGGCCATACGTTGAGTGATATTGTTCATTGCTATATCCTGATTTTTGTTTTCATTTAATTTCATATTTGCACTGTATTTGTTTTCAAATGCGTTTGGTAACGCATTTATCCGCAAACGTGATCTGTTTTGCAGTTTTTTTGTTCAATTGCTTTCAACGTGAGGGCGGTAGACAGGGAGGGGCGATTTTTGGCTTGAAAGAGATAGGAAAGGTGGGGTATGACGCTTTTTTCAGCATTCAACCCATTGAATGCTTGATAACTCTTGCGTGCCGATCGCTGGCAGGTATAATGCACCCGTTTTCCGCATACTACTTCAGTGCCGAAGTGGCGAAATCGGTAGACGCAGTTGATTCAAAATCAACCGTAGAAATACGTGCCGGTTCGAGTCCGGCCTTCGGCACCATCGGAACATCAATAGACGTCAACGGACGTCTTTTTTTGTGCCTGAAATCCAGTATCCGCAAGGCTTTCCTCGCTTTTTCACTCAACCTAAGTCAACCTGATTCAATCTACATCAACTTACTGATGCGGGTACAACTGCGGGTATATCCCGGTTCGATAATGTTTGTACCCACACAGGACCCTTGAAAGGATACTCATCATGGCTCTGAGTGATGTGAAGGTTCGTTCGGCTAAGCCTGAAGCAAAAGCCTACAAACTAACTGACGGTGAAGGCATGGTTTTGCTGGTTCACCCTAACGGTTCAAAATACTGGCGACTTCGTTATCGCTTTAGTGGTAAAGAGAAAATGCTGGCATTGGGAAAATATCCTGAAGTTTCGCTGGCGGATGCCAGGGCACGCCGGGATGAAGCCCGTAAGCTGTTAGCAAACAGCATCGATCCCAGTGATAACAAGAAAGCCGTTAAGGTAGAGCAGGAGCAAGAGGCGATAACGTTTGAAGTGGTAGCCAGAGAGTGGCACGCCAGCAATCAGAAGTGGTCGGCATCGCATAGCGCTCGTGTATTTGAAGTGGCACACTGAGTTTGGCCACCTGAACAGAGGTGATATGCTCACCTCAGAACAATACAGGTGCTCCAATGAAAAAAAGAAATTTTAGTGCAGAGTTCAAACGTGAAGCGGCTCAGTTGGTTGTCGAGCAGAGCTACACC